>NZ_BCVD01000053.1 GCF_001591565.1 Priestia flexa NBRC 15715 | reverse complement strand
GGGGTCAGTCCCTCGAGCCGACAGGCTTTTTTATTTATATCGTAGCGCTTGAAACATATTGAGTAGTGGTCGATATGTTTTATCTACCAGACCAATTTTCTCCACAATGATTTCAATTGCAAAAATTAAAATGGCGAGAACTAGGAACGAACCCCACATGGTTTGTACCTGAGAAAAGATAACGGCTGCTAAACCAAAAATCGCACTCATACCGTAAATAATTAGCACCGTTTGGCGATGGCTGTATCCTAAGCGCAACAGGCAGTGATGCAGATGCGACTTGTCAGGAGCCGAAAGCGGCTGATTTTTAACGATACGGCGAATAATTGCAAAGAACGTATCTGAAATTGGTACACCGAGGATAATAACCGGAACGATTAATGAAATTAACGTAACATTTTTAAATCCTAACAGAGATAAAACCGAAATCATGTACCCTAAGAAAAGTGCTCCTGTATCTCCCATAAAGATTTTGGCTGGATGAAAATTATAAAGCAAGAACCCAAGCGTACTTCCTAACAGGATAAAGCCCATACTCGTTACGAACACGTCGTTCATCATAATGGCCATTCCTGAAATTGTAATTAATACAATTGAGGAAACTCCTGCTGCAAGACCATCTAATCCGTCAATTAAGTTGATGGCATTTGTGATCCCCACAATCCAAATAATTGTAAGAGGAATACTCAAAACGCCAAGTTCAAGACTACCATTAAAAGGAAGGTTGATATACTGAACTTGTACACCGCCATATACCACCACGATTAACGCTGCAAGCAATTGACCGCTTAGCTTAATTTTTGCTGAAAGCTCCATCATATCATCTAACACACCCGTAATAATGATAATGAAACTTCCGATGATAATTGCTAAAGCGTAAGGGCTAGTTGGTTGTAAAAGAAAATAACCGATTAAAAAACTAATAAATATTGCTAATCCTCCAAGACGAGGCATAATTTTTTGATGAACTTTTCGTTGATTTGGCTTATCTGTTGCACCTATTTTAAATGCTAATTTTTTAACAAGCGGAGTGACTAAAATAGACGAAATAAAACAAATAAACAAGGTCAAATATAACATGTAGACCCTCCTCAGGTTTATGTTAACCAAAATCGCAGTAAATGTTACTGTTATTTAGATTTGGATAATATTACATATGAGCGAGCTATTGGACAAAATTTTTTGACTAGTTTTCTCCTAAACTGGATTATACCATATTGATTTTACTACTTAAATAAGAATTTGTCTTCATAAACCTTAAACTAACTCTCTCTATGTATCTATCATTTAATACACATCTAATTATGTTTTTCTTCTATCTTTCTCTTACTAACCAACACCCTACCTATTGTATTTAACAGTCTTTGCAAATATACGAACATTCGAATGGATGAATTAATCAACTGCTTATTTACTGCAGCATCTAAAGATAAAAGATGAAAAAATATTATTATTTTTATAAAAAATGAAACTTTTCCATTTTCTGAGCGTATTACCTTTTATAAGAATCAAATGAAGGGAGGTTTTCAAATTGGAACTGCTCTCGGTGCCTATTCAGACAATTTATCTTTACACACTAATTGGTTTTGGTACCCTTACCTTTTTATACATTCTATTCGGTGACGTACTGGATGCATTATTTGAAGGTATCCCTGGATTAAATCCTACGCTCATTTTTTCCTTTTTTACAATCTTCAGTGCAAGCGGCTATATCTTGGAACAACTACAGCTATTTTCCAGTATTTTAAATCTGATTGTCTCTGCAATTATTGCCCTATTACTTGTAACACTACTCAATATCTTTGTTCTTATTCCTTTATCATCTGCTGAAGAATCAATTGCTTTTACAGAGTCATCTCTTCAAGGTCGAATTGGCGAACTCATCATTCCTATTCCCATTGATGGATACGGTGAAGTTGTTGTTAAAGACGTAAGTGGCACTATTTCAAAGCCAGCCATTAGCTTAAAAAATCAAGAAATTTTGTCAGGTACCAAAGTATTGATTGTTGAAATCAAAAACGGAAATGCGGTTGTTGTTACTTACGAACCGACCAACTACACACTACCAAATTCATAATCAAGAGGAGGATATTTATGTCCATTTTTATTATTGCTGGAATCGTTGTCTTTTTATTAATTGTATTGATTGGAGTATTTATTACCAAATATCGTACTGCAGGTCCTGATGAAGCACTAATTGTCACAGGTAGCTATTTAGGATCAAAGAATGTTCACGTTGACGAATCTGGAAACAAAATTAAAATTGTGCGAGGCGGAGGTACATTTGTATTACCCGTATTTCAACAAGCTGAACCATTAAGCTTATTATCAAGTAAATTAGAAGTATCAACACCTGAAGTATATACAGAACAAGGTGTACCCGTGATGGCCGATGGTGTATCTATTATTAAAATAGGCGGTTCTATATCAGAAATTGCTACAGCAGCTGAACAGTTCTTAGGTAAAGCCAAAGAAGATCGTGAAACGGAAGCGCGTGAAGTTCTTGAAGGACATTTACGCTCGATTTTGGGATCAATGACTGTAGAAGAAATTTATAAAAACCGCGAGAAATTTTCACAAGAAGTACAGCGCGTTGCGTCTCAAGACTTAGCGAAAATGGGGCTTATTATCGTCTCGTTTACAATCAAAGATGTACGTGATAAAAACGGATACTTAGAGTCGCTTGGTAAGCCTCGTATTGCTCAGGTAAAACGTGATGCTGATATCGCTACTGCCGAGGCTGAAAAAGAAACGAGAATCAAGCGTGCAGAAGCACATAAGGATGCTCAAAAAGCTGAGCTAGAGAGAAATACCGAAATTGCGGAAGCGGAAAAAGCGAACCAATTAAAAACGGCTGAATACCGCCGTGAACAAGATATTGCAAAAGCTCGTGCTGACCAAGCATACGACTTAGAAACAGCTCGTGCAAAACAAGAAGTAACAGAACATGAAATGCAAATTCGTATTATTGAGCGTCAAAAACAAATTGAATTAGAAGAAAAAGAAATTCTTCGTCGTGAACGCCAATACGATTCTGAAGTTAAAAAGAAAGCCGACGCGGACCGCTACGCAGTTGAGCAGGCTGCTGCTGCTGAAAAAGCCAAACAGCTTGCAGAAGCGGATGCAAATAAGTATCGTGTTGAAACAATGGCTAAAGCAGAAGCAGAACGCGTTCGTGTTGATGGTCTTGCAAAAGCCGATGCTGAGCGTGCTCAGGGTGAATCAGAAGCTGAAATCATTCGCTTAAAAGGTCTTGCAGAAGCGGAAGCAAAACAAAAAGTAGCAGAAGCATTTGAACAGTTCGGTCAAGCAGCTATCTTGGATATGATTATCAAAATGCTTCCAGAATATGCGAAGCAAGTTGCTGCACCTTTATCTAATATTGATAAGATTACAGTTGTCGATACAGGTAGCTCGGGTGAAAGTGGAGGCGCCAATAAAGTAACTGGCTATGCTACCAACCTAATGTCTACTTTACAGGAATCGTTAAAAGCTTCATCCGGTTTAGATGTTAAAGAACTGATTGAAAACTTTTCTGGTAAAGGAAACGTTCGTCACAGCTTAGATCAGTTAACAGAAGAAATCAAAGATAAAAAAGAAGCGTAACAAAAAGGAGAGCCTCCCGTTGCAGGGGGCTCTCCTTTTTGTTATCCTTTTAGCGCTTTAAGTAAGAACTTTGGTAGTGCTAGTTGTCTTTTCAAACGCCATGGCTCTTTTATTAAACGATACAACCATTCTAACCCAAATCGTTGAAAAACTTCTGGAGCACGGTTTAAACGACCAGAAATCACATCAAACGATCCTCCTACTCCTTGGTACACTGAAGGGTATAGATGATCTTTGTTCGCTAGAATCCAGTTTTCTTGAGCTGGACTTCCTAATGCAACAAAAACGATATCTGCTTTTGATTCATTAATAGTTGTTTCAATTACCTGCTTGTCTTTTTCATATCCATCAAGCACGCCAACAATTTGAATACCAGGAAACTTCTCTTCTAACTTGACTTTCGCCTCTCTGGCTATGCCTGGCTTGGCACCATACAAGAAGATTCGCTTCCCTTCTACAGTAGCTGTTTCACAAAGCTTCATCATCATATCAATTCCCGTTACACGCTCGCGTATTTTGCCTTTACGAAGCTTAGAAGCCAAAATAACACCGATACCGTCTGGAATTTGGTATGTTGCTTTATTTAACAACGTACGTAGCTCCTCGTCTTCTTGAGCTTTCATAATTTTTTCTGGATTAATGGCTACAATAAACGAAGTGTTCCGTTGATTAATATCTTCCATTAGCTTTGCTGCTAATTCATCATACGTGTCGTGACATACATCTACACCTAAGATATTTTCTTTCATCAAATCACCTATTTAAAGATACTAAAATTTTGTGTTCGTTCGTAATGAAAGACAGGCTACAGCCCGTCTTTCATTATCATTACCCTTATTATACTTATATCGTAGAAACTTTAGAATCACCTAATAACACAACGTCAAATCCTGCTTTTTTCCATGCATCACGTTGAATACAATTTTTTGTATCAAAGATAGCTTTGGTACGCATTTTGTCTTCAACTGCAGATGGAAGCATTTCTTTAAATTCGTTGTGGTCTGTTAGGATTAAGATTAGGTCTGCATGAGTTACAGCTTCTTCTAAGTCCTGTGTTTGCTTTTCAATTTTATTTTCTTTAATATGTGGATCGAACGCTGTGTAATCAACATTTAGCTTATCTAAATGTGCTAATACATCCGTTGATGGACTTTCACGCATATCATCAATATTTCCTTTAAACGCTAGACCTAATACCGCAACGCGACCGTGCTGAATGCCTTTTGCATCAAGAATACTTTTTGCTTTTAGCGCCGTGTATTCTGGCATTGAATCATTTGTTTGACGAGAAAGAGAGATAATTTTCGCCAGCTCAGGCTGTAGCTCTGTTAAGAACCATGGATCAACTGCGATACAGTGTCCTCCTACACCTGGCCCTGGTAAATGAATATTTACACGTGGATGATAGTTCGCTAACTTAATCGCTTCCCAAGCATTGACACCGAGCTTTTCACTAATTTTAGCTAACTCATTTGCGAAAGCAATGTTCACATCACGGTACGTGTTTTCGATAACCTTGACCATTTCAGCCGTTGTAGCATCCGTTACGTGAATATTTCCTTTTACGAATACTTTATATAATTCTACTGTTAAACGACTTGATTCTTCGTTAATTCCACCCACAATACGATCGTTATTTACCAGTTCTTCAAATACTTTACCTGGAATAACGCGCTCAGGTGAATGAGACACGAATAATTCTGTTCCAAACGCTAGTCCTGTTTCTTTTAAAACGGGTAGCATCACGTCCTCCACTGTACGAGGAGGAACCGTTGATTCTAAAATAACAAGATTCCCTTTACGAACATAAGGAACGATTGACTTTGTTGCTTCTCTTACATAGTTTAAATTAGCTGTTTTATCATTATTAATTGGCGAAGGCACTGCAATAATGAATACATCCGCTTCTTCAGGTGTTGTACTAACTGTGAATAGACCTTTATCGACTGCTTCTTCTAAGCGCTCTTGTAGTCCATTCTCTTCTATATGAAGCTGTTTATTTTTAATTAAGTTGACTGCATGCTCGTTTACGTCAACGCCGTGAACTTGTAAACCATGATTTGCAAACATAACGGCTGTCGGTAAACCAATATACCCTAAGCCAACTACACATAATTTTTTTGCCATTACAGAAAATCTCCTTTATATGACATACTTTATAAATGAAACCTACATGATATTATATCGAAAATTGTTGCATCATGATAGCTTTTATATAAAAACACCATTCAAATTGTCTTCTTATTTATATTATGCATCAGTTTTGTTTTGTTCATCACCGAACAAACGATTTATCTTTTTCAGTTTTTTTCTAAACCAAAAGAACTAACGCACTAGTTGCAGTGCGCTAGTTCTTCTACTATAATTATTTATCTTTTACAATTGTTTGAAAGTAGTCCATTAGTTTTTCTTTCAGCTCATCTCTTTGTAAACCAAAGTCCACTGTAGCCTTAATAAAGCCAAACTTATCTCCTACATCATAGCGGTTACCTTGGAAATAGTGAGCTAGTACACGTTGAGATTCGTTTAGTTGTAAAATCGCATCTGTCAACTGTACTTCTCCGCCAGCACCAATTTTTTCTTGACTTAAAATATCAAAGATTTCAGGTGTTAAAATGTATCTTCCCATAATTGCGTACGTAGAAGGTGCATCAGCCGGATTTGGCTTTTCTACTAACGTATTCACTTCAAATACATCGTCCTGTATTGACTCTTCAATCCCAATAATTCCATATTTATTCGTTTCTTGACGAGGCACTTCCTGCACACCTACTACCGTACACTGGTGCTCTTCATAAACATCCATAAGCTGCTTTAAGCAAGGCTTGTCTGATTGTACAATATCATCACCCAGTAAAACAGCAAAAGGTTCATTACCTATAAAGCTTCTTGCACAGTTAATCGCGTGCCCTAACCCCTTTGGTTCCTTTTGGCGAATGTAATGAATATTGGCTAGGCTTGAAATCTCTTGGATTTCTTTAAGCATATCCCATTTTTCTTTAGCCGCTAACGTTTCTTCTAGCTCATATGATTTATCAAAGTGATCTTCAATTGCACGTTTGCCGCGACCGCTAATAATTAAAATATCTTCAATACCAGAAGCTACTGCTTCTTCAATGATATATTGAATCGTTGGCTTATCAACAATCGGTAACATTTCTTTTGGTTGCGCTTTCGTTGCAGGTAAAAATCGTGTTCCTAATCCCGCAGCTGGTATGATTGCTTTACGTACTGTCATTTCATTTACCTCCCATTAAATCCATGGTTGTTACAATTCATATAAATGTATTTTATAATAACCTTATTATAACTGTCACGAAATTCTACATCGCTTCCATTTTGAAAGGATGAGTCAAATGACCGAATTTATTTATAAATTAAAATCAAATTTTATTTCTACTCTTCCCTACAACAATTCAATTTATAAAGCAAAAGCTGCTGATGGGCTCCAATTATATAGACAGATTTCAATCGATGACCTAAAGCAAGACGCAGAGACCATCTCTAACCGCGTAGATGGATTTACCACAACAATTGATAAAAATAACTTACTCAACAGCTCGTGTACATGCAATGACGCTGATTTTTGCCAACATCAATTTGCTTTGGTTTTCTTTCTCTATGCCCAATATGAGCCGCTAACAACGCTATTTGAAGAATGGAGAAGCGCAGAGGCAAAAAACTTATTTATCCAGCAAAAAAAGCGGTCTTCTCTTTCTAACCACTATTCTTTTAAAGCGTGGATCGATCAACTTGATACAGCATACGAGCAATTTTCGCAAGCACAATCCACCAAGAACCTGTCTATTTTTCAAAATCTATACGATGAATTTTTTATATCATTACCAAAAATAGCTCCAGCTGAACCGACCTTACGAAATCTTTTTCTTTTATATGGCGGTCTATATGCTATCTTACAATTTAATAATGAGCTAAAGCACATTCAGCTCTCAGCTAATACGAAAGAATCCTTTTTATATGTCCACCTTTATAAGCTAACCAATAAAGTAAGTGAATTAGCTAAAATCAAGGTGCTAAGTTCCATTCCTCCTACTACGAAGACCCTTATTGAAAGTAGCTTACCGTTTATTCGCTTATTATTAGATGAAAGTGACTCATTACAATATGAGCTGATAAAGTTATATGAAGTGGTATGGGCAAATGTATTAAATGATGAAGAATGGATTGGAAAAGAATTAAGGGCTCTTGAATCTGTTACCTCTGTTCATACAGCAATCGCTCGCAGCTATTTATTATTTTTAAAAAAGAAAGATGAAGAAGCGATTTCTGCTCTAAAGCCAGATGATTTAGCAAAGCTTCCTTACTTTATATCGTGGATAAAGGAGCTTCTTTCTCAAAAAGATACAAAGCGCTTATCAATATGGATAAACTACCTTTCAGCTATGATGGGTGAATACGTACGAACCGTTCCGTCTACTTATCAAGGAAGTCGAAACATGGTTTCAATCTTAGTTAACCTGTTTAAACAATATGCACTGCTCATTAAAGAGGAGGGCCCTTATATCAAGTGCCTTCAGCTGTTACTACCGTATAGCTTTATTGAATATAGCCAGTACCTACATAACAAGGGGCATTTAAAAGAATGGATGGAGCTTCAAGTACTGTTAGACTTTGATGACGCCGAACAAGCAAGCGAAATAGCTGAATATGTTATTCAACAGCGTGCAGATTATGCGATTCCAATCCTACATCAAATTATTCGTCACTTTATTTTAGAACGTAAAAAAACGAGCTACGCACTTGCATGCGATTATTTACTAAAGCTAAAAGAAATTTACATAAAAACAAGTAAAGAAGAGCTGTTTCATCGTTATATGCACTATTTACATGGTGAAACAAAATCACTATCCTTATTTCAAAAGCTACTAAAAGAAAGAGGGCTTCATGCTGATGTTTGATTTATTTGAACTAACGCTCCATATTGACGAATACGAAGATAAGCTGTTTGTATACTGCACCGACAGAAACCAAAAGCTCCTACAGCCAACTAAATGGAAAAATTCATTGTTTTTATGGCATTCTTCTTCTTATTACGGTACAACTCTATCTCCTTTTGAGCTGGACAGCAAGAGTGGTATTTTATTGTCAGCATGGGATGGTTTCACATTCTTTTTGTCCATTGAAAAAGGACACTTATTAAAGCCAACGTTTTCAAAAGAAGCGCGGGAATACCTTGATAAAGCTTTAAAGCTAAAAGAGAATCTACTAACAGTCGATACATTAAAACAATCTTTATTAGAAAATAATGATTCAACTTGGGAAAAAAACGTCCTTGAATTTCTCTTTCTCAATCATACTTACCAGCTGCTCGAGGAAGCTAATATCCCTTATCCTCAAAGTGACTATACCGTATCCGTACGATTTGAAGAGCCGTTATCTGAAGGTGCTGTTTGGGAAATTCAGCTAGTAGCAATTCCGACAGATAGCGATCAAGACCCTTTTCTTATTCGAGATGAAATGATCCATGAATATAAAAATGGAAAAACAATTTTATATGAGGTTCAACGAATTAAGCACTTATCACCTACTTTACGAAATGCTTTATCAGGAAAGTTACCTACGTTATCTGATGAAGAGCTATGGAACTTTTTAACCAAGGAAAGCAATGAATTACTTCAAAAAGGTGTACATATGCAGCTACCTAGCTGGTGGAAAGAAATTAAAAAAGGCCAAATTCAAGTGCAAGCTGTCCATGAAGATAATCAAACTTCCGCATTTGGCATTGAAGCTCTAACAAACTTTAAATGGTCTGTTTCCATCGATTCACATACGTTAACGGAAAAAGAACTAAACGAGCTAATTAAAAAGAAAAAACAGCTGCTAAAATTAGATGGGCAATGGATACATGTAGACAGTATGCTCATCAAGAAAGCGAAAAAACTGTTAAAAGAAGCGCAGCAGCGAGGCGTTAGTATATATCAAGTATTACGCGCTTACCTAAACCAGCCATTTTCATTTGATAGTGATTGCAATAACGTTTCTATTGAATATCATTTAAATTCATACTCTCAATCAATTGTAAGTCAATTAAAAGAAGCTCACACGCTTCCATCTATAAGGCTTTCTTCTGCATTTAACGGGAGACTGCGCCAGTATCAGCAGGTAGGATTAAACTGGCTATTACACCTGCGTAAAATAGGACTAGGCGGCTTACTAGCAGACGACATGGGGCTTGGTAAGACGATTCAATTAATTAGTTATTTTACAAAGGCAAATGAACTAAGCTCTGCACAAAAACCATTTTTACTTATTTGTCCAACCTCACTGATTGGGAATTGGGAGAAAGAACTCGATAAATTTGCACCTTATCTAAAAGTGTATACTCACTATGGTAGAAATCGACTATCGGCAGAAAATACAACAAGCCCAGATGAAGCAAGTGCTTATGATCTAATCATTACAACTTATCAACTGGTTGCTCAAGAACCTGAGCTTTTTCAAACGAGAGCGTGGGATACGATATGTTTAGACGAAGCTCAACATATTAAAAACCCTCATACCAAACAGGCAAAAGCAGTTAAGAAACTGAATACAACTCATCGATTCGCTCTGACAGGTACACCAATTGAAAATCGATTAACAGAGCTGTGGTCTATTGTTGACTTCCTGAATCCTGGTTATTTAGATAGCTTAGACAGGTTCAAGAAAGAATTTGTTATTCCAATTGAAAAAGAACAAAATCTAAAAAAAGCAGAGCAGCTAAAAGCACTGCTTTCTCCCATTTTATTAAGGCGTACTAAATTAGATAAAAAAATTGCTTTAGACCTACCTGATAAACAAGAAGAGAAAGTGCATATTGAGTTGACAGCTGAACAAAAAGTGCTGTACGAAGAGCTTGTTCATTCGACTCTTAACAGCCTTAAAGAACAAAAAGGGATTGAGCGAAGCGGTCAAGTGCTTCAACTTCTAACAAAGCTCAAACTACTTTGTAACCACCCTGCTTTGTTGCTAAAAGAGCCCATTAATAAACAAACGATTACTCGATCACCTAAGCTTGAAAAGACAGTTGAGCTACTGAAGCAAATTAAACTACAAAACGAAAGCTGCTTAATATTTACTCAATACCTTGAAACAGGTAACATGCTAAAACGCATCTTGAAAAGAGCTTTAAAAGAAGACGTATTATTTTTACACGGTGGCTTATCAAAAGCAGAGCGTGACGACATGGTAGCATCCTTTCAATCTGGGCAACATTCCATTTTCATCCTATCATTGCGGTCAGGTGGAGTTGGTTTGAACCTAACGGCTGCAAATCATGTTATTCACTTTGACCGTTGGTGGAACCCAGCAGTCGAAAATCAAGCGACGGATCGCGTATATCGAATTGGCCAACAAAAATTTGTCCATATCCATAAGCTCCTTTCCTTAGGGACAATTGAAGAAAAAATTGATGATATGATGACGAAAAAATACGCGCTAAGTGAACAGTTGGTTCAAAACGACAAGTGGATCACAGAATTGTCACAGCAAGAACTCCAAGAATTGCTTCAATACAATTAATAATAAATAAAGAAAAAGCTATCTCCATATTAAATTCAAGGCTTGAAGAAGAAAAAAAGGTGTTTTGCGTGACAAAATACCCTTTACTTCTTCTTTTTTTTTAGATTATGATAAAAGCAAGTCGAAAATAGTCTAAAAGATTCATATATTAAGGGGGACCTATTGGTGAAAAAAAAGCAAATCGTCCTGTCTCTAGGAACAATATTAGGAGGAATTGCACTCTTCCACACATCTGCTGACGCTGCTTCTACTTCTGTTCAGGTAAAGACAGGGGATACTTTGTGGTCGATAGCTACTAAATATCAAACAAGTGTACAAAACTTAAAGACTCAAAACAACCTAAAATCAGATGTTATTCATGTAGGACAAACACTCGTGATTTCGTCTAGTGCATCGCCTGCGAAGCCTGTTGACACAGCAAAGCCAACACCTGCTACGCCAAACACTGCTTCTACTTACACAGTACAAAGTGGTGATACGCTTTATAAAATTGCAGCTAAATTTAAAATGAGTGTTTCAGATTTAAAACGTTTGAACTCACTTTCATCAAACATTATTTATGTCAACCAAAAATTAAAGGTGAGTGGACAAGCTACACCTTCCAACCCTAAACCGGAAGTGACGAAGCCACAAACACCTACGGTTTCAACAAATGGTACATACAAAGTTCAGCAAGGTGACACGCTTTCTAAGATTGCAGCTCAGTTTAAGATGAGCGTCTCTGCTCTTAAAACAGCAAATAACTTAAAATCTGATATTATTTATGTAAATCAGGTCTTAAAAGTAACTACATCTGGGGCAGCACCATCTACACCAAATGCTGGAACTCCTCCAACTACAACGCCAACTAATGGACAGCTAAACATTTCTAAAATGATTACTGATGCGAAAAAATATATGGGTGTTCCTTATAAATGGGGTGGTACAACACCATCTGGCTTTGACTGCAGTGGATTTATTTACTATGTAATGAAACAACAAGTGTCAATGCCTCGCTATACAACAATGGGCTTTTGGAATGCTTCAAAGTCTGTGAGTCAGCCACAGCCTGGAGATTTGGTGTTCTTTACTACATATGCGCCGGGACCTTCACATCTAGGAATTTACTTAGGAAATCGCCAGTTCATTCATGCTGGTTCTTCAACAGGAGTAACTATTTCGAGCTTAGATAATAGCTATTGGAGCAAGCGTTATCTAGGAGCGAAGCGTTTCTCAAAATAAAAGTCAAACCCCCTCTATCTGTTATATGCAGCTAGAGGGGGTTTTTCACAAAAAAGAACCATTGATGGGAGTTCAATGGTAAAGTGGGGATTATAATAAAGAGAGGAAAGTAAATTTTTCTGATCTAAGGTAAAAGAGATGATGAAACAATTACTCTTAGCGTATATTACCGAAAAGCATCATGGCTGATTTTCAGGTGAGGAAGGCTTACCGCTTAAAAACCGAACGTATTCTGCGATAATATCTGTCACATAAACACGCTGCTGCAAATTATTTTCAAACGTACGCGTTTGCACACGTCCTACGACTCCTATAATCGATCCCTTATCGCAGTATTTCGTCATGTTTTCAGCATTTTTTCTCCATAACGTAATTGATACAAAATCAGCTTCCACTTCTCCTTCCTGGTTACGAAAGTTTCTGTTCACAGCTACTGTAATATGGGAAAAAGGAATTCCTTCGGATGTATATTTCAGTTCAGGAACTCGTGTCAAACGCCCTACTAGCACTACTTCATTAATCAATTGACCACCTCTTTCTTCGATTTCTACACAACCAAAAGGTTGAATAATAAGAATATTCTTATATCTCATGTTATAATAGTGATATACGAATAACATATTTGTTAAAGGAGGAAACTTTCGCATGAAAACATTTCGATTAGTCGGCCTACAACTAATTGATCATGAAGGAGAAAAACATAACTTAGAATTAAACAAAGGGTTAATTATTAATAAAGAAGACACAGACAACCATTGGATTCTCGAAGCTGTCATTGACCAGCAATTTACAAATTTATTTGAGCTTCCACTAAAAGATCACCAACCTGTACAAATTGAAGCGCTTATCTCAAAACCAACCAATGACCCCGCTTTGTTTTCTGTTCAAGTGGTTTCAGTAAAAGCAATTAACGATAAGCAAATAAGCGTATTAATGAAAGGTACATTAGTTGAAAGAAAACTACACTTTGCTGAAATGATCCTGGCTAACCTTATCGAACAAGGTTTAACAGGCTCTGATTTATTAACACAATTTAAATATCAGCTTCATAATAAAAACCGAAGTACAAAACCTCTTCCTGCTGATGAAAAAGAAAATATAAAAAATACGTGAAGAATAAAAAGTTTGTATTATTTAAAAGGGTGTTGAGTCATACGGTGAAGGTTATGGTTGGAGGGTAAAGGGTTAATAGGCTTAAACTCTCGCTTGCCCAGAAATAAAGGTAAATCATTTGTCCGGCCGCTCTTTCTTTTGCGATGATTAATTTGATTACGTTTCAAGTAATATTTCGTCATTTCTCTACTCCTTTCTCGTTTGTATTATGTATACTAATACATTTTTTACCATGATTCAACAACTTTTTCTTCACTTTTTTTCTTATCAGTTTTTCTTTATTTTTTTCACCGCTTTTTCCTTCATAAATTTCTATCTTATTTCATTTAATTTAAAAATACACGAATATTATCTTGAATTTTCTGTAATTTTATTGTATTTTTTTAATTAAGTTCGAATATTACCCGTTTTTCATGCCTTTAGACCTAATTCCGAACATAATCTATATGAAGAAAGAAGTGGTACTTATGTTAGAAATTGCTGTTAAGATTAAGATGCTTCGTGCTAATGCAGGTTTGACTCAAGACCAGTTTGCAAAATTACTGAATATTTCTCGCTCCAAAGTTTCAAAATGGGAAACTTCCATTCAATACCCCGATATAGCAGACTGCCTTTTGCTTAAAAGTCATTTCAAAATCAATCTCGATGAGTTTTTGGAATCTACACCTCACCTTAAACAACCTCATAAACTCAACTCTTCACCTGCTACTTATCATGTGTACGACAGCGATGTTCACACTCTACTTATACTCTTTCAAAAATACCCTGATTTAAAAAAGGCTTTACAAAAGCTGCACGCTTTGCCAGAAGGACCTCAAAAAGAGCTATTAAATACCATCACCCCTTTATTTCGGTACCTATATACGCTTTCAAACAAAAAACAAACATGACAACGTGCGCTGACATGTTTGTTTACACTCATTCTATTCATCTTTACGATCTTTATCTTCCATATCCTTCATATCTTCTACTGGGTCTTCTTGGTCATTCTCGTTGTTTTCATCATCGTTTGGATTTTGGTTATCATCCATGTTGTTCATATCATTTTCGTCTTGCATCTCTTGCTCTTGCTCTTCCATTTGTTCTTCTTCTGGTGGCGGGTCTTGTGTATTACAAGCTCCTAATGTTGTAAGTGCAAACACAGCTGAGCCCAGGCCCATAAGTATTTTTTTCTTCATCGTAGCAACTCTCCTTTTACATAAATTAAGTTTACGTACTTAGAATGCCACGTGAAGGTATAGTTTATGACCAAATTTAAAGATAAGATAAAATTTACTAATTTATTCAAAAATAATACGAATAATCAACGTATACTGTTTACAAGTCCCATCATTTGGTCAGCAATTGAAATGGATTGGGAATTAAACTGATAAGCTCTTTGGGTCAATGTCATATCCGTTATTTCTTTGCTCATATCAACATTCGATTGTTCCAAAAACCCTTGTTGAATACCGGCTCCGGCACGTTCATCACCCTGTAAATTTTGTACGCCATTTTCTTGATTTAGGGCATTTGGAACCCTAAATAAAGATGAGCCCACTGCCTCTAGTGACTGGGGACGATTTACTCGAGTTAAGCCAAGAGCAAAGATCTCATTCCCTTCATTACTAACAACGGTTAATTCTCCAGCTTTATTGATTTGAAGCTCACGAAAATCCGTACTAAAGGAAATGGTATTACCTTCACTATCTAAGACTGGATTCCCATCTGTGTTCACTAACTGTACTTCTCCGTTTTCAAGTGGTGTAAGGTGAAAGGAACCGTTCTTTGTATAGTACGTTTCTACTGTACCATCATTATCCTTCTGCACTTGAAAGAAAGTATTTGGGTTGGTTAATGCAACATCTAATTGTCGCCCTGTTTCTTGAAGCGAGCCCTGTGTGGTAACAAGTTTCGTTTGACTAAGAAGCGCTCCTGCCCCTTGACGAATGCCAAGCGGTGTCTTTCTTCCTGGTTCGCTTGCTTCATCCGATTGATTATTAATTTGTTGATACAACATATCACTAAATGATGCATCACGCTTTTTGTAACCAACTGTATTTATGTTTGCTAAGTTGCTTCCAACTAAATCTAAACGTTGTTGTAATTGAGTCATTGTGTTTGTAGCATTAATCATCGAGCGATTCACATATTATTCCTCCAATTGTTTAGTACATTGCTTATCTTACTTTACCAATTTCGTTGGCTGCTTTTTCCATACTACGGTCGTAAGCTTGCATCACTTTTTGATTTGCTTCGAATGTACGATAAGCAGTAAGTAGTTCCGTCATAGCTTGTGACATATTTACATTAGAGCGCTCCACAAAGCCTTGTTTAATGTCATAAGAAGCTTCACCGTTTCCAACAGCTGAAGGCAACGGCTGACCGTTTTCAGTTTGATATAGTCCGTTTCCTGTTTTAATTACTGTTTCCATTGAGTTAGCATAAACAATATTTAATTGCCCCGCTACTTCACCGTTAACCGTTACGTTGCCTTGATTATCTACTTTGAATTCCTCATTTTGGACGTTAATTGGTTCATTATTTGTATTGAGCACATATTCACCATTATTAGTGGTTAAGAATCCTGCCAGGTCTACTGTAAAGTTACCATTTCGGGTATAAGAAAGGTTACCTTCAGAGCTTTGTACTGCAAAAAATAAGCCACCTTCCTTGTCTGGCACGCTCGTTTGTAACAGAGCTAGATCTGTTTGGTAATCAGTTTGCTGGACATCTCCTTGCACAAAATTAGGAACCGTTTCTTGTAAGTATACTCCTGTATTTAAGCTCCCAATATTCTCTTGAGAGCGAGTTACGCTTTTTCCGTTTTGCTGCTCTTCGATACGCTGCAGTAACATCTCTGGAAACGCTCGAATGACTCCTTGATCTTCCTTAAAGCCGGGAGTATTTGCATTCGCAATATTATTTGTAAGCATATCCGTTCTTCGCTGCTGGGATAGCATCCCTGCTGTCGCTGTATAAAAGCCTTTAAACAACTTGTCCACCTCACACTTTTCGAAATAATAAAACTCCCCTTGTAATACTTTACAAAGAGGAGTTATCATCTTATTTATGCTTTTCAGAAAAAGCGTATGATAAGAGTTTCATTATTAAATAATACTTCGGCGAGAAAGTCGATCGATATTGTCTAGCATGATACCTGTACCAACTGCAACACAACCCATTGGATTCTCAGCAATCAGTACGGGAACTTTTAGTTCTTCTGCTAGCAGCTGATCTATACCGTGTAGTAAAGCTCCTCCGCCTGTTAAGATAACACCTCTATCTATAATATCGGCAGAAAGCTCTGGAGGTGTACGTTCTAAAACACTTTTTGATGCTTGTACAATGACGCTAACAGATTCTCTTAGCGCTTCCTCTACTTCATGAGATTTTACTGTAACCGTGCGAGGAAGGCCTGACACCATATCTCGACCTCTAATATCAAGTTCTTCTTCTCTTGAGTCAGGGAAAACCGTTCCAATTTTCACCTTAATTTCTTCAGCTGTTCTCTCACCAATTAACAGCTTATATTTGTTTTTTATATATTGTAAAATTTCAGCATCAAAACGATCTCCAGCCATTTTAATAGACGAAGCTGTTACAATATCACCCATTGATAAAACAGCCACATCAGTTGTTCCACCACCGATATCTACTACCATATTACCGCTTGGTTGAAAGATATCCATTCCCGCACCAATGGCTGCTACTTTTGGCTCTTCTTCTAAATAGATTGTTTTGCCGCCACTTTTCTCTGCTGCTTCACGTATTGCCTTTTGTTCTACAGATGTAATGTTCGTAGGACAGCAAATTAAAATACGAGGTTTTGATAAAAAACCTTTCACATTTAGTTTATTAATGAAGTATTTCAACATAGATTCTGTAATATCAAAATCTGCGATTACACCATCTTTAAGCGGACGAATTGCTACAATATTACTAGGTGTACGCCCAACCATTTGACGTGCTTCTTCTCCAACTGCTAACACTTTATTTGTATTTTTATCGATTGCTACAACCGACGGTTCATTCAATACGATTCCTTTGCCTTTTACATGAATTAAGACGTTAGCCGTACCAAGGTCGATACCGATGTCTTTTGCTAACATACCTTAAATCCTCCTTCAGTTTACATATAATTGCATGCATACCATTCTTTTTTCCTAATTTACTATTTTATCACAAATTGTATATGTATGTATTTATTAATAAAAAATTTTCTTTTTTTTACTTTTTTAACCAATATAAATTCCCCTTTCCTACCCTGTTTCTCTGATAGTAAAGGGGAATCGTGCTACTTTACAATTTCTTCTTCTTTTTTGTATTTTAATTTTGTTGCTTCCCCTCCACGCAGATGCCGAATTGATTTATGATAATCAAGTATTTCTTTTACTTCATTTGCTAGTTCAGGGTTTATTTCAGGTAATCTTTCTGTTAAATCTTTATGGACAGTACTTTTAGAAACTCCAAACTCTTTCGCAATTACACGAACGGTCTTTTTAGTTTCCACGATATACTTCCCAATCTTGATAGTTCTCTCTTTGATGTAATCGTGCACTCTACTCGCCCTCCCTAAATTGGATGTGAGATGATGAAAAAATTCTATATTTTTCCACCATTCTCTTTGTAGGTTTGTAACAGTGTATTAGCTTATATGAAGATATATGCTATAAAAGTCAAGAGGGACAAGTGATTTATTTTATTTTTTTAAAAATTTCATCTATTTTATTAAAAAATAGAGAAAAAACCTCCTTCTCTTAATCCAGAATTGAACTTAAGAGAAGGAAGGCTTCTAGTGGTTTATATTATGCATTTGATTTTGATTCATCTGCTGATTGCTCTTTATTTTCAGGAGCTTTAGGTGCTTCGTCACCAGTTTTATCTTCCTGCTTTGACTCTTCTTTATCCTTTGATGTTTCTTCATCTTTTAATGGCTCTTCAGCTGTAGTAGGTTGTTGTTCTGTAACCTCAGCAGCTTTCACTTCTTTAATAGAAGCGACTGATTTACCAAAGTAATCGCTAGGGTTTATAGCAACACCATCTTTGCGAATTTCAAAGTGAACATGGTTATTCGCTTCCTGGTTGTATAAGTTCTTTCCAGCTTTGGCAAGTACTTGACCTTGTTTCACAACATCTCCTACTTCAACAGTTGCTTCATCTAAAGATTGATATTGGGTAACAAGTCCATCTTTGTGATCCACTTCAATTACAAATCCAAGTAACGGGTCTTTTTCTGCTTTTGTAACAGTTCCACTTGCTGCTGCTGTTACATCAAATGATTTATCACCTTCTATAGCTAAATCAACGCCTGTGTTTGGGTGATACGTATTATTATAAAATACGAGTGCTGCTTCTTGTTGTTTCTTTGATGCTTGATCATCGTAAAATGGTTTCTTTACAACAGCATCCTTATCATTTACAAGTGGCATTTTTAAATTCTCAAGCGATGCGTTTACTTCCATGGCATCTTCTGTATATGCAGTTCCATCTTGTCCATAACGATCTTTAGCATCTTCGCTTAGGTTATTATTTCCATTCGCTTGAAACCAAAGAACGGCTGTAAGGATAATTGCTGCGCTTGCCAGATAGATTGCTGGAAAAATCCAACGCTTTCTAAAAAGTTTGTGAACCTTTGATTGTTGAGAAGTACGTTTCTTTTCTTCCTCTCTCATGTATCATCACCTCAGCAATCAGTCTGAACACAATTTTAAGAATATATACACAACCTAAAAGTTTTTTTCGATTATTTTTCGACAAAGGTTTTAAAAATATACACACAGTGATTTATTTTCCCTAAAAAAAAGCTTACTCTAGATTTTTGCCTAAAGTAAACTTTACTGTTTATTTTTTAGCTGTTAACTGTGCAACATACTGGTCTGAACCTGCAATTGCTACTCCTGTATAATAATGTGTCACAATATCTTTATAAGATTTACCCTCCATAGCCATACCGTTAGCACCGTATTGACTCATACCAATCCCATGTCCATACCCCTTGGTTTCAATGACAATATGATCATTTTCACGTTTCCATGTAAAATCAGCTGAAGACAGGTTTAGTTTATTACGCACCACAGTCCCAGCTATCTTTTTATCGCCAACCTTCACATAGTCTACTCTTTTTCCAGGCGTTTTTGAAATAATATCACCTATATCAGTAGACTGTGAAATATTGACGCCTAGTTTCTGTTCAAACTCTGAAATAGACATCATCTTTTCATTTTTAAACTTAGGTGATTTCGTATCCCAATGACTCTCTACGCTCTTTAAATAAGGAATAGAATTTGACCACACCGACTCTGAGTTTTCTGTATAGCCATTGCTAGTTGAAAAGAACGTGGCATCAATGGGCTTATTGTTATACGTCAAGATTTGTCCTTGCGTTTTTTTAACCGCTTCTTTCACTTTTTTGATTTTCCACTCATATTCTTTTCCCCAATGCTTCTTTAATTCTTTTTCACTTAAATATACTTGATCGTTAACAGTATCTGTAATGTCTGCACCTTCTGGTAAGCCCGCATTTGCTCTATTCATAAGCTTTTGAACAGTGTAAGTGCGTGCTGCTAGACTTTGCGCTTTTAATGCTTCCAATTCAAATTCTGCAGGCATTTCAGCCGCTACCACGCCCACTAGGTACTCTTCTAGAGGTAGTGTCTCTACCTGCTCTGACTGAGAGCGGTATACGCCCACATCAACATCTAACTGTGAGCCAGGTGATTTCTGTACCTCAGACTGCTCCGCTTTTTTATTCTCTTCATTCGTTAATGGCTCGCTTTCCTTTTCAATAAAAGGTATCACCAATAAAGTTGGAATTAAAAGAATGACGAGAAAGAAGATCGCTGCGAGAATAATCATTGGCTTTATTTGCTTCATGTATACAGAGCCTCCATATCTATGAATTTATCAAGGAACTCAACAATCCTTATAGTTCATATTTATGGATAGGGACAAGCTTTTATGACACTCCAAAACCTTTTCTAAATTTGTCCATAAAAAAAAGTATCTCGACAAAGCGAGATACTTTTTTTTACATATTTACATCAGATACTTGTTGCGATATTTCAACTTGATGCGTTTTATCATTTACACGTTCAATATCAGCACCTAATCCTGCTAGCTTTTGGTGGAAGTTCACATAGCCACGATCTAGATGCTTTAATTCAGTAACGCGCGTATAGCCATCAGCTACTAAGCCAGCAAGCGTTAATGCTGCTGCTGCACGTAAATCCGTTGCTGCCACTTCTGCGCCTTGTAATTTTGAAGGACCATTAATAATAACAGAACGACCTTCAATTTTAATATCTGCATTCATACGACGAAACTCTTCGACATGCATAAAGCGATTTTCGAAAACTGTTTCTGTAATCATACTTGTGCCTTCAGCTGCTAATAATAATGCCATCATTTGAGATTGCATATCTGTTGGGAAGCCAGGATGTGGCATCGTTTTAATATCAACAGGCTTTAATTTCTCTGGCCCAATAACACGCAGTCCATCGCCTTCTTCAATAATCTTGACACCCATTTCTTCCATCTTCGCTATCAACGAGCTCAAATGTTCAGATACAGCACCGCGTACAAGCACATCTCCACCTGTAATTGCCGCTGCTACCATAAACGTACCCGCTTCAACGCGATCCGGAATAATTGAATGTTCGGCACCATATAATTTGTTAACACCTTCAATTCGGATTGTACCAGTTCCAGCCCCACGTACTTTCGCGCCCATCGCATTTAAGAAGTTTGCTAAATCCACAATTTCAGGCTCTTTTGCTACGTTTTCAATAATTGTTGTACCTTCAGCAAGCGTTGCTGCCATCATGATATTTTCAGTAGCACCTACACTTGGGAAATCTAAATAAATCTTTGCACCTTGTAATCTTCCTTCAACTTCAGCATAGATAAAGCCGTTTCCAACCGTAACTTTTGCTCCCATTGCTTCAAAGCCTTTAAGGTGCTGATCAATTGGACGAGAACCAATTGCACATCCACCTGGTAATGCAACACGCGCTTTACCAGTACGGGCTAATAAAGAACCCATTACTAATACAGATGCTCGCATTTTTCTTACATACTCAAAAGGTGCATCTGTTTCTAATTCTCTTGATGCATCTACAACTACACGATTTGTTTCAAAATCCACTTCTGCATTCAGATGTCTTAAAACTTCGCCAATCGTAAATACATCGGAGAGAGCTGGTACATCATTTAAAATGCTTTTTCCATCACTAGCTAATAATGTTGCAGTGATAATAGGTAAAACGGCATTCTTTGCACCTTCTACTTTTACTGTACCGTTTAATCTATTTCCACCGCGGACGATGATTTTTTCCAAGGTATTCCCCTCCGCGTCCATTTTCTATATATTAATATTCAGACGTAATAATAGGTGTGCCAACAACCAGGGTTGTTTGGTCGCCCATTCCTGTCTTGCGTAATGCAATTTGTAAGTTCATTTCCTGTTGTTGACTTGAAAGAGCTTCTTCCCACAGTCCAGTATATGCTGATACTGATACAAATGACTCTTCCATTAGCGATTCAATCTGCTGGGCATTGAATGCTGTTAGTAATTGCTTGACTTGTAAAGACAAAACACTTTCCATCTTATCATTTATTTCACCTTTTATACAAGAGAAAATTAATGGATTTGTTAGGAAAAGTTTCTCATAATTGTCTTTAAAAATCCCCTCGGCATCGCTGACATTTTGAGTCGTGAATTCTTGTCCTATTAACTCATATGAGATATATCCACCTGTGCTTTTTTTATCTCCCGTATAGGTTAACATAATCAATTCTTTCACAGATCCCGCTTGTCTTGTACCTTTAGCTTTCCATACACCGTTTTCCCTTTTAATGTCCCATTTAAAACCTTTATATTTAGTTTGAAGCTGTTTTGATTTCATTTGGAAGTTTACTAGACTAGTAACGTCTGTAGCTTCTTCACGTGCATACAATGACCATTCTTTCATCTCTACAGCTTCTTTATTTAAGACGTTAACCATTTTTTCAAGCGTTGAATTTGAAGCTTGTGCATTGGTCACGTAACTTCCATAATATACGATTACACCTACAATGAAAATAGCCAAAAAGACACTAATTTTTTTTCCCATTTCCTCACTCCCTCTTCTTACTATCAGCCTGTCCAAATTAACCAGATGAATACACCTGTTTCGTCGTCATTTTTAGACAGCCTTTTAAGAGGGAAGAACTATTTTCTATTGAAATAAGGAAGGGATTCGCTGCGACCAGAATAAGTAATCCAAAAAGAAATTACTAACCGTGGACGCGATTGTAATGGTAAGCAAGATTAACATGATTCTTGCTTGTACTACACGATTTGGCTTCATTAATTTCTCAATCTGAAAACCTTGAAGCGCATACCATGTAATTACAATAAAAATAAGGTGAGAAACCATCGCTAATAGCGCCTGCGGACCAATACCACCAATTAGCATGATCACACCTCCTTAGCATAATGATAAATGATAAACAACAAAGAAGAGCCACTATCTCATTTAATCACAGTCGAGCGCAATGTGCAAAGGTTTACCTCTATATAACTTAATTTACATATTTTAACTAAATTAACCCTCTTGTTTATATAAAA
>NZ_BCVD01000052.1 GCF_001591565.1 Priestia flexa NBRC 15715 | reverse complement strand
TGTATTTTCTTCATCATAATCTTTAATCATCTTACCAGTTTCTAAAGTGCTAGCTGCTATTACATTTTGAATAGATGGACCAGCATCTAATTTAGAGTTTTCTATACTTTTGTTTGAAGAAACAACTTTATTTTTATTATTCAATTGATCTTTTTCAATTGCAACCTCTTCATCATCATATAAATCTTCTAAAGTTAAAATGTTATTTTTTTCTTTAATAGACACGTTTCTGTCATCATTATTAACAAATTCCTCTTCTTCAATTGGTGTATCTTCTATTTCAATATTAGCAACTGTTTCTAAGTAAGCAAAACGACTGCTTTTATTATTATCATTTAAGATACCTTTGAAAAACTCAAACTGAAATGCTTTTCGTACTTTAATAGGAAAACCACCTGTTACTAATAAGATAGCTTCATCTCTAGGTAAACGAGTTAATTCATCTGCCATTAATAGATTACGTCCACTATATGAGTCTGATTTAGAGTCTGATCCACCTTTTTGATTCTTAGAAGTAGATTTAGAGTGTTTACCTATAGTTGTCTTACCAATTAAATCTGAAAAATACTCTGCTGTAAGCTTATCACCTACACTTAATAAGAAACGCAAACTACAGTTACCTACAATAGCTTCAGCTTTTTCTTTGTTGTATTTATCTATTAATTGACCTATCGACTGTATGATAGTACTTACAGATATTCCATAACTCCTACAAGTGGCCAATCGCTCTTCATATCCAGGTATAGTTCCTAGGTTTGGAAATTCATCAAGGAGAAGATTTACAGAGTTGGGTAGTTTATTAAAATTCTTATCTGCTACATCATATAGACGTTGGAACATTTGTGTAAAGAAGTTAGCTATAAGTGGCTCCCATGTATTATCGGCTACAGGTAAAATTACATATACAACCATTTTCTTTTTTCCTATATCGTCTAAACGAAAATCACTTGTTTCTGTAAATTTCCGAACATCAGTAGCATCAAACTTAGAAAGCGTAATTGCTAAAGAAACAAAGATACTGTCACGAACCTTATCGTTAGCCATTCTAACAATTTGATAAGCAGAAAAAGCAGCATGATCGGGTTCTAAACCTGAGAAAAATTCGTCCATATCTTCTGGAGTACTACCATGTGTAGTTAATATCTTTTTAACAGTAGCTAAGTTAGCTTCGGTTGGACACTCCAATTTAACATAGAGTAATAAAGTTTTTAATAATGCTATTTCGGCTTTTGTCCAAAAATCGGGTTTTTGCCCTTGTAAAGAGTTAATAACGATTGTATTAGCAACTTGTTCAGCATCAATTTCTTTTTCAATATAATCTAAAGGATTATATCTATCTGATACAAGCATTTCTTTAAAATTAATTAATCTAACTTCATAACCTTGCTCTTTTTTAAACTTAGCACTAGCTTCATAGATTTCACCTTTAGGATCTGTGATAACTAGTGAACGATTCTTTTCAGCAAGTAAGTTGGTTAACAAATAAGCTTGTGATTTACCTGCACCCGGAGCACCAACAATAAAGACGTTTCTATTTGGTATTTTAGTATCCTCAGGAACTATAAGAGGTTTGTTATTTAATAGACCAAAAATTAATCCTTCGGGATTATTAAGATTTTTTTGAGGGTTTTTATTAAAAGTTTTTTTAACAAAATCTCTATCATTAAAAATTTCACTTTCTTTAGCAAACCTTGTTGTTCCCTCTGAACCATAACTCGAAGCATCCCTGTACTGCCCATCACCTACAATAAGCTTATGAATCTTAGTAGATAAAAATATTGTTCCAACTAAACAGATTAACTGTAAAGGCAGAAATAAATCTCCACTCTTAGATGCTTCATATAACTCTAATGGTTTTTTTATTCCATTCGTTACATCTTTAAAGTCGTTATTTAGTGGAAAATT
The DNA here is from genome assembly GCF_001591565.1 of Priestia flexa NBRC 15715. Taxonomy (GTDB): domain Bacteria; phylum Bacillota; class Bacilli; order Bacillales; family Bacillaceae_H; genus Priestia; species Priestia flexa. Next base: position 21,872 of record NZ_BCVD01000052.1, on the reverse strand, counting down.
CGTAACGAAACTTAGTAAAAATAAATCTACAAAAATCACAACAGCTAGTGAAATTAAAACTGACATGAATATTGTTCCTTTATCAGCCCTTTTATTCAAATAAATCTCCTCCTTATCGGCTCATTCCACTGTTCCTATTTCTTCTTTTGCTCGCTTCTAACTCTCTATCTATATTTGTTTTTTGCCCTTTATCAGAATCATCAATTAAACCTTTAAGATTATTTGCAATAGTGTTCATCATATTACTCTGAGCTACTTTTGCATCAAAATTATTTTTAGATAATTCAACAGATTCTCTATTATCTAACAATGCTTTATCAATACCATTAACATTTTGTTTATTATCTTTTTCTAGATACTTCATAAATTCATTAATTGGAATGATACGCTTTTCATTCTGGTTAGCACGTAATACTTTAGCAGCAGTTTTTCCATCCATTTTATCAATCCATTTTTCATTTGGATATTGCTTCTTAACCTCGTTAATCATAGATTTTTCTACAATACTCAATGAAGTTTTAACTTTTTTGAAACGCTCAGCAATTTGGACTTTTTGTTGAGCAAATTCGTTCATTTTTTCTTGATATTCTTTTGGATTGGTGTCTTTAATTTGAACAAGTTCTAACTCTTTACGCTTAACACTATTATGCCAGTTAATGACGAATTGATTGTCTTTTCTTAACTTATCGTACTGATCTACTAAGCTAAGTTCACCTTTTTTAGATTCAAAGCTTGATTTATCTAAAAATTCTCGTGCATTATCTAAAGGAATAATATTACCTTTTGTTTTAAACTCTTGAACTAATTTATCTACTTCAACTGGATTCATTTCTTTAATTCTTTGATCACCATTATATAAAACTTTAGCTTGACTAATTGTAACTGCTTCTAAAACTTTAATAGCTTCTTTTACATTATCTCGATTCTCTAGGAATTTCTCTTTTTCTGATTTAAATTTATTAGCTTCTTTATTGAAATTAGCAATACGTTCTTTAACTTGATTATCAAAGCTTTCAACAGAGAATCCTTGTCTTTGCACTTGATATTTAGCTCTATCTTTTGCAATTGTATTTTGTGGAGCATTTTTATATTCTTCATACAATTTTTTAGCCGTTTCGATTGCATTTTTCTCTTGAATCAATTGTTTAGATTTATTAGATAATGCCTTTTCCCAATTAGAAAACTGTTCATTACATTTTAAAGCAACAGTTAAATTAACTTCTTGTTTCATTCGATTTCTAATAAAAGTAATCGAAGTTTTTTCTTTATCTGTTAAAGCATTCCAAACTCCACTTTTTTCAATAGTTCTACGAATATCATTTTGAATCTTTTCTCTTTTTGTTTTTAAATCAATAATCTTAGAGTCTGTTTCAACCAAATCTTTTTGATGAACTTTTAATTCAGCGTTAGCATTTTTGATATCTTCATTTAGTTTACCTAAATTAGTTACTGGCTTATATTCCACACCTTTTTCTTGAGCTTCCTTTTGAGCTCTCGCTTCCATTGCAGAAGCAATATGACCTAGATGTACTGTAGCGTTCTCTTCTCTACCTTGTCTTTCATAAGAACGCAAATCGAATCTTCTTTCTAAATTTAAACGTTCATAAGTTTTATTAACTAAATCTTGATATTGATCTCTCCACAACCCTAAATTTTCTTTATTATCCCAAGGGTTATCAAGATATATTTTCTTTCCATCCTTATCAAATTGACCCGAAAAAGGTCTTTTCTCTCCCCATGTTCCATCCTCATTAAAAGGTCTCATAGTTAGCATAATATGAGCATGAGGATTATGATTTTTATCTCTATGAATATTTACATCTGCAACCATACCTTTTTCAACAAATTGACTCTTGGCATAATTTTTGATTAATTCTTTTTGTTGTTCGTTATTTAAGTCATTCGGTAATGCAATTACAATTTCACGAGACAATTGAGAATTCCATCTCTTTTCAATTTTTTCAACTTCGTTCCATAATTTCTCTCTGTCTTCAACCCATTTAGGAGCATGATCTGGCGCAAGAATAAAAGACTCAGGTTTCACTTCATGTTTCTTAAATTGAAAGTTTCTACCTTCACGTTCATCATATAATTTTTCGTCACTACGATAAGCAGCAGCAGCAACAGTTGATCTTCCATCTTTTCTTGAAATTACGTTTAAACTGAAATGAAGTGATGACTTACTCATATATCTTGCACCTCCTTTAATTAATTAGCCCCTGCGGGTAAAAACAACTTTCACATATAAACGCATAAGCGTTAATGTGTGAAATCAAGAATGAAAATGAAATTTTCGTTCTTCGCAATGACATAAACTTGTTTATGTATAATTGCGCCCTGTAGTTTCCTACATGGATATTATACCACTTCCCAAAGTATGGTTTCAATGATATAATAAGGAAAAATATCCATATGAGGTGATAAAAATGGCAAGAAAAGATGCTGCAACAAAAATTAATGAATTAGAAGAGCAAATGAAAAAGATTGAAAGACAATTGAAACAACAAATGAAGAAACGTGATGAAGAGTTAGGTAAGTTATTTAGAGAAGAATGGGGAATTGAAGATAGCAATACAGCTAAATTAATTATTGATTCTTTAAAGAGCGATGTTAATTCACTTAAGGAATCACTATCTGGAAATAAAAAAGATGATGATATTAATAAAAATAAAAAAATACAAAACTCTAGTACAACTGTAATAACTTCTTAAAGGTGATAAAATGCGCTATGATCCTTACTCAGATTTTGAAAAGATACAAAGCGAAATAGAGAAGCAATCTCTTAGAAAAAAAGCAATACAAGATAAGATAAAATCAACAAAGCGCAAACATGATAATCAGATAGACTATCAAAAAAATTATCAACTTAGAAAAGAAAGAACTCATCGATTAGTTCAAAAGGGCGCGTTATTTGAAAAGTATATTGAAGAACATTTAAGTGATACATTCGAGGATACTTTAACACCTCAAGAGTCCGAATTTTTACTTGATGTTTTTTCAGATATACTTAAGAAAAACAAACCATATATCATTAAACAGTGGAAAATAAAAAAGGATGCTCAATCTAATAATAGTTGAGCATCTTTTTTTATCTACTAAAAGTTATTTCCGTTTTTTCTGTGATCTCATATTCAATTTCTTTTGTTGCTTTATCAACTACATTTATTACTCCTTTTAAATCATTTTCTAACGAAAAATTACGTAGGTTCTCAATAGTCTTTTCGTTAGTCATGGTATAAGCAGCAGAAGCTAATTGAATACTTTCATTCAATGATAATTTATCAGTTTTTAAATTAGGGAATTCTAACTTTAAATCTGCTTTTAATTGGTCATTTATTTTATTTTCATTTACAGATAATTTATCATATCGTTCTTGTATTTGATTCTTTTGGTGAGAGAGATTTTCTTTTAAATTATTATATTCCTCCAAGCTGATTTTTTGTTCTAATTTAGCTTGATATAATACTCCCATGTTAGCATTTATTTTCGATTCAATTTCTCTTAAATCATTCCTTAAACCTTGATTTTTTTCTTGAGTTTGTTTTGCAGTTTCTAATGTAATATCTTTAGATAATTTTATTTTAGAATTAACTATATTCTCAATATTTTCTTTATAAAGTTGTGGTATAGGTTTATTTTCAATTTTTGATTGTTTAGATGCTTCTTTAAAGCTTTTAATTATTTCTTTTTCACTTAAATTCTTAAGTTGATGTACGACTTCTAACTGAGCTCTAATTTGTGAAGGTACGATTGATTTATTACCACTATCATTAAAGTTTTTATCAATGTTTCTTTCAATATTTTCGCTAACTTCATGATTTAACTTTTTAGCATTTTTCAATTCTTGATTTGATAACCCAGCAGCAAAATCATTTTGTTCCTTTTTCATATTTAAGTCTAACTTATTTTCTTTAGTATGGTTATTTAACCCTTCATAAACCACTTTTTCTGTCATATTTTGTGATGATTTTTCTGTATTTAATTGATTATTTTTTTGTGAATCAACGACTTCTTTAGCTGCTTTTTCCAAAGTGATTCCTTTTTCTTTACTTGTACTTAATGTCTTTTCGATAATGTTTAAATCTGACTCTTTAAATTGACGGTGATTTTGATTATTCTTAGTGAATTCATGCCCATTTCTTTCAAGTGTTTGTGCATATTTTCTTAGGGTAGAATCATTAATATTTAAAGAATCAGCTATCTGTTTAGATGACAGGTATTTTTCATTAGATCTTACTTGATTTTCAATTTCATTACCTACTGGCTTTAAAGACGATTCCATTTTGTCCAAAGGTATCAAAACTGTCTTTTCTCCATTATTCAAAACTACATTTTTTTCTTTTAAAGCAACTATAGAAAAATCTCCTTTTTCGCTAGGTACTTTAAACTTTTGATTTTCATACTGTTTTATAATATTTTCTTCTAATTGTTTTGTAATTGAATCATGTAAGGATAAAAGTTCCGATTCTCTTTGTATACGCCTATCGTTCATTTCGAACATTTTTTTAACTAATGCTTCAACAATAGTATTACTAGCATTTTCTAAACTTTGGCCAACCGAATTAGACATAAAAAAAACCTCCTCATGTGTTTATTTCTTCATATTATTAGTGTACAATACAAATATAAATTGTTAAATATCTTTAATATATTTTTACAATATATACATAAATACCTGAGGATGGTGATATTATGAGCTCCCAAACAAAGATTACATCATATAAATTAACTTTAAGAGCAAAGAGAAAGTTAGAACAATATGCACTCAATTTAAAAACAAGTAAGGCAAAAATTATTAATTATGCGTTATATGAGATTTTTGTTAAAAATGAACACAAAATCACTGCTGAGACAATAGCATCTTACATTAAAGAAACTAAACTAAATCTTAAACCTGATAGTTATACTTTTCATCTTTCCTTTGACTATTATGACCGTATAGTCTTATTAAAAAACGATGTTCAAATAATTAATTATACGGAATATCATGACAACGAATTTATAGGGATTTTACTCTCTTTTTATTTTGATAAAGTAGCTATATTCAGAAAAAAAAAAGTAGATAAATACTTAATTAAAGAAACAAAACCTTCTCAGATAGGTTTGTATCTAAATAAAGATTTAAAGGACAACATTAATGAAATTTGCAATCGCTATCAACTTAATGCTGGCGTTTTAATTTTTGATATATTAACGGATATTGAATTCGGAGATCTACCTTTTAAAAACTTACCTCAAGATGTTGTAATTAACAGTGAAGAAAAAGAAAGAATTATTATTTTTATTCCTCCTATGCTTCATAAACAACTTAAAGAAACTCCCCTATCTAATTCCTTTATAGCAGAAATAAGGGCTGAACAATATTTAAAAAAATATAATTTAAAACGTTGAAAAAGGATAACAAAAGTTATTGAGAATTAACTTTTGTTATCCTTTTTATGATTACAACAATTCACTATTTATTTCATCCATATAATTATCATCTTCTGTATCTTCATCTTCAATAATTGCTTTATACGGCCCAGTAAGCTTAACATCTTCCTCTACAGTTTTTTTAGCTTGAATGTCTAATCCATGGTCTTTATGTTTGGTTGGAGTGTTATTTGTAGGAGTATAAACTTCTGTTTTTTGAAGTAAATCTTCATTTACAGAAATTACATTCTTACCTTTCAAAGACTCTAATAACATAGAGTCTTTGAACAATTTTTTTTGAGTCTGATGATTCATAATATCTTCAGTTCCATATAATTCAATAATATGATTAAGAATGCTTTCTAACGATGATGTAATATTACGTTGATTATCAAACCATTTCATTAAATCTTCTGATTCATCACCTTTAAAGCGCCAGTTAAATTGCTTTCTTTCTTTGGTCATATCAAACCAACTCTACTTCTTTATAATCTTCTTTAAATAAAATACCTTGATTTAAAATATCTAAGCCTTTCACATTCATTTCAACAGCATACTTAGCTGGAATCCAAAGAAGTTTTGCATCAACTGAATCAGTGAATGTTTTTAGTTTATCGTACATATCTTCTTTAAATTCGATGGAGCCACCACCATACACACAAATAATTTCTGGTTCACTAGAAAGCGTTTTTACATACTTTCTTTGAATATCGCTCAGTATTTTTTTAACTTGTCTTTTACGAGCTATGGAAAGGTGCTTTACAGCAAGTTTATGATCTTTAGGGTATTCATCGGGTCTCTCAATATATTTAGCAAATTGTTGTCTGTTAATACTTAAGCCCATACGTTCTTGAGCCATAGATGCAATTGCTTCCTCAATAGCGTGACCAACACCTTGCCTTTCTCCAGTACAAACGTCTGGCTTAGGATTTGGTCCGACTGTAAAAGTATACTCCGTTGTTCCAGAACCAATATCAACGTGCATGATTTTACGCCCTTTAAATTCTCGCATAGGCTTTTCTTTGTTTGCTTCTTTATATTCTTCTATATATTGTTCAAACATGTCTAGAGGCCCTTCAAATACGTTATATAACGCAGGAATCCCCTCTTTAGTTACTTTAACCTTTACAAATGTTAGATTTACAGTGACATGCTTATCTCCAACATAAACAATTACTGTATGAGGCGATTTAAGAAATCTATTTTCTAAATGTTTTGCTGTTTCTACATTGTGTTGCGAAGCAGGAATGGCACTACTCATGAAAACATCTACATCTAGTTTAGAGTTCAATTGACCTGATGCTTCAAAGTCTTTTTGAACAGCACGAGCAGCTACATAAGCTAATGTATTAATAATTGGTAAATCATCAGTATGTTTTTCAGACATCTCAATATCCATGTTATCTACATCATCAGCACTTTGAATAGCTCTTTCACCAACCATATAAAGCCCTAAGGTATCAATAGATTCACTAGTTATATTTACCAACAACTGATCAAGTAGATTAACCACATTTTTAGTAACATCCGTTTCATGTACAGATGGCTTTCTTGTTAACCATTTATATGCACTAGGAATCTTTGTAACTTCTTTCATCCCTGGTTCCAAAATCTTAAATTTATCGTTCCCGATGTCGTTTGCAAGAATAAATTTCATTATTCAACTCATCTCCCTCAACCTTATTTAATTACATTATAACTCTAATGATTAAATTATTCAAGAGTTAATCTATAAAATATATAGATTAAATGATTATTTTTTAGAGAATAAAGATATAGTTAATCCTAAAATAGTTATTGGAATTAAAAAAACCGCAAAATATATAGAAAAAATCTAGAAAAAATGATTTTTAATACCACAATAATTCTATATCTAATTCTAAAAAAACAAAATAACACATTTAATCTATATTTTATATAGATTAAATGTGTTATTTTAGCTACTTATATATAACTGCTTTTAAACTTTTTTTATAGACATGTGATGTATTTATAGACTTAAAGTGCGCTTCTTTAATTACACTTTGTAAACTGACATCTACAGAATTCATTAAATCATATAGATCTGAGTCACAGGTATGTATAATTTGACGCAACTTCTCCATCTTAGTATCTAAAGCAATAAACATTTCAACAGCTTTATTATGATCACTTAACCTCTTAGTCACTAATTTATGAGCCTTATCTTTATTTACTTTCACTTTAATTCTAACTTCTGCTGTTTTTATACCTAGTTGACTTAATGCAGCTAATACAGGATACCCAGCCTCAAGAACAAAGGTATTATTATCTGTAGATGTATTTATAGAAACTAGAATTTCATCTTGAAAATAGCCGTTTTCTTCATAAAAACACAGCTGTCTGCGAATTCTTCTTTCATATTTTGCAAGTTCTTCTCTAGAAGCTAACTTATATTTTATTTCACTTAGATTAATTCTTCTTTTAGGGAACAAACGATATGAACGATCAATTTCTTTGCTCCTAAAAACACGTTTAGTTTTTGAATTTACGTAACTCAAAGAATCCCCTCCTTATGAAAAGAATACACGTTAACGTGTTAGGGAGATGCTGTAGCATCTCTTAGTGCGCTATTAATAATACTTTATACTGTTTATTGTTATAATCCTTCTTTTGTAATGAATAAGAGTGCGAAAACTCTTAAAATAGCGAGTTGTTCATTAGTAAACTCCTATTTCATCTAATTCTGTTTTATTAGGATTATATTCTTGATATAAAGAAAATGCAGCACGTTCATGATTATCGGATAAATTCAACATAATTTTAGCAGTATTTCTAACATTCAAATTCATAATTTTATTAATATCTTTAACCTTCTTTGTTAATTGATCAAGAAGTATCTTTTTTAGTTTTCCACAAATACAACCAGCAAAATTAAATCTAGGCTGTTTTTTAGCTCTATAAGATTTGTTTTTATAATAATAATATGCTGCTATTGCTTGTTCACAGCTTTTTAAAATTTCTTCTATGTGATCACCAGGTTTGAGTTGGTATTTGGACATAGTACGACAAATAGACTTCCATATAGTAACAATCTCTAAAGTATCTAACCTGTCTAACTTAGTAGCAATTTCTTCTGGTACACCATGTAAATCTGTATATTTGTCCTTATTAAAGAAGTATTCATCAAAATGAAGGTCTTCATGATTTTGAGAATGTTCTTTAAAAGCAGATTTAACTTTATTTTGAGTAGTTCTATATAAGATATATTTTTTAGAATTAACTTTGTTAATTCTGTTAGGAGATTTTTCAAAGCCTTCATCCTTACTCTCACAAGGGGTTTGAGATTCTACCTTTGTAAAATTGCTTGTCAAATCCTTTGTAAAGTATGTAGTGTAAACTTCTGAAACTTCTAAGTTACCAGCATAGTTTTCTTTCAAGTATTTAAGGTTATGTAAATAATATGGATGCAACACTAAAACATATACTGTTGGTGCATAGAGATTTCTTCTTCTGTTCTTTAACTTATGGATAAGGTTTAATTCTTCTAAGAAGCCAATAACTTCTCTGATAAGTGGTCTAGATACTTTACACATTTTAGCCAAAGACTCTTCTGTGGCTTGTGTAAACCCTTGGTGTGCTAAAGCTGAGATGAATTTACGTAGGGCTTTATATCTTTTAGAGCTAGGGGTATATTCGGCAAATGTAATGCCTTCGATATCTAATAAGATATCATCAATAACATTGAGGTTGTATTCAACTACTTTAGTTAAGTCTGTTTTGTTTAAAATTGGGGATTTGTTACCTAATTCTTTTTTGACTTTGCTGAGTAAGAAATTCTTAATTTTTTCCATGAAAATAAGCCTCCTATTTCCCAGCTAAATCCGTAAGAAAATAGAAAGCAAACTCTTCACATATTTTTTAACTCATGTTATACTACACATAAGAAGTTTTAATATGTAAGAAATAGTCCTAGATTCTTGGGAGTTTCATTTGATAAGTCGCCAAACTTATTTAGATCAAATGAAACTGTGGAGCTGGGGCTTTTTTTTGTGTTTTTTTATTTTAATTCTGCAAAAATACTTTGTGTAACTTCCTTAATTTCCTCTTTTTTCTATATAATTCTACAAAATGGCTATTATCAGAACTCACTACCAATCTCTTAGTTTAGTATAAATTACATAACATTAAATGGCAACAACTTGAAGAAAAAAAGGTGCAAAAAAACTATTTAAACACAAGACTTTATCCCTATATCGTTTTAGGTATAATACTACTATTTAGGTATTGAAGACGCTTATTTGTAAAAAATGGGTTGAAAAAAACTCGATATTAGATTACAATATAAATATAAATTAATTGAGGGGGTATTCTTAAATGAATCCTTTTGACAAGATTTCGAATTTCCTAAACGATAGCGTAGTTTCAGGTTTACTTGATATCGCTGCTCCAATGGCAATCATCGCTTTAATTATTTGTTGTATTGGCGCTTGGGTTGTTGGTGATGAATCTGCTAAATCTGGGTTTAAAAAAGGAATCTGGTTTACTGCATTTGTAGCTATCATTTGCTTTTCAGCACCATCTATTATTAAGTGGATCAGCAGCACATTCTGATTAGGGAGGTTTAATAGTGAAAGAAGTTGAAAAGAAAAAATTCACTATCCCTCGACAGATAAGCAAAGAAATACATGTATGGCGCTTCATTACTTTTAAAGAAGCGCTATTTCTTGCATTAGGGGGACTTATAGGCTATACAATGTACGCTTACATGATTCCAGAAGATGTAGATAGGAAAATAAAAGTATTTGTTACTATATTACCAGCTACTATTGTGGGTCTATTTATATTTGTTAAACCAATTAAGGTAAGAAAAAATATAAGGTTATTTCATATTATTAAGTGGAAAGGCAATTTCAATAATCGACAAAAGGTTTTCTATTATAAGAAGAAAGGTTTTAAAGGGTGAGCTAAATGTTCGGTAAGAAAAAACAGATTGAAAAAGAAAAAACCGTTCAAGATTTGATTCCTGTTAGAAATATATATAACGAAATGATTGAAACAACTGATAATAAATTGATTAAGGTCTTAAGTGTATCGGCTGTTAATATGTCACTTATGTCACATGCTGAACAAAGAGAAGTTTATGAAGGGTATGAGAATTTTTTAAACACAATTGATAAAAAACTACAAATTAATCGGGTATCTACGCCCGTTAATTTAAAAGATTATATTGTTGATTTAAAATCACAGCTATCAAAAATAGATAACCCCTATAAGCGTAAAATATTAAAGAGCTATATTTGGTACGCTAATAATATACAAGAGGATAGGGAAATGATTAGGCGTAACCGTTATATTGTTCTTGATCAAACATTTAGTGATGATAAATCTAAAGAAGAAGCTATTAGGAAATTAAAGATTCGTGTAGATGACTACAAGGTTAAATTAGAAGAAATGCTAAGAAGTCCTAAATTAGAAGTTAGAGAGCTATCTAATCTGGAATTGGAGAAATACCTTCATATGTTTTTTGATTATGAAAACGCTCAAATATTGGCTATGGAAGAAGAAGTGAATACAGCATATGTAATTGGTAGAAGAAATTTGTTTGATACAGTAGAAAAATTAAAAGCTGAAGAAGATTATTATTTGCGATAGGAGTGATAGTATGAGAAAACTTTTATCTAAGTTTATGGGAAAGAAAGAAGAAGCTGTCTCACTGGAACAGTTTGTAGATGACCAGAGCAACCTCTTGGATATATTATCCCCAGATAGTATAGAGGAGCATGATACTTACATTCGATTAGGAAGTAACTATGTTCGTACATTAGTAGTCGCACACTTCTCTAATAATGTAACAGCAGGCTTCTTGGATAAACTACACAGTATTGGTTCTAATGTATCTATAATTCATCATATTGAGCCTACATCTGCTGAAACTATGATTAGATCGTTAGACAAAGCAATTATAGAATATAAAAGCCAATTGCACGATGTGAAATTAAAAGAGTCTGAGCGACAAACAATTAATAACAATATAAAAGATGCTACAGTCCTTTTGGATAATTTAACTAGTTCAAATTCAGAGCTTTTCAATGAGCACATGTTAATACACATTCAAGCTGCATCACTTGAGGAATTAAATCGGATTACTCATACAGTAAAGACTTTAACAAATAGGCATTTAAAAGCTATTACACCAACCAATAGAATGTTTGATGCTTTTGAATCTGTTCTACCTATTAACCAAAATAAAGTCAAAGAATTAACATATCGAAACTTTGATGCAGAAGCTTTGTCTTCACTATTTCCATTTGATGAAAGTGAAGTTATTGCTGAAAAAGGTGTAATTAAAGGCCGAAACCTCAAAACAAATAGTATTGTTATGGTAAACCACGACGAACTGTTAAATCGACATGAATATGTATGTGGACCATCAGGTTCAGGGAAAAGTACATATCTTTTTGGAGATATGTTAAGAAGGTGGATACAAGGTGTTAGGATACGAGTAATTGATCCGAAAGGAGAATTCGGATCAAAATTTGTAAGTATTGGTGGAGAATGGGTTAAAATCTCACCTATGAATGATGTTGTTATTAATCCTTTTGAAATTATGAACACAAAATTAATTCGTAACGAAGAAGGAAATGCAATTGATTCTTCATTGTTACATCGTAAGATTTCTAATTTAAAGACAATGTTTACTTTAATGTATTCAGAGTTAAAAGATGATCCTGTTGCAAAAGCATTATTAGAAAAAGCTCTTGTACAAACATATAAAGAAAATCAATCAGTAAGTATTACATGGGAAACTGACTTTTCACAGTTGAAATCTACAGATTATCCTACTATGGGAGATTTATATAAAGTAATTAGAAATTTAATAGATGAAAAAGAAGAATTTAAACCTTTAAGTAACTTATATCAAGTACTTTATCAGTATGTGGAGGGGTCATATTCTAAAGCAATGAATGGACACACAAACGTTGACTTGTCCAATGACTTAATAACATTTGATTTGTTTGATTTAAAAGGTGAAGAAGACTTGCAGAAGGTAGCTATGTACAATATTTTAACTTTTTTAGAGGAAGATGCAGTAAAAGATAAGGATATTGTACAAATTTATGTGGACGAAGCCCATATCTTAGCCAATCCAAAAAATCCACTGGCAATGAAGTTCTTAGCAGATATGTACAAATTATTACGCTCTTTCAATAGTGGTGTTACTTCTGCTACACAACAAGTAGGAGATTTCTTATCTGCTGTTGAAGGAACACGAAATTATGGAGAAGCTGTTATTTTAAACTCTGTATCTAAGTTATATTTACCGATGTCTAGTGAAGAATTAAACACGATTATGACGAAGACTTCTCAAAACTTTTCAGAGGAAGAACAACAAATTTTAATAATCAAGGATGCTGATAGAAAGAAAAGTGCTGGTAAGGGTGTTTATATTGTAGGTTCTACAAAAGTTTCTCTTCAAGTTCAATTAGATCCTATAGAACTTCAAATGTGGGATAAAGATAGATTTGATAAAGAATATCAACATATTAAAAACAACAAAGACATTCTTTTAACAGAAGAAGATAAAGAGCTATTTGAAACTCACATTACTCAAAATAAACTTGGCAATACAAATTATGTATTGGCTAATTAGCAGGTGATTGTATGCTAACAGCAGTTAAATTAGGTGCGTTTGCTGCCAAAGAGTGGAAGTGGATTATAGGGGGAGCAACTATATTTTTTGCTTTAGTAATTATCGGTATTACTGGCATGAGTACAGAAGAACAACAAACAACGCCTTCTAATTTCGGGTCTCAACAATTATCAGAAGCTGTATTAGCGTATGAAACACCAATTAAAGAAGAGTTGAAAAAATATGGTCTTGAAGATTTAACTCCTGTTGTACTAGGGATTATGCAACAGGAGAGTGGTGGTACTTTGAGTCGTGATGTTATGCAGGCTTCTGAATCATTAGGGCTTCCACCAAATACTATTCAAGACCCTATGTATTCAATTCAAGTAGGAGTTAAACATTTCGCTAGTGTTTACAAGCAAGGCACTGATAAAGGTCTAGATATAAAGGCTGTAGTTCAAAGTTATAATTTTGGTTCTGGTTATCTTAATTATGTAGAGTCAAACGGTAAAGTGCACACTCAGGAAGTTGCCAAAGCATTCTCTGCTTATCAAATGTCATTACATCCTGGAGTTTATACGTGTGGTGGAGATACAAGTAATTTCCGTTATCCTTATTGCTATGGCGATTGGAGTTATGTAGATAAAGTCTTTCAATATGTCTCAGGTGGATCTGAAGGCTCAGGAGCAGCTCAAGCTGCTACGGGATCACCTTTAGGTCAAGAGAAATATGAAAAGATGTATAATGCCGTATTACAGTTTGAAGGATATCCATACACATGGGGTGGAGCGACGCCAGCTACCAGTTTTGATTGTAGTGGATTAACTTCATGGGCATTCAGACAAATAGGTTACAATCTTCCAAGGACAGCACAACTACAATATAACGCTACAAAACGTGTTAAAAAAGAAGATTTAAAGCCTGGGGATTTAATTTTCTTTAAAACAGCAAGCTATAACAACGTAACTCATGTTGGTATATATGTTGGCAATAACAAAATGTACGATGCTAATAATGGTGGTGTAGGCTTCTCCGATTTAAATAATTATTGGAGCCCTAAGATTGTTGGATATGGAAGAGTAAGTTAAAAAAGAGGTGAAAGTTGTGAATTACACAAAGTTTATTCCCTATATTATTTTAGTTGCATTAATCGTATTTGGTGGATATCAATTCAAACAACATCATGATACAGCAGCAGCATATTCAGAGCTTAATACTAAATACAATGCTTTGAAAAATAATAGTAAACAACAAGTCCAAAAGGATGCTACAAAATTTTTAACAGCTTTTTATACTTATGAGGGGCGACCTAAAAAAGAAAGTATTAATGGATTAACGACAAAAAAATTACAAAACACTCTTTTTCAAACTTATGATCAACTGGATCAAGAGTATGAAATGCCAAAAGATTTAAAATATAAAAGCGAAATCGATAATACAACTATTTACCATGCGAGAGATGAATATGATTCAGAAGCTAAAGTTTTAGCCACATTTGATTCTATAATTTCAATTAATAATAAAAAAAGTAACGCTAAGACAATTGCAGAAATTAACTTGAAATTACAGGGAGATAAATGGATAGTTACTGGATATAAAACTTTAAATGATGTATCAAATTTTGAAGGTAACTAAAGGGGATGTAAATAATGCTGATTAAGTCTAGAAGTGGTCGGAAAAAGTTAATTATGGCATTTGCAATGGTTTTTATATTACTATTTGTTTTTAACTCAGCAGGATTTACAAACGTTGCATATGCCGATAATGAGGAAACAGAATCTGTTGATCTAGAATGTGGTTCATTTGATTTTTCTTGTAAGATAAGAGAGTTCATGTTAAATATCGTACAAGGAGCGATTAACTATAGTATAGATCAATTAGATACTTTCGTGGTTGAACCATCAACCATATTAGAAAATGAAACAATAAATGACTTTTATAATCAAGCCTATGACTTCTTTTTTGTATTACTAGGAGTAATATTTATTTACAAAATGGTGGAGATGTTGGCTGTTTCTGACCCTGAAGGTCGGGGGGAATTAAGAGAAAAGCTCGCCCGACTTGTATTTACAGTAGCATTTGCATATAGTTTCAAATGGATATTTGAATACTTATTAGAGTTTAATTACTGGTTTGTAAAAGGCATATTAGATGGATATGACTTGAAATTTAGTACATTTAAGTATGATGCTACTAAAATTCAAGAGGCTGATATTAATTTAATATTTATGGCAATACTGGCTCTTATTTTAGCTATCTTGTTCTTTGTAATGTTGATACAAATGGCTATTAGGTTTGCAGAATTAGGATTTGCTCTAGCTATTGCTCCATTATGTATTGCTACAAATTTAAGTGATAACTTCAATCTGTTACCAGGATTTTGGAGAAATCTAATAAGTATTGTATTCACACAAGGTGTACAGGTAATGTTAGTACTATTTATGGCCAAATTCTTCTCAGAGGGAAGTATATGGGACGCTAGCAAAATCATGTATGGTATTGGATTTATGATTCTAGTAGTTAAATCACCAGCTGTAGTTAAAGAATTAATGTATTCATCTGGAACTGGACGAACAGCAGCAGGTATTGGATCGGGAGCTGCTTCTACAGTAGTTAAAACAGCAATTATGCGTAGAGTAAAATAATCTAATGAAAGGGTTTTTAAATGAATACATTATTTCTCAATACGATAATGTTAATTTTAATTGTTGGCTTTGGAGTTTTTAGATTAACTAAAGAAACACCAGAAAAACGTTCTCAAATTTTGAAAGAATTAAAAAATGTACCCACAAACTTTTATAAAAACTGTAAGATAGTAATTGAAAAAGCGAAAAAAAAGGAATTGTAGGTGTGTTTTATGAGAAAAAGTACTTTAACAGCTGCCATTATAGCCTTAGTTCTTTCAGCTTGTGGGAGTAATGGTGTAAGTGGAAGTAATTCATTTAATGGTACATGGGAAAAAGCAGAAGGGGAACCAGCTGTATGTAGAGACTCCTTTACTTTTAAAGGAGATAATGTCTTTGAAATACAAAACTCAAGAGCTCAAGGTGGAGAAACTTCGTCAGGAACATATAAAAATGTTGAAGAAAATGACTATCAGTTTGATTACGGTGGAGCATCAGACATGTTCACTATAGAAATTGAAGGTAATTCAATGACTGCTCAAATGGCTGGAAGTAAAAATGTTTGCAAATATAATAAAGAGAAATGAGAAAGTAAGCTTATCATAGCTTGCTTTTTTATTTTTTAGGATAAATTCCTTATAAATGTTTGTGTACTTTATAATTTGAAACTTTTTTAGGTGTAAAAAAAGGATGAAAATCATCCTTTTTTTGTCTATTTACTTTTTGCAGTAACATTTTGTTTAGGAAATTCAAAACCTAATTGCCCTTCTTTTTTGTCTTTTATTATTAAATGTGCATCAAAAGTCTTCTTTCCTTTTAAGCCTTTAATAACACCACTTTTTCCCTTTTCAATAAGACGTTTTACATTAGTTTCACTTATTTTCTTACCTAAAATCTCTTTAGGGAGAGTAAATTTACAACCTTCTTTATAACCAACACAACCAAAAAAGACTTTTTTATCTATTATTGCTTTTCCGCAGTTAGGACATTTGCCGATGTGGTTTTGCTGTTCCATTTTATTAACTAAATGATCTATCTTCCATGTGTTTGCATTTTTAACAGCATCATTTACTAACTTAGTAGCTAAAGCTTTTGATTGTTCTATAAATTTAGCACCTGATTTGTTTCCTTTCCCCACTTCTTGCAAATATAATTCCCATTTTGCTGTTAACTCAGCACTTGAAAGAATGGTCTTATCTAATGCTGCAATCAGTATTTTTCCTTTAGGGGTTATCTGGACGATGTTATTCTTTACTATAATGTAACCTCTAGACTGAAGACTAGTTACAATCGAACTTCGAGTTGCTTCCGTCCCTAAACTTCCATAATTAACCAATTCTGTTTTGGTTATTTCATTTGAATCGTAATGGCTTTTGCGTCCGGCTGTAGCCATAAGGGTAATCAAATTCCCTTCAGTATAAGGCTTTGGTGGCTTTGTAATCCCATCTTTTATATTGAGTTTAAGAATTGAAATAGATTGACCACTTTCTACAATAGGTAGACGTTGGTTTTCTTCTTTCTCATCTGATTCTTCTTTTTCATTCCAAACTGTTTTCCAACCATTATTTATAATCTGATTACCAGTAGATTTAAAGTTGTAATTTTCAATTTTGGTGTGAATTGTAGTTTGGTTATAGATATGGTCTGTATAAAAGGCTGCTATAGTACTTCGTGCAATTTCATCGTATACATTCAGTTGATCCTTAGATAAATTAGTAAGGTTAGGAACTTTATTCGTGATTACAATTGCATAATGATCGTCAACCTTTTCGTTGTCGGTAAAATGTTTATCATCAACGATATTAGTTTTTTCTTTAGACTCAATAAGTTCTTTATATGGCCCAAGAGTAGCTAATTGTTCTAGGGTATGAGGAAGTTGTTCAGCTTCATCTTTCGGTAAAAATTGACTTGAGCTACGCGGGTAACTGCAATATCCTTCTTCATACAAGCTTTGAACTAAAGATAGTACATCTTTAGGTGATAATTTGTATTTTTTATTTAATTTTGCTTGTAAACTGGATAAGTTATGAAGTTTAGGAGGTCTCACCTTTTTTTCTTTATTTTCTACATTATCAATAACAGCAGGTTTACCCTTGAGGGTTTCTATAGTTGCTAAAGCAACTTGCTTATCTTTAAATCGATTTTGCTCTTCATTTTGAAGTTTCCCCCGATACTTAATACTGTTTGCAGAAAAGTCACCAAATATCTCCCAAAAGTTCTCTGGCTTAAAGTTTTCTATCTCTTTTTCTCTTTGGTGTATTAGAAATAAAAGAGGACTTTGAACCCTTCCAGCACTATACAGAGTATTTTTTGTAAAACCACCTTCATTTACTTCTGAGATTTTTTTGTTTAGCAATATACTTAATGCACGTGTTGTGTTAATACCTATTAACCAATCAGAATAGGCTCTTGCCTTGCTCTCTTCGTATAGGCTATCAAACTCTTTTGCATCTCGTAGATTGTCAAACGCCTTTCTGATAGCATCAGCTGTCATAGAAGAACACCAAAAACGTTTCAGTGGCTTCCTTCCACATCCACAAAGTAGTATTAAAGTTCTAGCTATAGCTTCTCCTTCCCTCGCAGGGTCAGTACAAATAACTATAAAACTAGATTTTTTTAACTTTTCAGAAACGGATTTAAAGTGACTTACCTTCTCTTTGCTCACTATATACTGAAATTTTTCTGGAATTAAAGGTAAAGCGTCAATGTTCCATTTTTTCCACTCATCTTTATATTTTTCTGGTGGAGCTAGCTCAGCTAGATGGCCTATAGCCCAAACTACAATAGCACCATTAGGAAAAGTGTTGCAAGGCATAATCTCTATATGATCTTTATGTTTTTTATGTTCATAGCATTCACTATAAGTTCTTGCTTGAGCTGGTTTCTCGCAAAGTAAAGCAGGCTTCATAAAATTTCCTCCTTAAACAAATAATAATAAATATATTATAACATTTATGATTAAAAAGGGTGTAGGTATCAACATATATTTGAAAATAAAATGAGTTATTTATGTTTTTATAGAGGTTTATATTTTCTGTCCATAGAATTTCTAATTGAGGTGATGGAATATGTCAAACATACGCAATATAGCTCAATCCGATATGCTGTACTTATCTAAAGATGTAGCAAACATGTTGAACATAGCAAATACAACAGTTAGAAAGTATTGTGAAATGTTAGAAAACCAAGGATATAGTATTAAAAGGAATGATCATGGTCACCGGCTGTTTAGTGTGCGTGACATCGAGATTTTAGAGACCATATTAAAGCTAAAATCTGAGATGAAAATTGATGAAGCTTGTAAATATGTAATTGAAAAATCTAAATTAGTAGATGATAATTCAGACGATATGTCAGACATAACACTTGGAGATAACGCCCTAGCAATACAAAGATTTGAATTAATTAATCATTTTAAAGAGATGGAAACTAAATTGTTAAGTAAGATTGAAGAACAGAATCAAGTAAATGAAATTCAGAAAAAGCAACTTAAAGAAATGGAAACTAAATTGTTGAGTAAGTTTGAAGAGCGTGGAAAGTGGCAAGAAAATCGAGATAGTCAACTAATAATGATGCTTAGAGAAATTTCTGCAGCTAAAGAAAAAAAGAAAAAATGGTGGAAGTTTTGGTGAATACAAAAAAAGCAGGCTGTACGCCTACTCTTGTTTATAGTGTGACATGTCCAGTATGCTTATTAACTCAAACTTCGCACCTAAATAATTAGATTCGATAGTTGGCTCTATTAGGTTCTTCATGATTTCAATAAAAACCTTGACAAAGTTTTTTTAGATACAAAAAACACCTCATTCTTTGGTATAGTGGATTTGTCGAGAATACACTACCAAACAGAAGAGGTGCTTCCATTATGATAGAGCATAATGACCAAAACAATCAACTGCCAAAAGAATTAAAATCGGTATTTCGTGAATTAGAAATCGTAAAGCACCTTCGTAAAGCTAGCATTACGAAGAAGTTTGGCTTTACAACTTCCTATTTGTTTCAGCTTGTTTTTTGTTTAATCTTTCATCATAAGAGCTGGTTCACCCTTTTAAATTCAAAGAAGGGAGACCGTTACCCTGCCAAAGATTCTGTTTATCGTTTCTTGAATCATTCCAAGTTTGCATGGCGTCGCTTTTTAACGTATTTAAGTGTGCACGCCATTCAAAAGGTGGAGCAGCTGACGGATACAAAACGTCCAAAGGTATTCATCATAGACGATTCTATGTTCGACCGTAACCGCAGTAAAAAGGTGGAGCTTTTTGCGCGTTGTATGGATCATTCCTCCTTAACAAAACGCTTTTATAAAGGATTTCGCATGCTTACATTGGGTTGGTCCGATGGCTTTACATTTATGCCACTAGACTTCACATTACTAAGTTCAAAAAAGGCGCAAATCAACGGAATTTCTGAGAATATTGATAAGCGTTCTTCTGGCTATAAACGTCGTGTCGAAGCATTAGAATCTGCTCCAACCGTCATCCCAGGTATGCTTGAACGAGCATTACAAGCAGGTGTATCGGCTGACTATGTGTTACTGGATACGTGGTTTACGCAACAACCTCTTATCCAATCAATCGTTGAACTCGGTCTTGACGTCATTGGCATGGTAAAGGCAACGAACCAACGCTATTTGGTGAACAATAAAAAGCTATCTCTGAAGGAACTATATAAGGTTGCCGCACCTGTTTCTGGCAAGAAAGGCATCATGCGATCGATTCAAATAACCATGGCAAATGGCGTTCAAGTAAAAGTCGTATTTATTCAAAACCGCAATAAAAAGAGCGAATGGCTTGCGATTCTCAGCACGGATTGTACGCTTTCTGAACAAGAAATCGTCCGTATTTATGGTATGCGCTGGGATATTGAGGTCTTTTTCAAGACGACTAAATCCCTCTTACGCCTTCAAAAAGAATTTCAAGGCATGTCATATGATTTACTTATTAGCCACACAACGATTGTGTTTTCGAGATACATCGTTTTGTCCTGGCAGAATCGTTGCCATAACGATCAACGAATACTAGGTGGCATTTTTTATGAGCTATGTGATGAAGTGAACGAACTGGATTGGGCTGTCGCATTACAGCAATTAATCGAGCTTCTTGAAGATGCCTTAAAAAAGACGAATAAAACGATTCAAAAAATAATCAAAAGTCAACTACAGCAATGGATTGACGGTCTGCCTAACTATATCAAGGCTTATTTGTCGATTTCAGTCTGCGAAGTTTGAGTTATTAATTAGCATATTTTTTTTGTACTAATTTAATTAGTTCCTCAACTTCTTTTTCTCCACCTATATTATTAAGTAAATCAAACTCTTCAAGAATTCTTTTTTGTAAGCTTACAACTTCTTCTTCAGAGTTACTAAAATTAAAAATCATTTGGTTAACTATGTCTCTAAATAAATCAGAGCGTGATATTTTTTTTCCTTTTTGTTTAATAATATCTTCTTTAATGGAATCAATTATCTTTAGAACAGATTTATCAATAAGCATTGGCATAGTTTTTTTTTCTTTAGGCTTGTGTGAAAGGATATAGTTAATGTCCGGGTGCTTATAATCATGAATAACATACTCTTCAAAAGTTAAATTTATTGTAGATCCTTTCAGTACTTTAATTAGTTCAATGTAGACAGATTTATCGATGGTGAAAGAAGTATTTGTGGTATTTCTGATACGAACTTTTTTTTCAATTACTTCCTCAATGATGAAGGAAATTACATCAGAGCTTGTTATCTTATTCCCTATACTGTTGTTGTATGTAACAATATCATGAATTTTTCTTTTATCTTCTTCGTCAATCCGTATTGGATAAATAATAACAGATTTAGCTTCTCGGGCTTTTATGGTAGTGGTTGCTTGCATATCTCTTATACATTGTCGAATCTTTTTAAATCTATATCCTTTAGGGATTTTTTCATTCATATTATCTATAATTTTCTTTTCAACTGAGAAGCCATTTAAAACTGAGCTCATAATTATACTCCTTACATCGAATATATTTACAATAATATGTCCAACATAGCACATTATCATCATTTCATATATTATAACTTTTGTGATTAAGATATTCAATGTCAATAGAAATGTTTAAGAGCAGAGTATAGAAACTCTGCTCTTAATTAAAATCCTTATTTAATTATTAAATGTATTTACTTTTTGAATATTCTCTAATACAGCAAGGCGGATTAACTTTTCTCTAATTTCTAAGCTTAATTCTAACCATTCTTTTGTATTAATTTTCATTTT
>NZ_BCVD01000051.1 GCF_001591565.1 Priestia flexa NBRC 15715 | reverse complement strand
TAAATAGTTAAAAACGAGCGAAAATGCTCGTTTTTTTTTTTTTTTTTGAGTTCATTTTAATAGCTAAAAGCAACTTGTGCAATTGAACTATGACAGGAATAACATGTAACGGATTTAAGGTTAAATTGTGTTTTTACTAAAACAAAATTTAAAAAAGCGTTTACATGTTTAGTTGATGGTGATACAATTTGATTAGTAAAAATATTACTAAAAAAGGGGCAATATTTTATGAAAAATAAAATTGTTTTGTTTTTATCAACTTTCGTATTGTCTATACTATTGACTGCTTGTGGTACTAGTAGTGCGAATAATGCTTCAGAAGATGGAGTAATCACAATTTGGGCAAATAACATTAATGTACCTGTATTAGAAGAAGCAGCAAAAATTTATCAGAAAGATCATCCAGAATTTAAAGTAGATATCATTGAAACTGGTGGACAGGACATCATTCAAAAAACAACAACAGGTTTGCAAGCTGGTGGTAAAGGTTTACCAGATGGATTACTTCAAACAGATGATGAGATTCAAGGGAAATTAGAATCTTTCCCGGACGCATTTGCTGACCTAAGTGAATTAGGTTATGACGAATTTAAAAAGGATTTTCCAGATTTTAAAATTGAAGCAGTGTCAAGAGATGGGAAGATGTATGGAATGCCATTTGATGCAGGTCCAGCAGCAGTATTCTATAGAACAGACTTATATGAAGAAGCTGGAGTTAATCCTGAAGACATTAAAACATGGAAAGATTTCGTAGCTGCCGGTGAGAAAGTCAAAGAAGCAACTGGTAAAGCGATGTTGAGTTTTGACCAAGCAGATGCGAATGTTTACACAATTTTGTTAAATCAACAAAGTGAAGGTTATTTTGATAAAGATAATAACTTAACAATTGGTAGTGATGCGTCTGTAAAGGCAATGGAAGTATTGAAAGACTTAAATGACAAAGAATTACTTTTAGGTGTAACTGGTTGGGATTCAATGGTAACAACAATTGCGAATTCAGAAACTGCATCAGTAATTGCTGGTGGTTGGTTAGTAGGAACAATCGAAAAACAAGCACCAGATACAGAAGGTAAATGGGGGGTAATGCCATTGCCTGCTTATGAAGAAGGTGGATCTCGTTCATCCGTTCAAGGTGGTAGTTCGTTTGTAATTCCTTCAACAGGTAAAAATGTTGAAGAAACGTATGAATTCTTAAAATGGTTTTCGTCAAATGTTGAGGCTCAAGAAATCGCAATGAAAGGTGGGCTATTCCCTTCCTATAGTCCAGTATTTGAGTCTGAGCTATTTGATGCAGAGATACCGTTCTTCAACAATCAAAAAATTTGGAGATTCTTCGCTGATGAAATGGAAAAAATCTCAACTATTTATTATACAAAAAATGATCCAATTGCACGTGATGAGATTGTAAAAGCTCAAGGTGAAGTAGTGAATGGGGCAAAACCAGAAAAAGCAATGCAGGATGCGAAAAAGAATACCGAAAATAGAATGAGACAATAAAATAAAAATGGTTTCTTGAGAGAGGTAAGTAGGCGTGTACAATCTTTCCCCTCTCTCAAGTTTAAGGGGGTTGAACATTATAACGAATCGAATAAATAAAACAAAAATTACACCGTACCTATTTTTAGCTTCAGCTGTTATATTGTTTATCGTATTCACGGTATATCCAATTATTTCATCTTTTATATTAAGCTTTCAAACATCTAAAGGTGGAGTATATGTATTTGCGGGTTTTGATAACTATATACGATTGTTGAATGATTCAACGTTTCATAAAGCTTTATTTAATACGTTTATCATTTTCATTTTCCAAGTACCAATTATGATTTTATTGGGACTTATATTAGCAGTTATCTTAAATAGTAAACTACTAAAGTTCAAAGGTTTATATCGTACAGCATTTTTTATGCCAGCTGTTACATCGTTAGTAGCGTATTCCATTTTGTTTTCTATCATTTTGATGGATAAAGGGATTTTTAATCAATTTTTGATGATGATTGGTATCGAATCCATCCCTTGGTTAAATCATCCTTTTTGGGCGAAGGTTTCGATCATCCTTGCAATGACATGGAGATGGACAGGGTACAATATGGTGATTTATCTTGCAGCTATGCAAAACATCTCAGAAGAAATGTATGAGGCTGCTTCTATAGATGGTGCAGGTAAGGTAAGACAATTCTTTTCTATTACCATTCCACAATTGAAGCCGGTTATTTTGTTTACTTCCATTATTTCAACGATTGCGACATTGCAGCTTTTTGATGAACCATACAATCTTACCAAAGGTGGTCCTGGGGATTCTACGATGACACTTGGTTTAATGATTTTTCAAAATGGATTTAAGTACTATGATTTTAGTTATGCGTCTGCCATTGCTTACGTGGTTGTTGTAATTGTAGCACTCTTATCAATTATTCAAATGAAAACGACGGGAGATGAAAAATAATGCAAGGAAAGAAAGGTTTAAAATTTGCGAAAAAAGCAATGCTTCCACTCTTTTTGCTTATTGGTATTGTTATTTCAATCTTCCCATTTTATTGGATGTTAGTAGGATCAACGAACCATACAAGTAAAATATTTTCGAATCCACCGACAATGGGATTTGGTGATCAATTTTTAACGAATTTTAACAATCTGAATGATTCAATCAACATTTGGAGAGTTTTGTATAATTCTCTATTCGTTTCCGTTGTCTATGTGATTTTAGCTCTGATTGTTTCGACGATGGCTGCTTATGCATTATCGAAATTTTCATTTAAAGGGAATAAGTTTATCTTCATGGCGTTTCTTTTGTCGATGATGATTCCATATCAAGCGCTGCTTATTCCGCAATTTAAAATGATGTCAGATTTTAGTATGTTGAATACGTATTTTGCCCTTATTTTACCAACAGTTTGTTCACCTTTTGCAATATTCTTAATGAGACAAAACTTGATGGCTTTTCCTACTGAATTAATTGAAGCAGCACGAATAGATGGTGCAGGTGAACTAAAAATCTTTTTTCGCATTGTATTGCCTTCCATGAAACCAGCACTAGCAGCTACAGCTATCTTTTTATTCCTTCAACAATGGAATAATTTTTTATGGCCATTGGTTGTAACGACAACAACGGAAATGTATACATTCCCGGTAGCGTTATCAAGTCTGAAAGGGAATTCAATTATTGATTATGGTCAAATTAATGTTGGGATAACGATTGCAACGATTCCTATTATCATTTTCTTCTTAGCCCTTCAAAAGCACTTTATTCAAGGAATGTTAGGAAGTGCAGTTAAATAGTAAAAGGGAAGTTATGAATAATAACGTTACATGAGTATGCAAAACAGGATCCTTTTTCTTACTGAATTTTTCTGATGAGGCAAAACTTGCGCATATCTCAATATCATTTATAGATTCATAAACGTGTGAAGATGGAGAAGGAAGTATCTGTTTTAAGCTTGATGAAACATGAATACTAAAATGAGAAATAAAGATGGATCTCTTTTAGAAAGGATCCATCCTTATCTAACTTTTTATAAGTAGGAAGATGAAAGAAACTTCAGGAGGTCAAAATGAAACTAAAAGAAGATTACAAATTACTGTCTGTACTTCATAAAAACCGTATTAAAGATCGTTCCTATTTCATGTCATATAACAATATAGATGATGCGATTAGCTATGATAGAGGACGTTCCCATGGATTTACTTTATTAAATGGGTTATGGAAATTTCATTATGCGGAAACACCTGAACTAGCACCACAATCATTTTATGAAAATGAATATGATGTAAGTGATTGGGGGGATTTGCAGGTCCCATCAAACTGGCAAATGCACGGTTACGGAAAGCCTCATTATACAAATGTTCAATATCCATTTCCGGTAGATCCTCCGCATATTCCAACAGAAAATCCAACAGGTTCCTATCGAAAGGACTTTTATGTGTCAAAAGAAATGATCGAGGACTTGGTATTTCTGCGTTTTGAAGGTGTAGATAGTGCTTTCCATGTGTGGATCAACGGTCAGGCTGTTGGATATAGTCAGGGAAGTCGTTTGCCTTCAGAATTTGACGTAACATCGTTTGTTCATGAAGGGAAAAATACGATAGCTGTTAGAGTATATCAATGGTCAGATGGTAGTTATCTTGAAGATCAAGATATGTGGTGGTTAAGCGGTATTTTTAGAGATGTTTATTTACTAGCAAAGCCAAAAGTATATACTCATGATTTTTTTGTAAAGACAACCTTTGATGAGACGTATACGGATGCTGAATTACATCTTGAAACAGTGATCCATTCACATGTAAACAAAAATACTAAATACCAACTGGATATTCAATTATTCGATGAAAATTTCCGACAAGTAGTAGAGGCGAGACGGGAAGGAGAAATAGTCCAAACTGAATCAATTGAAACAAAATTTGAGACTACTCTCTCAATTGCAGCTCCTCATAAATGGACAGCAGAATCACCGTATTTATATCATTTACTTTTGACCTTAAAAGATGACCAAGGTGCGGTAATTGAGGTTATTCCGACAAAGGTTGGATTTAGACAAGTTGAGTTGAAAAATGGATTGATACAAGTAAATGGTGTACCAATTATGATCAAAGGTGTGAATCGTCACGATCATCATCCAGATTTAGGACGTACTGTTCCGATTGACTGGATGATAAAAGATATCAAGCTGATGAAGCAGCACAATATCAATGCAGTGCGTACGGCTCATTATCCAAATGATCCACGTTTTTACGATTTGTGTGATGAATACGGTCTATATGTGATTGATGAAGCAGACATAGAGTGTCATGGATTTGACATTATCGGTAAGCCTCATCAATTGAGTCAGGATCCAGATTGGAAGGAAGCATACGTCGATCGAATGAAGAGAATGGTTGAGCGTGATAAAAATCATCCTTCCATCATCATTTGGTCTCTAGGAAATGAATCTGGATTTGGACAAAACCATGTCGAGATGGCAAATTGGACAAAGCAAAAAGATCCAACAAGACTCGTTCATTATGAAGGTGAAACTCGTGTAATCATGACTCAGGACGAAAATAACCCTCAACGAATACATGTTGCAGCGGATATGTTCTCCACCATGTATACATCCCATGAAATTATGGATCGATTAGGTAGTCGAACAGACCTGAAACAGCCCCATATTTTATGTGAATTTGCTCATGCGATGGGGAATGGACCTGGAGGAATAAAAGAATATTTTGATTTGTTTTATAAGCATGATCGTTTGCAAGGTGGATTCGTATGGGAATGGTTGGATCATGGAATTCGTCAATTTACGGAAGATGGTGAAGAATATTTTGCGTACGGAGGAGATTTCGGTGAAACACCTCACGATTCTAACTTTGTTTTAGATGGACTTGTCATGCCTAATCGTATTCCGTCACCAGCGTTACTTGAATATAAAAAAGTGATCGAACCAGTTAAAGTAGATGCGATAGATCTTGAACAAGGAATGATAAGTATCCGTAATCAGTATGATTTCATTAGCTTGAATCACCTAACTCTTTCATGGTCGATTGTTGCAGATGGAAATATACTAGATTGTGGAACAATCGAAATGCCTGAAATCCTTCCAAGTGAATCACAAAATATCGCAATCCCATTCACATTGCCAAGTATTCAGAGAATGAAAACAGATTATTGGTTAAATATCCAGTTTAATCAAGCGGAGGATACAAAATGGGCAAAGGCTGGTCATGAAATTGCGTGGACTCAATTCGAGTTACCTGCAGCATCAAAGGAAGTAGAGAAGCTTGAAACACAATTCAATGGTCCTCTATCTTTAGAAGAAATAGAACATAAGCTTGTTATAAATGGGGAATCCTTCCAGTTCGCTTTCGATACCATTTACGGTGTACTTGATTCATGGAAGATTCATGGGATTGAATTGTTAGAACAAGGTCCAAAAGTAAATGTTTGGAGAGCGCCGACGGATAATGATAAGTTGGGATTAGAAGAATTTAACGTAAAAAAAGAAGAAGAAGATTGGAGACAATACGGTTTACACTGGATGCAGAACAGAATTGATTCTGTCGAATACGAAATGTCACCAACAAACGATCAAGTAACCATCATCGTAAAATCACGAATGGCTCCACCTGTTCTTGCATGGGGATTCGATACGACACTCACTTATATTATCAACAATAATGGTGTGATGAAAATGGATGTTAGCGGAAGAAAGTTAGGCGAGTCATCTGCAACATTACCGAAAATTGGTTTACAAATGAAGTTGAAACCTCAATTTGACCAAGTCGATTGGTATGGACGAGGTCCTGGAGAGTCTTATGTGGATAGTAAACTAGCAAACCGATTTGGAGTATGGTCTTCGAATGTAGATGGGTTGTTTAGTCCGTATGTCGTTCCTCAAGAAAATGGGAATCGTCATGAGGTAAGGTGGGCATCCTTAACAAATATTTCAGGAGTAGGGTTGCTAACAGTCGGGGAGCCAAGCTTCGATTTTAGTGCACATTTTTATTCAACAGAAAATATCGAAAATGCTCGTCACACATATGATTTGGTTAAGGAAGATAGTATTACCTTCAATGTAGACCATAAGCAACAAGGTCTAGGTTCAGCAAGCTGCGGACCAGGTGTCCTTGAACAATATCGATTAAAAAATGAGGACTTTCTATTTTCTATCTGCTTTAGAGCATTTTCAAAAAGTGAAATTTCACCCATTGAATTAAGTAAGTATGTAAAAGAATAAGATGTTTAAGCGAATGGATAAATAAAGATACAGTTTGATAGTCTACTGTATCTTTATTTTTTAGTAAATACAAACTTTAGTTGAATTTTACTTGGAATATTGAACTTATTCAGGAGGAACATCATGGATTTTAGTAAACTTTTAAAATCGTTTAAAGAACTATTTAATCAAAATGAATATAGAACCTTCTTCGCACCTGGGAGGATCAATCTCATTGGGGAACATACTGACTATAACGGTGGGCATGTGTTTCCAGGAGCCATTACAAAGGGGACATATGCGCTAGGAAGAAAGCGTGAAGACAAAAAATTAGAATGTACTCGATGAATTTTGAGCAACAAGGAGTTATTGAATTTAATCTTGATAAATTAGATTATGATGAAAAACGCAATTGGGTAAATTACCCAAAAGGTATACTGCGGTATTTACTTAAAAAAGGGTACTCGATCCCAACCGGGGTGGATGTCCTGTTTTATGGAAATATCCCGAATGGTGCAGGATTATCATCATCGGCCTCAATTGAGCTTGTATCTGGTGTGATGTTCGAAAAGCTATTTGACTTAACGATTGATCGAGTTGAGCTCGTAAAAATTGAGAAACTTGTTGAGAATAAATTTATTGGTGTGAACAGCGGAATCATGGACCAATTCGTCATTGGAATGGGAAAAAAGAATGCAGGGATTCTCCTAAATTGCGAAACGCTTAAGTATGAATATGCACCTAATTTTAATCATGAATACTAATAAACGTCGTGAGCTTGCTGATTCAAAATATAACGAGCGTAGAAGTGAATGTGAACAAGCACTTGATCTGCTGAAGCAGGAATTAGAAATCCAAGCATTAGGAAATATTTCATCAGAGCAATTTGAACAATTTAAGCATTTAATCACAAATGAAATATTGCAAAAACGTGCAAAGCATGCGGTTTATGAAAATGAAAGAACGATCCAGGCGTTAGAGGCATTGAAAAAAGGTGACATTCGTGAATTCGGACGTCTAATGGATGCTTCCCATCGCTCACTGAGAGATGACTATGAAGTGACTGGCATTGAGCTTGATACACTAGTAGAAGCTGCTTGGACACAGAGTGGTGTCGTTGGGGCTCGCATGACAGGAGCGGGCTTTGGTGGTTGCGCAATTGCAATTGTTGAAAAAGACAAGGTAGAAGCCGTGATTAAGTCAATCAGAAAAATCTATGAAGACAAGACTGGTTACAAAGCTTCTTTCTATGAAGTGAGAATTGGCGATGGAGCAAAAGAACTTTTAGATGGGATGATAGCATGAGCATTTTAGTATTAGGTGGAGCAGGTTATATCGGATCACATGCGGTTTATCAATTAATCGATAATAATTTTAATGTTGTCGTTGTTGATAATTTACAAACAGGTCATCAAGAAGCAGTTCATCCGAAAGCGAAGTTATACAAGGGTGACATTCGGGAGCGAGCATTTTTACAATCTGTTTTTGAAAAAGAATCGATTGAAGCAGTCATTCATTTTGCTGCAAATTCACTCGTTGGGGAGTCCATGACTGACCCGTTAAAATACTATGATAACAATGTTTTTGGAACACAAGTCGTGTTAGAAACAATGAAGGCGAACAATGTGAAGTACATCGTTTTTTCATCTACGGCTGCAATATATGGTGAACCTGAAAAAGTCCCAATTACAGAGGAAATACCAACAAATCCAACGAACACATATGGTGAAACCAAGCTTGCTATGGAAAAAATGATGAAGTGGTCAGAAGTTGCACACGAAATAAAATTCGTTTCCCTTCGATATTTTAACGTGGCAGGAGCGAGGTCATCAGGTGAAATCGGTGAGGACCACGATCCAGAGACGCACCTGATTCCAGTGGTCTTACAAGCAGCGCTTGGAAAACGAGATTCCATTACTATCTTTGGTGAGGACTACGAAACTCCTGATGGATCGTGTATTCGTGACTATATCCACGTCGAAGACTTAATTGATGCCCATATTTTAGCGTTGAAATACCTACAAAATGGTGGCGAAAGTAACTATTTTAACCTTGGAAGCAATAATGGATTTTCTGTAAAAGAAATTGTTGAAGCAGCGAAGGAAGTAACCGCTCGTGAAATTCCTGTTAAATTTGGTAAGCGTCGGGCAGGTGACCCAAGTACATTAATCGCATCTTCGGATAAAGCGAAAAAAGTGTTAGGTTGGGCGCCAAAACGTACTTCTGTCCACAATATCATTAAGGATGCTTGGAACTGGCATTTAAACCATCTAAACTGGTATGAAAGGCCAAGGGGTTAATCAGGATACATGATGATGTATGAAAAATGGTTAGTAGGTGTGGACTTAGGTGGTACCACTATAAAAATAGCGTTTATCAATCAAAATGGTGAAATGATTCATAAATGGGAAATCCCAACAAACACAAGGGAAAAAGGGAATCATATCCCAACTGATATAGCCGAATCGATTGATCAAACATTGGATGAGTTGGGACAAAACAAAAATAAGTTAATCGGTATTGGGATTGGAGCACCAGGTCCTGTTAATTTGAAAAATGGTTCCATTGATGTTGCCGTTAATTTAGGCTGGGAAAACTTCCACTTAAAAAGTCTCCTTGAAATGGAAACGTCCTTACCCGTCATTGTTGATAATGATGCCAATGTTGCGGCGATTGGTGAGATGTGGAAAGGTGCTGGAAAAGGAGCAAAAGATTTACTCTGTGTGACGTTAGGGACAGGTGTCGGGGGCGGAATCATTGCCAATGGCGAAATTATACATGGCGTAAATGGAGCAGGTGGAGAAATTGGTCATATCACCTCTATTATAGAGGGGGGAGTGCATTGTAATTGTGGAAAAACAGGATGTCTTGAAACCGTAGCATCCGCTACAGGTATTGTTCGTTTAACGATTGAAGAATTATCTTCTACCCGTACACCAAGTAAATTAAGAGAGATTTATCATGAACATCAATCATTATCATCGAAACTAGTATTTGAAGCAGCTAATGAGGGCGATGAGTTAGCTAACAAAGTAATTGACGAAGTCACCCTTTATTTAGGTTTAGCATTAGCAAATCTTGCAAACGGCTTAAATCCTGAGAAAATTGTCATCGGTGGTGGCGTTTCTAAAGCAGGAGATGCATTGTTAGCACCATTGAAAGAGCACTTTACCCGTTTTACTTTTCCAAGGGTAGCGCAAGGTGTGGAGTTAGCAATTGCCACATTAGGTAATGATGCAGGTGTCATTGGCAGCTCTTGGTTGGCGAAAAAAAAGCTAATAAACGACCATGAATGAAAATATGCCATTGCAATTGTGCCAAAACGAATGATCACAAGTAAGAAAAAATAGATGGTTCAATACCAATTTTAAACTTTAATCAAATAAGAAATTTTTTTACTCACTAAAGGAGGAAAAATTAATGGCTGAGTTACGCTTAAATAATATTTATAAAATTTACGATAACAATGTGACAGCGGTTTAAGACTTTAATCTTCATATCAAAGATAAAGAATTTATTGTATTCGTAGGTCCATCTGGCTGCGGTAAATCAACAACTCTTCGTATGGTGGCAGGTCTTGAAGAAATTTCAAAAGGTGATTTTTATATTGATGACAAACGTGTAAACGATGTAGCACCGAAAGACCGCGATATTGCGATGGTGTTCCAAAACTATGCATTATATCCACATATGAGCGTCTATGACAATATGGCATTCGGGTTAAAATTACGCAAATTTCCAAAGGGTGAAATTGATCGTCGCGTACAAGATGCTGCCCGTATCCTCGGGTTGGAGACATATTTGAATCGCAAGCCAAAAGCTCTTTCAGGCGGTCAGCGTCAACGTGTTGCCTTAGGACGTGCGATTGTCAGGGATGCCAAAGTGTTTTTAATGGACGAGCCTTTATCCAATCTAGATGCTAAACTGCGTGTCCAAATGCGTGCTGAAATCTCAAAACTGCATCAACGACTACAAACGACAACGATTTACGTCACACATGATCAAACAGAAGCGATGACCATGGCTACGCGCCTTGTTGTCATGAAAGATGGCATCATTCAACAAGTCGGTACACCAAAAGAAGTGTATGAAAAACCAAAAAACGTATTTGTTGGTAGCTTCATCGGTTCTCCTGCGATGAACTTCTTTAAAGGGACGTTAAAAGATGGTTCATTCCAAATGGGGCAAGTTAGCATCGCCATTCCAGAAGGAAGAATGAAAGTATTACGTGGACAAGGCTATGTTAATAAAGA
The DNA here is from genome assembly GCF_001591565.1 of Priestia flexa NBRC 15715. Classification (GTDB taxonomy): domain Bacteria; phylum Bacillota; class Bacilli; order Bacillales; family Bacillaceae_H; genus Priestia; species Priestia flexa. Next base: position 13,634 of record NZ_BCVD01000051.1, on the reverse strand, counting down.
AATCATTTTAGGAGTTCGTCCGGAAGACTTCCATGATGAGCCGGTGTTCATAGACGCTTCTCAAGGATCAAAAATAACAATTGAGATAGAAGTAGCAGAATTAATGGGTGCTGAAACGATGGTGTACTCCAAAATTAACGGTCAAAATTTTGTGGCGCGTGTGGATGCTCGTACAGAAGTAAAGTCAGGTCAACAAATGGATTTAGCGATAGATATCAATAAAGTTCATTTTTTCGATACAGAAACAGAGATTCGTCTTCCTCAAGAAGAATAAGAGAAAAGAAGCGGTTGTCCTGTATGGAATCGAAGAAACAAACGATGCATACAAACAAATGAAAGCAGCGACGGAAACCAGATAATTCGTGAAGGGTAGAGTAATAGAAAATTGTGGGAGAGGAGATTAACGTCCATATTCAACATGGTTTTCAAGCTCGAAATGCGACCGAGTTTGTACGAAAATCATCCTCTTTTAGCATGAAATCAACCTTATTAAAAACGGAAGATCAGCTGGTAAAAGTATTATGGGAGTTACGGCCCTGGCCAAAAGGAGAAGAAGTAATTCTCTTTGCAGACGGAGACGATAAACAAGAGGCTGTTGTCACCCTAGAAAGGGTTCTGGTGCAAAATTTCAAGACACTTGTAATTAATCTTTAAATCTTGGACATACTGATCACGTCCTTTTTTTAGAGTAATAGTATCAGTATGTCCAAGTTTGAGAGAATACTTGCAGATATTTTTCCATAAAAAAACACCTCAATCGTTAGATTTGGTGTCTAACAATTGGGGTGCAGTTCACTCCTCTAGTGCAGTTCTTTTTCGAATGTTTTAATACCCTTCTGGATGACTTTGATGCCATTTCCATGCTGTAGCGATAATATCCTTAATAGAAGTATATTTTGGTTCCCAACCAAGAACTTCCTTGGCTTTCACACTTGATGCAATTAACACATCTGGATCACCTGGGCGACGCGGACCTATTTTTGCTGGAATTGGATGTCCTGTGACCTCACGAGCGGCTTTAAGCATTTCTTTATTTGAAAAGCCTTCTGCTGAACCAAGATTAAATACGTCCGATTTTCCACCAGCTTTTAAATATTCTAGCGCTTTGATATGCGCATCGATTAAATCTACTACTTGGATATAGTCACGGATGTTCGTTCCATCCGGCGTGTTATAATCACCCCCATAAATCATGAGCTCGTCACGCTGACCAAGCGCTACCTGTAAAATAATCGGAATCAAATGTGTTTCATGATTATGGGCTTCTCCAATTGAGCCATCTTCTTTTGCACCTGCAACATTAAAGTAACGAAGCGCCACATAATTCATGTCGCTTGCTTCACTTTGCCATTTCATCATTTGTTCCATCATCAACTTACTTTGACCGTATGGGCTGATTGGCTTTGTTGGAGTTGTTTCCTTAATTGGCATCTCTTCTGGAATTCCGAACGTTGCAGCAGTTGAAGAAAAGACAATGTATTTCACGCCGAATTCTCTCATGACTTCTAAAGTAATCTGCGTGCCGTAAACGTTGTTATTGAAATATTTCAATGGCTCTTCCATTGATTCACCAACAAGTGAAAATGCCGCAAAATGCATCACACCTTCAATATTCTTTTCTTGAGAGAAGACTTCACACATGTATTTCTTATCACGTATATCTCCCTTGTAAAAACGCGCTTTTTCATGCAGCGACTCGATATGACCGGTCAATAGATTATCGATTACCGCTACATCATAGCCATTTGTGATTAATTGATTGACGGCATGTGAACCGATATAGCCTGCACCGCCTAAAACTAAAACTGTCATCTAGTCATCACCTCTCGATTTGTGCTTTGTAATTCTTTGATAAAGCGATCAAACCCTGCTCTACCATCTTTATTCATCTTATAGACACCAGCATCTTCTAAGATGCATTCAAATTTTTTTGCAACTTCAGTTTGAAGAAAGCTTTGGATGGTCTCTTCCGTATAGCCGCCCTGGGCTTTTAATTCATCCGCCCATTTTTGATGGATTTCAGGAACATTGGCTTCCTTATTTAACAAGTACAGCTCAACTTCATGAAGCTCCTCAATCAAACGTGGAGGGAGAATCGCAAGGCCCATGACTTCAATAAGCCCGATATTTTCTTTCTTAATATGCTGTACATCTGGATGTGGATGAAAAATTCCATCAGGGTATTCTTCACTCACATTATTATCACGCAGTACAAGATCCATTTCATACTTTTCTTCGCGACGCCGCACAATTGGTGTAATCGTATGATGTTTTGTGCCATCCTTTGATTGCGCACGAATGTGTAAGAATTCATCTGAATAATTCTTCCAACTTTCATGGATGTAGGTGCTAGCATGAATTAGTTCTTCTTTGTTTAAAGAAGTGAGGCGAATCACACTCATTGGCCAGTTGACAATACCGCAAGAAACATTTGGATAATCAGATAGTTCAAATGTTTTAAGAACTTTAGCCTTTGCCATTGGAAAGTTATGGCGTCCAGCTTGATAGTGATCATGACTTAAAATAGATCCTCCTACAATAGGTAAATCCGCATTTGAACCAATAAAATAGTGTGGCATGATTTCTACAAAACTGAGTAAACGAGAGAATGTCTCACGAGAAATTTCCATTGGTCGATGCTGCTTAGATAATACGATAGAGTGTTCGTTAAAGTATGCATATGGTGAATATTGAAAACCCCATCCTTCTCCATCTAGCTCGATGTTAATGATTCGGTGATTGCTTCTACCCGGATGGTTCAAGCGACCGAAATATCCTTCATTTTCAATACAAAGTAAACATTTTGGATAATTTCCCCTCGGTACATTTCTAGCCGCTAAGATCTCTCTCGGATCTTTCTCTGGTTTGGACAAATTAATAGTAATCTCAAGTTCACCATATTTTGATTCTGCTAAATAATGAACATTTTTTTCAATCGCACGGGTCTTTATATAATCATTGCGTTTACTTAGTTCAAAGAAATAATCCGTTGCTTGTTCAGGACTTTTGCGATATGCCTCCTGAAAATCCGCATTAACCTTGGATGGAAGTGGTGTAATCACATTCATTAAAAGCGCTTCGAACATATCACGATTGGCTCGGTTTTTAGAGATAATAAGATTTTCCGTCGCTTTATCCATAAGCGTATCTAACAGCACATGTGGGTCTGTTTCGACTACTCTAGTAATCTCCCCCATTTCCGATTCGCCAATCAAACGTAATAGTTGATTGTGCATATAAATTCGGTCATTTTCCTCAATAGCTCCATTCTCAATTGCAAGTGTAGTAAAATCATAAATTGCCTGACATGTGTTCATCGTTTCCACCTCATTCATCATTCAATCACTGTAGTTCCACTACCAATGTGTGCCACATAAAAGACAGGCGCATATCCCACAACTTTGATATATTCATCATAAACATTGTTTTTAAAAGTGTTGGTTTCACTTTCTTTTACTAATGCGATGGCGCATCCCCCAAATCCTGCTCCAGTCATACGGGCTCCAAGCACACCCTCTTGTTTTTGCGCAGTGGCCACCAATGTATCTAATTCAAGCCCGGTTACTTCATAATCATCTCTTAAAGATGTATGAGAAGCATTCAATAGCTTTCCGAATTCTTCTAAATCACCTGCAGTAAGAGCTGCTTTGGCTTTTTTTGTGCGTTCATTTTCGTAAACTGCATGCCTCGCGCGTTTAATTAGAATTTTATCTCCAATAAGATGTTGATTTGCATCAAATTCTGTTTCGCTTAGTTCTCCAAGTGCATGAATCGCTAACTTCGTTTGGAGACGTGTGAGTGCTTCTTCACATTCAGCACGGCGCTCATTATATTTTGAATCTGCTAGTTCACGACGTTTATTAGTATTCATAATGACAATAGCATAGTCGTCCAAAACAACTGGAACCATTTCATACTCTAACGTATTGGTATCAAGGAGAATCGCTTTGTCTTTCTCACCAAATCCAATGGCAAATTGATCCATGATACCAGAGTTTACACCAATGAATTCATTTTCAACTTTTTTACCCATTTTCACTAATTCAAGTCGCGTTACGTCTAAGTTGAACAAGTCTTCTAATACTACGCCTACAAGTAATTCAAGTGAAGCACTACTTGAAAGTCCCGCTCCATTTGGAATCGTTCCTTCAACTAATAACTCAAAACCACAGTCTATTTTATGACCTGCTTCTTTCAGTGTTAAGATAACTCCTTTTACATAATTTGCCCAATTAGCATTTTTATCGTAATCTAGTTCATTCAACGTGAAGCTAATCACTCCAAGCTCTTCAAAGTTCGTTGAGTAAACTAATACTCTATCATCCTCACGACGTCTAGCTACTCCGTAAGTTCCATAAGTAATAGAAGCGGGGAATACATAGCCACCATTGTAGTCTGTATGTTCTCCGATTAAATTGATACGTCCTGGAGAAAAATATTGAGTTGTTTCTTGAGGTCCAAATACCTCAGCAAATTTTAAAGCTAGTTCACGTTTCTTTTCCATAAGTATAAACCTTCCTTTTGCATTCATTCTAAATGAGGGAATTATCTCCGTATTCACTGGTCCACTTCTAACAGTTCATCATTATTTCTAGACACAACATCGTATTTTAACTAAATTCTGATAGCAGTATCTAATTTTTTCTATACATGTTTCATATTTAAAGAGACTATCCAAAATATGATATCAAATAATATGAAATTCTGTCATCGTTTGATAAGTTGAATCCACCCTAAGAATCATATCCCCAAAATCAGAATACTGTTCAGCACCCGGGGGAACCTGTGTTTCAAAGGTAATTCCCCCATGGTTTGCAAGTTGCTTGCCATGCATGAGAGGCGTATTCTCACCAAAATTTGCCGTAAAGATGACGACACTTGGTTCTTTTGTGGCTATTTCAATCGTAACCGCTTCATCCGGGCTAATGAGTTTCACTGAACTATGTGATCGTTCAGGTCGGTTCAAGAAAAATGGGTGATCAATTCCATCCACTAATTCTTTTTGACCAAAAGTACTATTGAAGGTTTCTTTGAGTTTAACTGGCTTCCGAAAATCAAACGCAGTTCCTTCTACAGGCCACTTTTCACCAATTGGAATACTTTCCCGATCAAGTGGTGCAAATCTATCACTATCCACCCATAATGTGTGTTCATCTACAGGCTGTGTTACATCACCAGTTAAGTTGAAGTACACGTGATTTGTTGGATTAAACAAGGTATCTTTGTCACTTGTCGCCCTAGTTTCTACTTTCCAAACATTCGTGTTAGTTAACGTGTAACGTATCCTGACATCTAGATTCCCAGGAAAACCATTTTCACCATCTGAACTCACCGTGTGAAATATCACTGAGACCTCATCATTATTATCGATAACTTGATATTGCCACTTTTTGCTTTCAAATCCTGGGGTACCGCCATGTAAAGTGTTTCCGGTTGTCTCATCAATTTGTACTTTATAGATGTTCTCATCAATTTGAAAAGTTCCATTTTGAATTCGTCCAGCTACTCGTCCGATTGAGGCACCAATATATAAATCCTTTTCAAGGTATTCCTTTGCCGTATCAAAACCAAGTACGAGCTCACGTAGACCATTCGTTGTTGGTACCTTTAAACTCGTAATGCGAGCACCTAAATCTGAAACCGTCAATTGCAGGCCGTTCAGATTGGTAATAGTGATAATCGTATAACCTGCACCGAAATCTTTTGTTGTAATGTTCATTTTAGATATCCTCTACTTCTTTATTTAGAATGAGTAAGTTCAGCACTAGAATTGAACTTTTTCAGTTTGCTTTTTCGCTATAATTTAGCTTTGTTTCTAATTCTTTAACGATTTGTGCATGTTTTTTCTCTGTTAATGTGATCTTCCATGTGAAAATGATGGCAGAGAAAATCATGAGTGCTGCTGGAAGATAGAACGCATAAAGATGAAACGTTGAAACACCATGTGCAGTAATGTCTGCTGCTGTAGCATTGCCAGTCATCCCAGCAGCAACAGCTAAAAACCCAATGATTCCGTTTGATAAAGCTCCGGCAAGTTTATCGAGTAATGGACGAATTGATAAAGTTACAGCTTCGTTTCGGGTACCATTTTTCCATTGTCCATATTCAACCGAGTCAGTAATAGTCATCAAAGCTGAAAGGAAAATCAGCTGATGAGGGAAGTAGAAGAGCACCAATCCCACAATAACCATTGGTAAACTTGTTCCAGCTAAGCTGAAGCATACATATGCCAGAAGCATCATCGCAATACCGCCAATATAGATAAAACGTCTTGAAATTAATTTCGTGAGCATTGGGAAAAGTGAAACGGCAATTAAGCTTACTACAGCTGCAATTAATCCCACAATCCAGAACTCACCTGAATTTCCTAGAATATATTTGAAGAAGAAGAAGAAGACAGCATTAGTTACACCATTGGCAATAGCATATGCAATATATGAAAGTGCTAGCCACATCAACTGATCGTTTTTAGCAATAGCTTTGAACATATCTTTAGGACTTGCTTTTTCTTGTTGCTGACGAATTACGCTTTCATTTTCTTTTGTGCCAAGTGCTGTAATAATCGCCGTTCCACCAGAAATAACAGCAGCAATCAAGCCAAACCAAAACCAACCAGAGGCACCTTGAGAATCTTCACCAGTCATCAAGAAAGTAAAGAAGGTAACAATTGGTACAACTGCTAGTGTAGTCCCATTTGCACCAATTACTGAACCAAGTCGTGCAAATGTTGCCAATTTTCCTCGTTCCTTGGTTTCAGTGCTTAACGCTGGAATCATCGACCAAAGAGCAATATCCTTAAATGAATAAAAACTACCGAGCAAGAGATAAACAATTGCAAACAAAATGATGAACAGTGTAGTATTATGAATTGCAAGACCAAAGAAATTGGTAAATATGCATGCAAGAAGGATAGAACTAACTACACCACCAATGACTAACCAGGGCTTAAACTTCCCGAATCTCGTTTTTGTGTTGTCAATTACTCCTCCAATAATCGGATCAAAAATAATTTCTACCAATCGAATGACTACGACTAAACTCGTAATAATTCCAATCATTTTTCCAGTCGTTGCTTTATCAGCCCCAGTGAACATCGCACTCGTAACAAAAACCATAAAATAAGTGCTCAAAGCTGCATAAAATATGTCATGTCCAAATGCACCTAAGGCATAGGAAACACGTTGTTTTAATTTTCCATCCATGTTCTGTTCATTCTCCCTTGTTGTAATTTTTCCCACCATTTAATTTTAATAGGCTCAACACCAAAGTCTGTTCTTGACACACAAAGCAACTTTGCATATATAGTCCAGTTTGTTAAGGACAATATATGTGTTAATTTTGTCGAGTACATGTTTTGGTGAAGACCCTTTTACTAATAATAAAAGAGCGCTTACAAAGTTAAACATAAAAAAACTAACGAACTACATTAATCTCCTTCCTATGGCTTTCCTTTTCAAGTATAGTTTAACAGGAAAGCGCTTTCCGTTTTATATCATTTTGTGACCTTTATTTAACCTTTTGTTGCATTTTTCCCTTCAAAGGGTAGATTATATAAATGACGTTTAGTTTTCCGGCATAAGATTTCAAAAAATCCAATAATCATCAGTGTTTAATCAATGAATATGTCGGAGAATCAATCAAAATTATATAGGTTATAGTAATCACGTAGAGGGGAGAAGCCCATGGAACAAGCAATCTTTATTAAAAAAGAACAGCATCACTTCTCAAGCGAACTTTATTTTGATTTTTGCGGTTTTTCAAAAACACTGCCTTTTCATGCTTTTGGACCAGCTGTACGTAACAGCTACATTATTCATGTCGTGTTGGATGGAAAAGGAACGTACTATATAAAAGATGAAAAATATTCATTAAAGAAAGGAAATATTTTTCTCATTCGCCCAGGAGAGTCGACCTTTTATCGCTCGGATGCAGAAGAACCATGGTTGTATGCGTGGCTGTCATTTGGTGGGAAGGTAGCAGACAAAATTATTCATTATTCGAGTTTTAAAGAAGATAACTACTCTGTTACTTCAACTAATATTCAACAATATTCGGATATTATCTTGGAGTGTATGAATTGCTCCCACGATACATTAGAAGATGAATTAAAGTTGAATGAGTTGACCTATCGGTTTTTAAGATTATTACTTACAGATGGTGTAGAATTCTCAACAGGAGTAAAACAAAAGTTTTCAAGACTCGCGATTGAAGCGATGACGTATATTGGAGAGCACTATGTAGAGGAGATTACAGTAAGTGATGTGGCAGATCATCTTGCGGTCAATCGAAGCCATCTTTCGCGGGTCTTTCACAATCATTTCGGGATGAGCATGAAGGACTGGATTTTAAGGGTGCGCATTAATCACGCAGCGCATTTACTTTCAATGACAAATGAATCGGTAGAAAACATTTCTTATCAGGTGGGCTTTCGTAGTTTAGTAGTCTTTAGCCGCATATTTAAAAAAGTGACTGGAGAAACACCTACGCATTATCGAAAACGTATGTCGAAAGAGAATTTCCAAACAATTTCTTTATCAAGCTTGAAGTTCTTACTTGATGAACAAGAAATGATTTCACGGGCCACTTAGGAGAAATGAATGAAATTTCTAGAATAACGATTATAAATTCAAAAAAAGTACGAAGAATTTAATATGTAGTGTGCCTAAAGTTGTAACGTAAACGTAAAGTAACTCCAAAATATACAATAAAGGTTGATTTTGGAGTTATTTTTTGTTTACTTCACTTTTTTTCGGTACTCTGCATCTAGCCGGGTTCTGGTGCAAAAAAATGATAAATTACAAAAAAAGTTCAGATTCCTATCGGAATCTCATACTGTTGAAAAACAAAATTGTCTATGGACAAAATGCGAAAATCTCGATAAAATCCCTCGTAAATCAATTGAAACAAAACGCAACGTATCGCTGGTTTCTAGGGATCTCTTCACAAGAAAAAATCCCAGATCACTCAACCATTTCCAAGTTTCTTTCGCAACGTCTACAAGGTACGACGTTTTGGGAGGAGCTTTTTCATCATTGTCTGCGTTTGATTCACGATGAAGGATTTATTGCGAATCAAACATGGGTGACCGATGAAACGGAACTAAAAGCCAATGCGAATAAACGTGTACGTGAGACAAAAATAGAACAGAAGAAGATCGAGGAAGAAGAAGAAGAAGAAGAAGATTTAGCGAAGATTAATGAACGCCGAGCACATTATGGGAAGAAACCTCTTCAAAAGAAAGATCCAAAAGTAGAAGAAAAGCACACAATTATTAGCCCGGTAGATCCCGACGCACGCTTATCTGTTAAACATGATGAGCGTGGGCGATTTGCGTATTTTGAACATCGTATTGTTGATTCGCTTCATAACTTTATTATTGCGACGGATGTGAAGGCCGCAAATGTGCTAGGGCATCGCAAATTGATTGGACAAGTCGATCAGTTAAACGACTTATTTGGAAAATATGCGAAGGAAATCGCCCTTGATTCAGGTTATTATAATGCCAAACTTGCACGAAAATTGTTTGAACAGGATTTCTTTGTATATATGTCCTATCGTCGCTTCCCAACAAAAGACCATCCACAATGTCGCCGTTATCAATTTAAACAGGTGAAGGAGGATCTATATGCTTGTCCATGCGGTGTCCCATTTTATTATAAAACAACGAATCGCCAGGGTTACCAAGAATTCAAACCACCCAAAGGTAGCTGCGACTCATGTCCCTTTGCGAAAAAAGAAAAGGAAGATCGCGTGTTACGTATCTCCATTCATCAAGAGATTTACGATCAATTCAGAGAACAGCGCTTATCGTCTCGTGGGAAAATTCTTCGTTCTGTACGTCCTTCAACCGTTGAGCTAAGTTTTGCACATAGTAAAGAACTCCACGGTTTACGTTATGCACGTTACCGTGGAGTTCAAAAAGTAAAAAGACAAGTTTTGATGACAGCCATCATACAAAACTTGAAAAAGTGGACCAAACTACGCTCACTAAAGCAAATTGGTCTACACCTAACATATGAAATTATAGAAGAATCCGTTTGATAAAACAAATGATAATCATGAAAGTGCCACAAAAAATTTGTGGCATTTTCATTGACATAATCTTTTTTCAACAAAGTGAGATTCCTATCGGAATCTTTCAGGCTGTCGGGAAAGTCCCGCAGCCGTTTTTGTGTCTGTTTAAAATCTATATATTGTTTTATCAACCACAAAAAAACACAATATATAGTTAAAAAATAACAAAAATAGAGGGATTTCAAACCATAAATTTAGAAATATGGGGTTTCTCTACACTCTGTGAGATTCCTATCGGAATCTTTCTTTATGCCGTTAATCCAAATAGTTGATGGATAAATATATTCTGATTTTGGACAGACTGATCCCGCAAATCAATTTGTTCTTTTTTGACCATATGCATCGCTTCTACACCGTTCAAGCTGGACAGAGCTGTTTGGTACGATTTGAATCCCAACATAGAGCGTATACGTTTTTTTATAAAACGATGATCTTGTTCTACATTGTTATTCAAATATTTGAGTTGTCTCGTTTGGATGCCTGCGGGCATCTTCTTTTCTTTCTTCAGTTTTTCAATAGCGATTGGATAAGTTGGATTTTTATCAACTGTAATCACACGAGGATTAGAAACATGAAGAGACCGCAAAGCTTTCTTGAAGAATCGCTTTGTAGTCTTATGATTTCTAGATTTGCTCAAATAAAAGTCAATTGTATTTCCTTCAGAATCAACAGCACGATATAAATAACACCATTTTCCCCTTATTTTTATATATGTTTCGTCCACTCTCCATGAGTCATTCGTTTGTTTGAGGTGACGTCGAATTCGTCTATCAAACTCCGGGCCATATTGATGCACCCATCGCATAATCGTTGTATGGGCCAAGGATAATCCTCGTTCTTCTATCATTTCCTCCAAATCACGAAAGCTTAGATTGTACCGCAGGTACCAACGTATAGTTAATAAAATTATATCTGGTTGATAATGTTTCCATTTGAATGCGTTTTCTTTCCTCATACTAAACACACACCTTTTATAGAGTTTTATTATCAGTATGTCCAAGATTTAAAGGTTCATTGCACAAGCTTTATGGTTTTTGCACCAAAACCGGACGAATCAAGGGCGGTCAATTTGAATTAGAGGGTAAGAGCTATCATGTATCTAAAAATGAAGGGCAAAATCATCTTCATGGGGGAAATAAAGGATTTAGTCATGTGCTATGAAATACCTTCGTACGTACAAATAAGAATGAAGTAAGTGTAGATTTTACTTATACTAGTAGAGATGGTGAAGAAGGCTATCCAAGTAACCTAGAAATAAAAGTAACATACACACTTACGAATAATGATGAGCTATTGATTTCCTATCATGGTATGAGTGATAAAACCACATTAGTAAATTTAACAAACCATACTTATTTTAATTTAACTGGTAATCTTAAGGCTGATATATTAAAGCATGTGTTAACAATGAAAAGTGATGAGTTTTTAGAAATTGGAATGGATATGTTGCCTACAGGTAAAGTGGTAAGTGTCGAGAATACTCCTTTTGATTTTTGCAAGGGAAGATCTATACTTGATGGTGTATATTCTGAGCATCAACAAAATCTGTTAGTTGGGAAAGGCTATGATCATCCATTTATTTTAAATACTAATCAACAGCAAGAAATTGTTTTAAGAGATGAAAAAAGTGGTCGTGTGCTCACAGTTGAAACAGATGAATCATGTGTTGTTTTGTACACAGGTAATAAACTTGGAAGTGCTTATCAAGTGAGAGGAGTTCAATCGAAAGACTATCTAGGCCTCTGTTTAGAAACGCAGGGTCCTCCAGATTCGATTCATCACCCATATTTCTCTTCAGCTATCCTAAAGCAAGGAGAAGCTTACAAAACGACAACGAAATATACATTTACTACTTTGAATGATAATGAAGAATACTTTAGGAAAAAGGCAGATGAATCATGACAAGTACAAATATTGCTGGAAGCTTCAAATTAATGAAATCTTTAAATAGGACATTGATTTTAAATATTATACGCAAAGACGGTCCTATTTCCAGAGCTGAAATTGCAAAAATAGCGAAATTAACCCCTCCAACAGTCACAAATATTGTTCATGAACTCCTTGAAGCTCAATTAGTCAAAGAAAGTGAAATGGGCGTTTCAACAGGTGGACGAAAACCTATATTGCTAACTATTAATGCAGAAAGCTTTTACGTCATTGGGTTAGATGTAGGGATTCATAAAATAAGGGCTGTAGCTGCAGATTTAAATGCAGTAATAAAAAATGAACAAGTAGTAACCATTCAAAAAGGAATTGGAAAAGAAGAACTAATTCAACTATTAATAAAACAAGTAAATGAAATGATGCAGAATACCAATCTATCAAAAGATAAAATTATTGGAATAGGGGTAGGAATGCATGGGGTGGTTGATTCAAAAGAAGGGGTAGCACTGTATGCTCCAAACTTCGGATTAAAAAATATTCCGATTAAAGACAGGTTAGAAGAAGTATTTCAATTACCCGTAAAGGTTGAGAATGATGCGAAAGTGCTAGCATTAGGAGAAAAATGGTTTGGCTATGGAATAAACATCCAAAACATGGTTTGTCTAAATGTAGGAATTGGCATTGGAGCAGGGATTATTATTGATGATAAATTGTTTAACGGAAAAAATGGCATTGCTGGTGAAATTGGTCATACAGCGATTGATCTAAACGGACCGAAATGTTCCTGTGGTAATTACGGCTGTTTACAAGCCCTATCGTCAGGTGATGCCATTAGAGAACATATGTTAAAAGAAATAAACTTAGGTAGAAAAACAAAAGTAGTGGAATTGGTGCAGGGGGAATTGGAAATGATTGAAGGGAAGATCATCCATGAAGCTGCGATCCTTGGAGACGAGCTAGCAAGAGAAGTCCTTACTAAATCAGGTCGATATTTGGGTGTTGGCATAGCCAACTTAATAAATGTCATGAACCCTGATCTTGTTGTCATTAGTGGCGGCGTCTCAAAGGCGGGTCACTACATCCTTGATCCAATTAAAGAGGTTGTTGCGGATAGAGTTCTGAATGAAGAAGCGAAAAAGACGAATGTATTACAATCAAAATTAGGTGACCATGGGACGGCAATTGGCGCAATAACATTAGTTCTTGCGGATTTATTCATTCCTGAATTTTTAAATGAATAACTAGGCAGGTAGCGGTAGATTAGAATGTTTATCATAAGTTATATCAAATAAAAGGGTGATACAATTAGCCATGTATAATATGTATCACTCCTTTATTCCTTTTCAAATAGACAATCGATTACATTCATGGTAAAGTATTAGCATCTTAATTAAATTAATTAATAAAGTTAGATTGATGTATTAAACTGAAATTATTCACTTATTTGTAGTAAGGGGCGATAATTATGGGGAAATGTGAGCATCAACATGTGCAAAAAGTACAACAACAGTCAGGTCCTACTTTGATTATGTGTACAAAGTGCAATCAAATTCTTAAGGTGATAAAAGGGTAGTTTCTTTATTTAGAATCTTACGTTCTAGGGAAAGATTAATGGTTCTGGTGCAAATACTTGAAGAAAATATAAAAAAGCGAAAGATTTCTAGTGACCCCTGGGG
>NZ_BCVD01000050.1 GCF_001591565.1 Priestia flexa NBRC 15715 | reverse complement strand
TTTTACAAAAAGAAGGGATTTGCTAACCTTTAACGAATATACAGTAAGAATTCAATAAGGAAGGAGTGTTAGCCATTGCTCGTTGCAAAAACAGTCCATAATCGCTTGGTTTCATTAGCCAGTGGCTTTACAGAGGCAGAGCTTCGTCGTTTGCAAAAAACGGGGTCTTTTTATTGCCCAGCTTGTAATGAATCTGTTGTGCTTCGCGTAGGAGTAAAGCGCTGTTCCCATTTTGCGCATCGAAAAAAAGAGTGTACAGTTGACCAGGAAGGAGAGAGCGATTATCACGTAACAGGAAAGCTCCAGCTGTTTCGTTGGCTACAAACTCATACCTCAGCTCAGTTAGAGCATTACTTGCCTCAAATCCAACAACGTCCAGATTTGTTTGTTGAAGTAGGAAAAGCAGCTTATGCATTTGAATTTCAGTGTGCTTCATTGTCTACTGAAGCGTTCGTTCAGCGAACAAGCGGCTATAGAACGCAAGGGTATCACCCTTTTTGGATAATGGGCGCAAAGCGATTAAAACGCTTAGGTACCTCACTTTTTCGCCTATCTCCTCAAGAGTGGCAGTACCTCACTCTCATCGACCAATCGCCAACTCTTTATTATTTTTCACCCTTCACAAATGAGTTAATCAAACTTGAGCATATCATTCCGTTTTCCTCCCAAATTGCTTTTGCTGAATTGAAAATTCTCACACCTAGTTCTCATACATTTTCAGAATGGCTTACTTTGCATACGTCTCCTGCTTATCATGAAGGGTGGATTCAAAAAAAGAGGAACTTCCGTACAACATACATGCTATATCCGGGCTTACAATATAAACATTTTTTAGAAAAGCTCTATACCCTTCAAATTCCACCCACTCATTTTCCTTCTGAAGCTGGTTTTCCAATTCCTTCTGCTTTTATGATTGAAACACCGGCTGTCATATGGCAAACTTGGCTATTGCTTGATATCATGCAAGTGAAAAAGGTAGGGGAAGTAGTGAATCTTAAGCAGCTATATATGCAGTTTAGCGCTCGGGTTCGCCAAAAGTTAATTAAATTACGATATGTTCCGTTCATGCGGTCTACAATTGAAAAGCCGCTGTTAGAGTACGTAGAAGTACTATGCAAGCTGAAATTCTTTTCTCCTGTTACGTATGACTCTTATCGAATCGAGAGAGGGTATACAGTTCCTATGCTCAGCTCAGATGCATTCTTAGAAGATGGGTTATTAATGAAAAAATGGTTAGACCAAGCAAAAGAAGTGACACGTTAGCAGAAAATAAGTACGCTTAAATAGAAGCACTGTTTGGGCGTACTTACAGGCTGACTAATTTTTGAAAAGCCACATACAATAAAAAAGGATTCGTCTTCTATATAGCGAAATTAGTAACAGAGACGGAGTAAAAGATGAAAGGGTGTTAATATGAGTGAACAATCCACGGTGAAAAAGCTGCCAAATCGCAGTGAAATTAAAGTAGAAGATACATGGAGATTAGAAGATATTTTTGAAACGGATGAAGCGTGGGAGAAAGAATTTCAAGCTGTTAAAGCCTTAGTTCCGGAAATGGAACAATATCGCGGCAAGCTTGGAGAATCAGCAGACATGCTTTTTAAAGCACTTCAGCAGCAAGATGAACTAACAATGCGGGTCAGCAAGCTTTATACATATGCACATATGAGGTATGACCAAGATACAACGAACTCATTCTATCAAGGATTAAATGATCGAATTAAAATGTTGTATACAGAAATTGCGAGTGCGTTATCTTACGTCACGCCTGAACTATTAGCAGTAGATGAGGAAACGCTAAAACAATATTTAAAAGATAGCAAGGATTTACAGCTATATGCACATGCGCTGGATGAAGTGAATCGTGAGCGTCCTCATATCCTTTCTGAGAGTGAAGAAGCTATTCTAGCACAGGCATCTGAAGCGCTAGGAGCATCAAGTAATACGTTCGGTATGCTGAATAATGCTGATTTAGAGTTTCCATCTATTAAAGATGAAAACGGGGAAGAAGTGGAGATTACCCACGGTCGTTATATTCGGTTTTTAGAAAGCAGTGATCGACGCGTTAGAGAAGAAGCGTTTAAAGCCGTCTATGATACGTATGGAAAGTTTAAAAATACATTTGCGAGTACTCTTAGCGGAACGGTTAAAAAAGATAACTTTAGCGCTAAGGTCCGTAACTACGAATCAGCTCGCCATGCAGCTCTAAGCGCAAACAATATTCCAGAAGAGGTATATGATAATTTAGTTGCAACGGTAAACGAATATCTGCCTCTATTACAGCGCTATATTGACCTACGAAAGAAAGTGTTAGGTGTTGATGAGCTTCACATGTATGATCTATATACACCGCTTGTGCAAGACGTCAAAATGGAAATACCATATAGCGAAGCAAAAGATTATTTATTAAAAGGTTTGGCGCCGCTTGGAGAAGAGTACATTTCCATTTTAAAAGAAGGATTTGAAAATCGCTGGGTTGATGTGCACGAAAACAAAGGAAAGCGAAGCGGTGCTTATTCTTCTGGAACATATGGAACAAATCCATATATCTTAATGAACTGGCAGGACAATGTGAACAATCTTTTCACATTAGCTCATGAGTTTGGTCACTCAGTGCACAGTTACTATACGCGTAAAGAACAGCCTTACCCATACGGTGATTATTCAATCTTTGTCGCTGAAGTCGCATCTACGTGTAACGAAGCTCTATTAAATGATTATTTATTGAAAACAATCGATGATGAAAAGAAACGATTATACTTATTAAATCATTATTTAGAAGGCTTCCGCGGTACCGTGTTCCGTCAAACGATGTTTGCTGAATTTGAGCATGAAATTCACGTTCGGGCTCAAAATGGTGAACCGCTAACACCAGAGCTGCTAACAAAGTTATGCTATGATTTAAATAAAAAGTACTTTGGTGATAATTTAGTCATTGATGAAGAGATTGGCTTAGAGTGGGCAAGAATTCCACATTTCTACTATAATTATTATGTGTATCAATACGCAACAGGCTTCAGCGCAGCTGCAGCGCTAAGTAAGCAAATTCTTGAAGAAGGAGACGCGGCTGTTGAGCGTTACCTTGGCTTCTTAAAAGCTGGAAGCTCTGATTATCCAATCGAAGTGCTAAAACGCGCAGGAGTGGATATGACAACTGCTGAACCAATCAAAGAAGCATTAGAAGTGTTTAAAGAAAAGCTTGAAGAGATGGAACGTTTGTTAGAGAAAAACTAAGTTTAAATAAACAAAGCTTTGCGCATCCGCAAAGCTTTGTTTATTTAAATCCTCGAAATCGATTAAATGAATTAAGAAGCATAATAGTAATGAACAGAGATAGAAGTAAAAGAGGAGCAGCAATCACAAGCGGTGCAAGCTTCATTAACGACAGTAGATAAAAGACAAAGGAAAAACAGAGAATTGCAATGCTGATGATCACTCCGATGAGCTTCATGTTTGGTCACCTCGCTTGCTTGTCATGCTTGAACTATATGAATCGAGGCACCAAAATATACTTTTTTAAAAAAAATCATGAAAATATCAAAAAAGGGTTGTCAAAACTCGACATAATTTGCTATAGTAATAATCGTGAAGTTTATCACAAAACAAACATATACCCCTTTGTTTGACCGTGAAAAATTTCTCCCATCCCCTTGTTGTCTTAGGACAAACAAAAAAGACTTGGCATTTGCCAAGTCTTTTTTGTATTTTAACATCCTTTTTCTAAGCTTCTCCAAAACGTACCGTATTTCACTGGAACTTGTTCTACAAGGCGCTGAAGCTGAAGTTTTTTCAGTTCTCGCTCAGCTTGCTCAATGGATATATCGTAAACAACGGCTACTTCTTTTGCTGCGACAAATTGAAAATAAGCTAAAAACGATCGCAGAGGTGGAAGCGGATGAGGATTGATTTCTTCTTCTTCTAACATTTCATAAATGATGTGTACGTACGTTTCATATGAATAATGCCCAGAAATCTTAATTCCTTCTTCTTCAACTTTTTCATTGAAAAACACAAGGGTCGGAATATCGGTTACGTCCATTTCTGATGTAATCTTTAAATCGCATTGAAACGCTTTTGTAGCATGCTCAGCGTGTAAGTCTCGCACAAATTCTTCGACATCAAGTCCGATTTCTTCTGCACACTTGACAAGCACATCTTCTTTTTCAACGTTTTGTTTCTCTAAAAATAATGCTTCGCGAAGTTTTCGTAAAAAGCGAATGCCTTGCTTTTTTCCCTGTAAACCCGCAGCTTTAATTGCAATCGATGCTGCAAAGGGTGTTGAAATTGGATTCTCAAGCCAAAGGTTACCGTCACAAGACATGCCGGATCGACAAGCAGTTTGCTCCCATGTCTTGGCCATATCTTCAAACTTCTTTTTTGTACCAATGTTTAGCTTCTGCAAATTACTGGTTAAAACATGCTTAAGAGTAATCCAATTTCCATACTCAATCTGCAATTTTTTCAAGATAGGCTCTAGTGCCCAGCATTCCGGACAAAGTGGATCAACAAATACGTAAATTTCCAGTGGCTTCTGATTAGAACCCTGACAAAGGTGTCGCAATGATTGATGTTCGCTGTGTAAATTCTTCAATGTGAAAATCCTTTCTCATCGTTCTGTTCGTGTGAATTAACCATATGTTGAGCAGTCAGAATGAGCCGGTGATAAAGTTCATCTCGTAACGGACCTTCTAATCCAATTTCATCCATTGCCTCATGCATACAATGAAGCCATGCTTTTGCGCGAGCTGGCGTAATTTCAAAAGGCAAATGTCTTGCACGTAACATAGGGTGTCCATGTTCTTCTGTATATAAAGCCGGCCCGCCTAAATATTGTGTTAAAAATTGTTTTTGCTTTCGTGTTGTTTCCGTTAAATCTATTGGAAAGATAGGGGCTAAATCTGGATGACTAGCTACCCTGTTATAAAAAGCATCAACAAGTTTGGAAATCGTATGTTCACCGCCCAATAGTTCGTAGGGAGATTTGACTTTTTCTTTCATGTTGATAACTCCTTTATCCTAGAAATGTACTCCATCAAGTGTGGTGGAGTAGTACCATCGTTTTTCTTAATTTTAGCAGTGTACCTTATTTATCTCAAACTATCCGCTTCAAACAGAAAAGGTGATAGGGTAGCTAGATAAAGAAATAAGTGAAAAAATAGCAGGGTTTATAGAAAAAACTTTCCGTCACATACCCTTTCCGAAAATGATGAGTTATTTTCTACGCATTATAGGTAGACGTAATTTTAGCAACATAATTTTGTGTTTCTTTAAAAGGAGGGATACCACCGTATTTATCGACGTTTCCTGGCCCGGCATTATAAGCAGCAAGAGCAAGCTTAACGTTCCCGTTATATTTATCGAGCATTTGTCGTAAATACTTTGCGCCTCCTAAAATGTTCTCGCGTGGGTTAAGGGCATTTTGAACGCCAAGGTAGTTAGCCGTTGCAGGCATGAGCTGCATTAATCCTAGTGCCCCTGCATAGCTTTTGGCGTTAGGGTTAAAATTAGATTCTTGTTTAATCACAGCTGAAATTAACTTAGGGTCTAAATCATATTTCGAAGCCGCTTCATTAATCAGATCATCAAAGCGTGAGCCAGTGATTGTTGATGTAGGCGAACTGCTTTTTTGAACCGATGTATTCAAATAAGGAGCCGCATTCGTTTGTAAGGGCAGCGCATTAGATCTAGAAATGATCTGAGCTGTTTGCTCATTAGCGTTTTTCTCTTCAGATATATATTGTGCCAAAATGTTTGCAAATATCGACGGAGTTAAAAGTGTTGCAGGTGAAGCTGTCGGTCGATTTGCCGTAAATGTTTGCAAGGTCTGTAGCTGTAACCACGTTTGATAAGCTTGAACATCCATTGATTTATTCCTCACTTAATAATTGATATTTGCGATCATAAAAACGTTTGATTTTATTCGCTGTGTTACGCTTAGGGATACTAAAGTCTTGAAGTAAGCTCTCGAATGCAAGAAGTCCTTGTGTTTCATCTTGAACTTCATACTCAATTTCTACATCATCAGTATCCAAATAAAAGCTATGGTCAAATACAAGTAAACCGCTTTTGTATTCAATTTCTGCTCGGTATGTTTTAAGTGTGCCAAAGTAAGCTAAGCGTGATGAAGATATGCCAAGTCTTTGGAGAGCTGCTGTCATTTCAGTTGGAAAATTCTTTGTTTCAGTCATTAGTTCTTGTGCTTCAGATTCTGTAAGATCTATGTGTGTTTCCAATAAGCCATGCTCATGGGGCTGTTTTAAAGTTAAAACAAACTTTCCATTTTTGTTTCGAATTCGTAAAGCTGCCCCTGCGCTTTTTAGCTGAAAGTCATTTGTATCAAAGTAATGATTTTCCTGCATGATAAAGTCGCGATCCGTTAGTTGGAAATAAGCTAGTAACTTTTTAAATTCATTCTTATTTACTAAGTTTTTAAATTCAATTTCAATTTCTTGTTTCATGCTACATAAGCTCCTTTATGCTGTATCTGTAAGGATGTATAATAAGGTGTTTTATAATGTTTAGCATAGATATGTTCCTCTTTATGAGATGCAAAACAGATGCATCACTGTCATAAGATTTCATTTATAATCTATCATAAAATGGTTAATTTGTATCGTTAATATCTCGAATCGATAAGCGTTCTGTAAAAGGGATGGAACAGAAAGTAATAGAAAACCCGAATAGATTTCGTTTCGCTTTATTAAACCACGTTTGAATGTGTTAAAATAAGAACGAATTGTATAGTTGGAAGGAGTATATATATATGCAAAATCGAATCGAAATCACAACCTGTGTGATGAAGAAAGATGAACTACATTTAAAGGCAGAGTCTATTGAACAACAAATCGAGCAGATTGAAGATATGAAGCAAGTGCTTGCTGATTCTGACAATATGTCATTTGTATACATTGTGGAAGTCAACGAGCAGTTTATGTATGTTGGACTAAGTGACAATATGTGGCCACATTTAAAGAACGTTTTACAAGATGATAAAAAGGTGTTCTTAGAAGTTAATAAGCAAGTCGTTGAGCTAACGGCTATGAAAGAAGAGTTAACAGACTTAATCAGCAACATTGAAGGAAATGTAAACTACGGAGATGATATGGTAGCAAGAGTAGAAGAAATTTTCTTAGATAAAAAAAGCAGATAACAAGGTGAGGGGGATAGCAATGGTAAGGCATTGGGACTTATTTTTAGCACCGTATAAACAAGCGGTAGAAGAACTTAAAGTAAAGTTAAAAGGCATGCGCTCTCAATACGATATGAGATCTACGCACTCTCCAATTGAGTTTGTGACGGGCCGAGTGAAACCCATTGCTAGTATTTTAGATAAAGCAGCAAGAAAAAACATTTCTTTAGAGCGTTTAGAGGAAGAGATGCAGGACATTGCAGGTCTGCGCATGATGTGTCAATTCACAGATGATATTAAAGCAGTAGTTGAAATTCTGAGGCAGCGCACGGACTTTAAAGTAGTAGAAGAGCGAGACTATATTACTCATCAAAAAGAAAGTGGATATCGCTCCTATCATATGGTGATTTGCTATCCTGTTCAGACCATACACGGAGAAAAGCAAATTTTAGCAGAAATCCAAATTCGTACGTTAGCGATGAATTTTTGGGCCACGATTGAACATTCTTTAAACTATAAATACAGTGGCAATTTCCCTCAAGAGATAAAAGAACGACTTCAGCGAGCATCAGAAGCAGCTTTTCAACTAGATGAAGAGATGTCAAAGATTCGAGGGGAAATACAAGAAGCTCAGGTTTTCTTTTCGCGTAAAAAAGAAGTAGAGAATACAGAAAATGAATAAAGAATAAAAAGTCAAATCAGGTTTTTCAACACAGATAGGGGGGAAGAAGGTGAGTAATATCAAGTTTGCTATTACGTCCAGGGGCGATCAAGTTTCAAATACATTAATGGAAAGAATGAAAACATACTTATTAGATTTTCACTTAGAGCACGATGAAGATGAACCAGACATTGTCATTTCAGTGGGTGGAGACGGCACGCTATTGTATGCTTTTCACCATTATCAGCACCGGTTAGACAAAACGGCTTTTGTTGGAGTACATACAGGACATTTAGGCTTTTATGCAGACTGGACACCGGATGAAATTGAGAAGTTAGTCATTGCTATTGCGAAAACACCTTATCAAGTTGTTGAATATCCGCTACTTGAAGTTATTATTCGTTACACAACCGGAGAAAAGGAAGCTCGTTCTTTGGCGCTCAATGAGTGCACGGTCAAAAGTGTTGAAGGCTCACTTGTGATGGATGTTGAAATTAAAGGACAGCAGTTTGAAACATTCCGAGGCGATGGATTATGTATATCAACTCCATCGGGAAGTACGGCTTACAATAAGTCCCTTGGAGGTGCTATTTTACATCCGTCACTGCATGCGATTCAGATTGCTGAAATGGCATCTATTAATAATCGTGTGTTTCGTACAATTGGATCTCCGCTCGTGTTACCAGGGCATCATACGGCTTTATTAAAGCCTGTTAATTACGCAGATTTTCAAATCACCATCGATCATTTAACGTTGTTACATCAAAATGTTAAGTCTATTCAGTGTCGAGTTGCGAATGAAAAGATTCGTTTCGCGCGCTTCCGAGCTTTTCCGTTTTGGCAGCGAGTAAGAGATTCATTTGTATGTGATTAAGTGGAGAGATATGATATGCACAAGCTATTTACATTAAGTTGGCACGTAACAGATTCATTTAGCGGTTCTTTATTACGCGACTTTCTAAAAAGGCATCATATATCTCGAGCAGCATTAACGGATATCAAGTTTAAGGGTGGTTGTATTGAAGTAAATGGTGAGAAAGTAAATGTTCTACATATACTCACTATCGGAGACTTTGTGAAAGTGACGTTTCCACCTGAATATCCAAGTGAAAATCTTCATAAATCACCTCTACCGTTAGATGTGATTTATGAAGATGACTACTTGCTAGTCATTAATAAATCCGCTGGTATGCCTAGTATTCCAACGCGAGAGCACCTGAATGATTCGCTAAGCAATGCGCTGCTGTTTTACTATGAGCAAAACGGTATTGCTTCTACGGTTCACTTAGTGAATAGACTCGATCGCGATACTTCAGGTTTATTAATAGTTGCTAAATACCGCCATGTTCATTTCTTATTTTCTCAAGCTCAAGAGCAAAGAGCGATTAAGCGTACATATCGTGCGCTTGTTCATGGAACTCTTTCAAAAAAAGAAGGAGTAATTGACGCCCCAATTGGAAGAAAGAACGATAGTATTATTGAAAGAATGGTACGCTCAGACGGTCAGCATGCCGTTACGCATTACAAAGTGATACAAGAATACGATGGGTTCTCTGAAGTAGACTTGAAGCTGGATACAGGGCGTACGCATCAGATTCGCGTTCATATGGAGTATTTGGGATGTCCTTTACTAGGTGACTCTCTATACGGTGGGAACAGAGAGAAGATAAGCAGACAGGCGCTACATAGCTATAAGCTCACGTTCTTTCACCCTATTTTGCAACGTGAACTAGCGTTTCAATCACCGCTTCCTGAGGATATGCAGCGTTTAGTTCAACAAAACAGAGGGTAAATACGATAAGAGCACTACTTGCGAGTAGTGCTCTTATGCTATTCTTTAAACTTTTCAGCCACATAAGGCATGGAAGAGGGAACAGAAACAAGCTCTTTTTCAGGGTAGCGAAACGCAGTTAATTTGCCACCAAATACCGCTCCTGTATCAATGTTGATTGTATTGTTACGTAGCTTAGGAGATTTAATCGGTGTGTGCCCGTAAACAATCAATGGTGTCCCATTGTAGTGTTTAGCCCAGTCATTGCGCACAGGTGAACCATCTGGGTGTGTTTCTCCAGTAATGTCTCCATATAAAACGAATGTTTTTACTTTTTTGTCGTTTCGTCCGATATAGTCTGCCCGAATTCCAGCGTGTGCAATAACAAGCTGTTCTTGTTTTAAGTGAACATAAAGAGGGGCATTCTTATAAAGTTCCATGAACTTATGTTTGATTTCTTGCTGCTGTGCTTGGGAGAGGTCATTATATTCAGCTACGGTTGTTTCTAACCCATGCTTAATTTGGACCTTATTTCCTTTGAAAAATCGATAAAGCTTATTGCAGTGGTTTCCAGGACAGTAATACGCTTTTTTTTGTTTGACGACAAGAGTCCAAACAAGCTCGATTACTTTTAAGGAGTGAGGTCCTCGGTCCATCAAGTCTCCTACAAAGGCTAAATGCCTCTTTTCTGGATGGGTAGGGTAGGTAGAGGTCCAGCTATAGCCCAGTTTAGTTGTTAATTCTACAAGCTCATCGTAGCAGCCATGAATATCTCCAATTATGTCTAGCTTCACATTTCTTCACGCTCTTTTCCAATGAATTTCGTATCGTTTGAAAAATAAACCTTTTAGGGTGTAGAAATTTCATTCTATATTGTGCAAACTATCGATAAGATTTATCACATAATAATTAGATAAACAGAAGTTTTTAAAATTTTACTACGAGTTATGAGTTGAAATCTAGTTCATTTCATAATAAAGTAAGAGAAGTTTTGTTCTGAGAGGAGGAAATGTTTATGACTGAATCAATGGAAAGAGAAGAGCAAAAGAGACTTCAGGAGCAATTAATTAACTTGCTCAAAGAAAATGAAATTGATGCGTTTCGAGAAGAATTTCTAGATATGCATCCATATGATCAAGGCCAGTTTTTTGAAGAGCTAGACGAAGATTTGCGATTTGCGCTCTATGAAATGCTTTCACCAGAAGAAATGGCTAATATTTTCGAACAAGTAGAAGTACCGGAAGAAGACTATCAAGATTTACTTTCAGAGATGCATCCAATGTTTGCTGCTGATATGCTAGCTGAGATGTCAACGGATGACGCCGTTGACGTTTTAAACGAACTAGATAAAGAGCAAGTAGCGAGCTATTTAACCATTATGGATGAAGAAGCAGCGGATGAAATTAAAGAACTGCTTCACTATGAAGAGTACACGGCCGGTAGTATCATGACCACAGAATTTATCGCTATTAAAGCAAACCAAACGGTTCGCTCTGCGATGCAAATTTTAAGGAGAGAAGCTCCCGGAGCTGAAACAATTTATTATACGTTTGTTGTGGACGAACAAAAGCATTTGGTAGGCGTTATTTCGTTAAGAGACTTAATTGTTGCAGATGAAGAAACGATGATTAGTGATGTTATGAGTGAACGTGTTGTAGCGGTTTCTGTTGCGGAAGACCAAGAAGAAGTTGCTCGAATTATGAGGGACTATAATTTCCTGGCATTACCGGTAGTAGACTTTCAGCAGCACCTTCTCGGAATCATTACCGTCGATGATGTAATTGATGTAATGGACGAAGAAGCATCTGACGATTATTCCAAACTTGCGGGTATTAGCGACGTGGACGATACGGCGGGGAACAGTCCGTTCGGCGCAGCTAAAAAGCGATTGCCTTGGCTGATTATTCTTCTGTTCTTAGGGATGATGACGGCAAGCTTAATTGGCCGCTTTGAAGACACATTAAACCAAGTAGCCATCTTAGCAATCTTTATTCCTCTGATTGGTGGGATGGCTGGAAACACGGGTACTCAAGCATTAGCGGTAGCTGTTCGTGGTATCGCAACAGGGGAAATTCAGGAAGAAGGAAAGCTAAAGCTACTCGTTCGAGAAGCTTTAACAGGTGTCATTACAGGAGGTTCCTGTGGTATTGCCGTAACGCTAGTTGTCTATGTATGGCAAGGTGATTTTATTCTTGGAGCGTTAGTTGGTATTTCTGTATTTGCTACGCTGATTGTTGCAACGTTAACAGGCGCATTTATTCCGCTATTTATGCATCGTTTGAAGATTGACCCTGCGGTAGCATCTGGACCGTTTATTACGACGATTAATGATCTTATTAGTATTTTAATTTATTTCGGATTAGCGACAACTTTTATGAGTTATTTAAAATAGAGATGTTGACAGATTGAGCATTCCCTTTTATGCTTGACATTTAAATTTAACACTAGCTTAATATACATTTATTATACTAAGCAAGTGAAGGAAAAGGAGGGAAAAGTAGATGGAACATCATGCATCCGTAACCTCTCTTGTCATCGTAATTACGGTCGCTTTTTTAACACCAATTCTACTTCATCGCTTTAAACTCAACGTTATCCCTGTCGTAGTAGCTGAAATTATTATGGGGTTAATTATAGGGAAAAGTGGATTTGATTTAGTTCAACAAGATATGTGGTTAGAGACGTTGTCTACCCTCGGATTTATCTTTTTAATGTTTTTAAGCGGGCTAGAAATTGATTTTTCTGCATTTGCAGGTGGACAAAAAAAGGAAAAGACGAAATCTGGTAAAACGATTCCGAATTCGTTTGCTGTATCAACCATTGTATTTCTTGCTATTTTTGCTGTTTCCTTGTTATTATCCTATATTTTTGTCTGGACAGGATTTATTGACAATGCGTTTCTAATGACGCTTATTATTTCAACCATTTCACTTGGAGTTGTTGTTCCAACCTTAAAGGATGCCCAAATTATGAAAAAGTCCATTGGGCAAACAATCCTACTAATTGCTGTTATTGCAGACCTTGTGACGATGATTCTTCTTGCTGTTTTTGCATCAATTTATGCAGAATCGGGAGGAGGAAACACATGGCTACTGCTTATTCTATTTGCTGCCGGTGTTCTATTCTACTTTATCGGTAAGCAGTTTAAGCATCGTTCTTTCCTTGAAACGATGTCTAAAGGAACAGTTCAGATTGATACGCGAGCAGTATTTGCGCTTATTATTATCCTAGTGGGACTTTCTGAATCAATTGGAGCAGAAAATATCTTAGGAGCGTTTTTAGCCGGCGTACTTGTATCACTGCTTGCTCCAGATAAGAATCTTGTGCATAAACTAGATTCCTTCGGATATGGCTTTTTAATCCCTATCTTTTTCGTAATGGTTGGGGTAGACCTTGATGTTTGGTCGCTGTTTGGAGATTCAAAAGTACTTATTCTAATGCCTTTATTGCTTTTAGCTTTATTGTTATCAAAGCTGTTACCAGTAATGATTATGCGCATTTGGTACGATACAAAAACAGTGTTAGCATCAGGCTTTTTATTAACATCAACGCTTTCACTTGTTATTGCAGCAGCTACGGTTGGTGAAAACATTGGTGTCATTGATTCACAAATGTCAGGAGCCCTCATTCTAGTAGCGGTCATTACGTGTATTATTACGCCAATCGTCTTTAGAAAGCTGTTTCCAAAGCCAGAGATCAATGAGAAGAAACTTAAGATTAACATGCTTGGTGCGAATCAATTTACCCTACCAGTAATTCGTGATCTTGATTTAAATATGTATGACGTAACGATTTATCATACGTCGAATGAAAAGTTGGATAACCGTACGTCTGACTCTGTTTTTAATATTAATGATATTGAATCTTATGATGTAGAATATCTACAAAAACAAGGTATTTTAGATACGGATGTACTCGTTGTTACAACAGGAGAAGAAGAGCGCAATACATCGATTGCATTAGCTGCCAAAGAATATGGGACAGGTCGAGTCATTGCGCGTGTTGAAACGCCAGAGCTCGATGAAAAGCTAAAAGCAAACCAAGTGGAAGTCTTCTCCGTACTATTGTCAACAACAGCACTATTAAAAGCGTTAATTGAGTCACCGACGGTTTTAAATATCTTAACAAACCAAGAGTCGGCTCTTTATCAAATCAATATGCGTAACCCAAAATACCAAGGGGTAGAACTTCGTAAATTCCCATTTACGGGTGATGTCATCTTTGTTCGTATCTTTAGAGGTAAAGACTCCATCGTTCCTCACGGTGATACGGAACTAGCGTTAGATGACCGGCTGATTGTAACGGGATCGCGCTCATACGTAAACGAGCTGAAAATGCTGTTGGAATATAAAATTCGTTAGTGAAATAAGACTTAGATGGAAGTAACCTAGTCAATAATTTATCCGAACAATTAAGAGGTAACTCTCAATTGTTCGGATTTTTTGATTCGGAAACTACGTTTAAAGAAAAGTGAAATGGAGCATAAGATACGTGACTCCTGCGCGAACGATAGGAAAGACTGAGACCCAGTAGCGCAGTGAGAAGGATTTAGCTTCCTCTTTTCAGAAGCAAGCACTTCACCAAGCTTCAGTCTCTTTGTCTATATAAATGATAGCTTTTTTTGCTCTTTCTATGTTATACTTATATTAATACCAGGTACTAATAACTTGTAATAAGTAGGAGGATATTAAAAGATGTTAAAAAGCTTATCCTTAGAGAATCGCACATTTGTTGTTATGGGAGTAGCAAATAAACGAAGCATTGCATGGGGTATTGCTCGCTCACTGCACGAAGCAGGCGCACGTTTAGTATTTACATATGCGGGAGAACGCTTAGAGAAGAACGTTCGCGATCTTGCAGCTTCATTAGAGCGTGAAGATACGCTTGTATTACCTTGTGACGTAACACAAGATGAAGATATTAAAGCATGTTTCACAAAAATTAAAGAAGAAGTAGGCCATATTCACGGCGTAGCACATTGTATCGCGTTTGCAAATCGCGAAGATTTAGACGGTAATTTTGTAGATACATCTCGAGATGGTTTCCTTTTAGCTCACAATATCAGCTCATATTCACTTACGGCTGTTGCTCGTGAAGCAAAAGAACTAATGACAGAAGGCGGAAGCATCGTAACACTAACTTATCTAGGTGGAGAGCGCGTTGTTCAGAACTATAACGTAATGGGCGTAGCCAAAGCTTCTTTAGATGCTAGCGTAAGATACTTAGCTTCAGACTTAGGTCAGCACGGTATTCGTGTTAACTCAATTTCTGCAGGACCAATTCGTACGTTATCTGCAAAAGGAATTAGCGACTTTAACTCAATTTTAAAACAAATTGAAGAGCGTGCACCGCTTCGTCGCACAACGACTCCAGAAGAAGTTGGCGATACGGCAACATTCTTATTCAGTGATTTATCACGTGGAATTACAGGTGAAAACATACACGTGGATTCTGGTTTCCATATTATCGGACGTTAATCGTTCTTGTAAGAGCGCTACGGCATGTAGCGCTCTTTTTTTGTGTCGTTATAAAAAAAGAAACAAGTTTTCTAGCAAGCAAGCATACATTTTTAAGAGAACGATAACAAGCAATGGGAGGTATGCTTCATGACTGACTCTCGCTCAAGGTCCGAAGACAACGAGCCTTTAATGTACATTGTGCAGCCGAACCAAGCACAAACAACAAGATCTATGCAATATTTTTATAGCTCGAAGCAAAATGAAAAAGAGCAGGAGCGCTTAAAAGAAGAACCAACTTTCTCACCAATTGAAGACGTAAAGTCACAAGAAGTTAAACCTGAGAAAGCTGGGTTACCTGCAAATGTTCATAAACAGAAAGAGCAAAAAAAACCAAATAAAGCATTTCAATATATGAACATTAGTGAAAAACTTAATTTTCTATGTGGGTTTCCAAAACATATGTCGCAGCCAATTTGTGAAATAAGTGTAGAAGGAAATTCGTTTATCGGAACAATTGTGGAATTTGTAGACGGTGAAGTATCAATTTTAGCTCCTCCACATGATAAGCCGAATCGGGTGCCTGTCAAAGATATCGTAACGATTTCAATTGTTAAGATTTAAAGAAGTAAAA
This sequence comes from Priestia flexa NBRC 15715, assembly GCF_001591565.1. Taxonomy (GTDB): domain Bacteria; phylum Bacillota; class Bacilli; order Bacillales; family Bacillaceae_H; genus Priestia; species Priestia flexa. The sequence goes on along the minus strand of NZ_BCVD01000050.1, from coordinate 9,382 downwards.
AGCTAACAAATGAATTTTTCTTGTTAGCTTTTTTCAGTAAAGGTGGGTTTAAAATGACCTGGATTTATTTATTTTTATTCGTTTTTGCTACGTTTCGCCTCACAAGGCTGATTGTATTTGATAAGATTACAGGATTTATTCGTAAGCCGTTTCATGAAATGGTTACAGAGCCTGATGAACAAGGAAATGAGATTACTTACTTAACGGTAAAAGGAAAAGGGCTTAGAAAGTGGATTGGAGAACTCTTAAGCTGCTATTGGTGTACGGGCATGTGGTGTGCAATTGCAATTTATGCAGGCTATACGTTTTTTCCGCAGATTGCAATTCCTGCAATTATTGTTTTAGCGATTGCCGGGTGTGCAGGGATTGTTGAATCATTTATGAAATAAATGGACGGGCATAGAAAAAACAATCGACTTACAGCCGATTGTTTTTTTATTCTTCTGTTGGAAGAGTAAGCACGATTTTATTGAGGAAAGGAATGCCTTGCTTCCACTCCTCACTGTAAAAATATCCTTCTACAATGACAAAAGATGAGTTTAATTCTTTTGGAATGAGAAGCTGAAACGATTCAAAACGCATTGGCTGATTGGGTGCTAGCTGAGCAGAACGAGTGGGCCTGATCCAGTATTCGCCATCTTGCTTTATTTTTTCTTGCCATTTTGGGTGGGCATACTGCCATTGAAGCGCTGATGCTGGAAGGTTTGAGGCCTCAATTTCACTTTCATCCACGACTTTTCCTGTTAGCGATACGTTTTCCTGCGGCTTTACTTTTAAGCAAATAACAGGTGAAACAAGCGGTTTGCCTGTTTGATTCATAACCACAGCATTGCCTAAAATCATCATTTCTTCTTCGTCTGGAGTGGGCATTAACACAGAATGCTGAAAATAGCTGATGACGTCGGTTGCTTGAAATCGATCAACTTTTACTTCTACACGCTTTTCCACGACTTTTTCAACAGGTTTTTCAATAATTTTTTCCACGACTTTTTCTTCAATAATAGGTTGCTTGCGCGAAATTCTTTCTTTTAAAGATTCAATGATAATGGCTTGCTCTGAGTACTCATTTTTAAGCTGATACAGCTCTTTTTCAAGTTCTTCTAATTCCGTGTCTTTATCATTGATTGAATAGGCTTCGGCATGTTTGTTCTTCCAAAATAAAGAGTTTTCTTTCTCGCGATCTAATGCTCTCTCAAGCTGTCTAATTTGGTTTTCATAGTTTTTTAGTTCGGATTTATAGTGAATGAGCTTTTGACGCATCAGCATGGAATCATCTTTAGGTGAAGGGGACATCATTTAATCTCCTTTCGTAACGTAGCTATCAATATTACATATGTATGCGAAGTAATAACTATCAATGAAAAAAGAGGAGAAAAATTCTCCTCTGATTATGCATTGACTTATTCGAATTCGTATTCTCCGCCGTGATCATCATCGTGATCATGGTCGTGACCGTGATGGTGGTGATGTCTACCTGGGAAGATGTCATCGCATGTTGGTGGATTGTAAACTGGGCCACATCCTAATTTGTCTAAAATTTCAGGGCGAGGGTAGCAGTAGCTTCCTTCAACTTCGATTTTTACATCTCTTTCCATTTGAACGCTTAAGCAAATAAATAGTTCTAAGTCTACGCCTTCAAATTCATCGTCGTCACTGCAAAGTACATTTCCAATACCATCAAAGTTGTCTAAATGTACAACTGGGTACGTTCCTTCTGGTGCACATAGATAGAATGTTTGCACTGTTGACCAAGTGTACGTATCATCAGATAACACACAAGGTGGTACACCTGTAGTGTTACAGAAGTTTGTAACGTTTGTTAACTTTACGCGGTAGAATCCATTGATTGATAAGCGTACTTCTTGAAGTTTTACAAACTCACCGTCTGGTAATACGATTTTGCGCGTACGACGTTTGCCGAAAGGTGCAATTTCAATTACTGAGTTGATTGCATCGTCATCGGAAAGGTCGATTGGATTACCTTCCTCATCTGTTAAAACTGCTTGAACTTCTGCTGTTGGACCATATGTTGCACAAATTGGATCAATTGAATCTGGAAAATCAATTTGACCTGGAATAAATGATCTGTTTTGTGTTACCTCACGTTTCACCCAATCATATACTTTAGGAACGCGAATACATAATGACTCTAAATGTTCTCCCATTCTTTTTACCTCCTAATCGTAATTGTCCTTCCTTTATGCTGTTCGTTAACTAGGTATCGGACTACTATAGTGTATGAATGACCCGGTTTTGTGTGACCGTGACAAAAGCGGAATTTAGAAAAGTTCGCTTTATGCATAAAATTTGAAGGAAATAATAAACTCACTTACAGCATATTCATATTAAGAAAATGTGTTATTCATCTAGAAAGAAATTTTATGAGTAACTAGCTGACATGGAGGAGTGAAGCGCTGTGGCTGAAGTAAAAGTAAGAGAATATATTGCAAGTTTAAAAGCTGAATTAGAGTTCTATAAGGAAGAATATCAAAAATATAAGAGTGAAGAGCTAAATTACGAAGAACTTCGGGAAGACTTAGAGAGTTATAAAGAGAAAAATAAAAAGCTAGTTGAAGAAATTGATTGGTTAAAAGCAATGATCAACGAACAAAAAGAGGAGGAGAAAAAAGCGCAGTCAAAGATAGAAGCAAAAGAAGCTGTAAAGCCAAAAGAACCTGCAAAACAGAAGGAAGTTGTAAATGCACACCCATCATTTGATAAAACGATTGATCAAGGGTTCAGTGAACTTCAGCAAAAGCTAAGTGGCGTTCAAAGGCATAAGATGAGGCAGCAGTCGGCGAGCCGTGAGCGTGAAATTAGCAATCAGGACTTGTTTTTAAAGCTGCAGCGTAAAATGGACAAATAATACTGAACTTCTTGCTGGAAACTGAATATAATGTCATAGATTGCATTTTGTGAAAAGGAGGGACCATAGGATGTATTATAATCAAAATCAAGCATACCCTCACCTGCACCCTCATTACTATCAGCAGCCGGTGATGAAAAAAGCAGTAAAATATCCTTCAAAGCCTGTGCAAAAGCCAATGCCAAAGCAAGGTGGCTGTGGCTGCGGAGCTAAATTACCGAAGCGTTAAGTCATTAGTGCTGCCTATCTTGGCAGTACTTTTTTTCTTTCTATACATAGTATAGAAGGAGGTGAATGCCATGGCAGATTTTTTTGAGCAATTAGAGAAGTTTTTTGAAGAGCAAATTATTGGTTCTCATGAAAAGAAGATGGATGAAGTAGAAAAGTTATCTCACCAGTTTGAAAAGCACGAGCGTCAATTACAAAAGCAAGAAAAGCAAATTGATGATTTGTATAATGATGACCCATTTGGACAATGAAAATATTTCTTGACCAAAAGCCCATACCAATCCATTCCGCTTCACATATTGTATAGAGAAGAAGGACAGAGGGGGTGTAATTATGGGCTTTGGATACAGCGGATATGGCTGTGGCTACGGTGGTGGTTACGGCGGTGGTTTTGCGTTAATCGTAGTACTATTTATTTTATTAGTTATCATTGGTTGTGCTTGTTACAACTAATCCCTTCTACTGAATATAGTAAAGAAGAGTACGAGTGAACGTTCACTCGTACTTTGTTTTGATAGTGTACCTCACAAACCGTCGATTGAAAGTGGTCACCATCTGGGCAGCTGCTGCATACGATAGAGTATTCCGTACAGAACCGCTTCTTCTCACACAATATGGCGGCTAGAGGCAATTTGGTTTCATAAGCTTTATATGCCAAAGGAGGCAATGTAAATGGATAACAATATGTTTAAGAATATTGAAAAGAAAACAGGCGTTAATATGAAGGATATTTTCGAGCTAGCGAACTCCGTACAAAATGCAAACTTTAAAGATGAACAAACCGTGCGCAATATTGTCAAACGTGTAGCTCAAATTGCAAATAAACCAATTTCAAAACAAAAAGAAGATCAGATTGTCAAAGCACTTGCTAGCAATAATCAGTCCATTGACTTTAGTACCATTTCTAAAATGCTGAATGAGAAGAAGAAATAAATAAAGAGCTGGGGAGTCCCCAGCTCTTTATTATTCAATGACTAATACGCTTTTAAAAAAGGTTTTAAAAAGCGAGAAGGGTACGCTGTTTTTCCTCGTCGTGTTTGTAAAACTGATAGGTATAAGGATACTTTTGCTCGCGTCATCGCTACATAGAGTAAGCGTCTTTCTTCTTCCAATGCACCAATCTCACCGTTTCGATACGCTTCCAGCGCGTAGTCATGAGGAATACCGCCATCTACATTACCTAAAACATATACGTGCTTATATTCAAGGCCCTTAGCACGGTGAATGGTTGTTAAATGAACGCTCTCATTAAACTGCTTACTTAAAACCTTCATTTCTTTGTTCATGCCAATCATATGATCTGCGTGGTCAAGCAGTTCTTGGACAGTTGAAAATTTACGTGCAACAACTCTTAAGTCTCGAACGTCGTCTGATCCTTTTTCCATGGCATTTCCTTCATTTCCACGCTTTTTGACAAAATCATCAAAGCCCATATCTTTTGAAATGGTTTCAATGGCATTAACAGGCTTCATCTTTTTTAAGCTTGAAAACAACGGAATAATCTTTTGTAACTTTTTTTGTTGAAACGGCTTTAAATCCTTTAGGTGACCAAGCGCTTCGACAAATGATACGTCATTTAAAATGCTCATTGCTTTTAAGTCATTTAAGATGGTTTTCTTTAAAAATAGTGCCTGTACGATACTAGTAAGCGACTGATTATCGTTTGGATCTAAGCTAAGACGTAAAAAAGCAAGCATCGTTCTCACAATCCGACGTTCATAAAATGAATCTGCATCTTGCTCAATGGTGAACGGAAGGTTTGACTGGGACAGCCGTTCAAAAACCGCACGTGAAGAAGCATGAGTACGGTATAAAATAGAAAAGTCAGAAGGGGACGCACCTGCTTGAACCTTTTCTTTTATATCTCGCACAATCATTGTGGCTTCTTCTTCTTCATCATAAGGGAAGAAAAAGGTTGGCACATGATCATGGTGAAACTGTGCCTTCATATTTTTTGTATGACGCTCCGTATTGCGCTCAATGACCTTATTGGCGGCTGACACAATCGAATGAGCAGAGCGGTAGTTTTGGTGAAGCGTTACTTTTTTCGTTCCAGGAAAATCCTTTTCGAAATTTAAGATAAAGCTTGGGTCACTGCCACGAAACGCATAGATGGACTGATCATCATCACCTACAACGCATAAATTTTTAGAGTCTGCGCTTAGCATTTTCATAATAGCATACTGAACTTTATTAATATCTTGAAATTCATCAATTAGAAAGTATCGGAATCGCTTTTGATAACGAACAAGCAGCTCAGGGTTATCTCTAAGCATTTGATAGCAACCGTCTAGCATGTCATCAAAATCAAACAGCCCTTGCGTTTGTTTTGTTTGTTCGTAGTGAACATACAAATGGTGAACTTGCTCTTCCCACTGGCTAACAGGGCGAACATCTTTCACACCCAAAAGCGTATTTTTCCAATAGCTGATCTGTTGAATGGCTTGGTCAAATGGGAAATCTTTTTCATCCAGATTTATTTCTCGGCCTGCTTCTTTTAAAATCTGTTCTTTTTGCCAATCCCATTTTAACAATCGATTCATTTGCCAAGACTCAAGCGAATGATGAACAACCATCCGAAGGAAAATACTATGAAATGTACCGACGAGCATCTGCCTAATAATTGATGGTGATATTCCAGGGTAAGATGCTAAACGGTCTTTCATTTCTTTTGCTGCTTTTGATGTAAACGTTACGAGCATAATTGAACGCGGATCAATTTTATGCTCTTGAATCATATAAGCAGTACGAGCGGTTAAGACTCTTGTTTTTCCACTTCCTGCCCCGGCTAAAATTAGAAGAGGTCCTTCAGAGTGAGTAACTGAGCTCCACTGATTTGTATCTAACGTAATTTGATGTTCTTTCAATGTATGAAAGTAGGGTGAATTCGTTTCTTTCACTTCCGCTTTTGATGCTGAAAAAGCAGGAATTGGGGTGAAAAAAGTAGAATTTTTCCACTGAGGCTCATTTTTTACTTCGTTTTTCCCAATTGCTCTGCCTTTTGGAATCCGAAATCCTCCTTGTTCTTCATAGCTTGCACTTGAAGCCAGCACAGAAACGGGTTGTTTTTTGGGAGATGGTTTCATACACTCTGAGCGTTCGTGAGGAGCGTTACGATGATAAAAATATGGAGCTCGATGGATTCCAATTGCAAGATGAACGGGTTCCTTACAATGAGCACAAGTTAATTCATTTCGAATTCCTGCTTCATAAATCAGTTGAAACTGGTTGCGACCTAATGTGTCCAGTGTAATATTCTTCCCGTTACGTAGAGCAGTTTGCATACCGCTGACCTCCTTTGTCGTTTCATTTCGGTTAAAACAGCTAAAGACTATCATACCATATTCAAATGACTGTCGAATAGGTAGAAGGTGAAACAACTGTTTATGTAAAATGTCGAATATCTCTTGTTAAAACGGGAAAAAACCTATAAAAGGAGGAGAGAATATGGGTTATATCTTACCTATTACACCGTATCAATCGATTCAATATGCGCAAAGAAGTCAGCTGAAAAACAACACGCCGCTAACCGTGCAAAATGTCCAACCAATTGCGAGCTTACAAAATAAACGAAACTCTACATTACCTTTATCTTCCATGAACAACTACGTGCGCTATCAGCATAGAAAAGCTCCACAATTCATTGAGCAAGATGTTCCAAAAGGAACGTATATCAACGAGAAAGCCTAAACATTCTCGTTGTGTTAATCTAAAAAAAAAGAAGGCGATGCTTTTATTCTGTATTAACAAACGCTAATACTTTTGAATAAAAAGTGCATCGCCTTGCTGCCATTCTGCGTATAATACTTGTTTAACACTAGGAATTCCTTGCTTTCCGATTTCTTGATGTAACCATTCCTCTGTAAAGCCTGACTCCGTTAAATTTTTAGTCAAAATACGGCCGTCACTGATAAAGGCAATTGGAAGAGTCGGTTGTGTAACAGGTAATTGAAAATCACCTTTGGTAGGAGCAGCATAGTCTGACTTTAATAAAACGCTCATTGTGCCGTCCGTTTCTAAGATGGCATATGCTACTTCACGAATAGAGAAAGCGTTCTTAGAGCGGAGCATGTGCAATAGTTGATCAATATCTAATCGATTACGCTGCAGCTCTTTGTAAGAAACCTTCCCATTCCGAATAATAATGGAAGGTCGTCCTTCTAGAAACAAACGAAAAGGAATATTTTTTTGTGTAATAACTTCCGTAAAGTAAATGAGTGCGCCCCAAACAGCTACAGCAAATACAATCCTTCCAATACCTATTTCAGAATCATATAGCGCGTTTCCAACCAGTTCACCTAGCACAAGCGCTGAAATGAAATCAAACGTTGTGAGCTGTGTGATGGTCGCACGCCCCAATAATTTCGTCAAAAAAAACAAGCAAATAAAGCCTACAAATAACTCTGAAGCAATTCTTATAAATTCCATTATTTCACCTTGTTTCCATATTTATTTATTAGTATGGAAAGATAAATGCTCTTTTATCCAATGAAATTTGACATGAAAAAGCCATGTATCCAAAGAGGATTTTTACTTGTATCTACATCAAGGCGTACCTACTTCTTTTTGCGTTTGTCCTTCCAGGAGAAATAAAATGCTTGGACAAAAAAAAGAAAGACAAGAAACCAAAGAGTAAATGTTTCTCCAATGCTCATTACGCGAAAGGGACTTATGGCATTGTTTAGCGCCTCATGAATAGTGAATTGTTGAGAAATATCAATAACCAAGGAAAATATTATTAAACAGCTTAACACTAGAAAAGCAATACCTATAATTTTCATCGCTTACACACTCCATTTAAGTAACTTTCCCTTTTTATCTCAATTTATAAAAAGATATAAAATGCAAAATCTCACATAAGAAATCCCTGTAAGGTTAAGATAATAGAAATAAAAAGAAAGGTGTTTCATTTCATGCCTTCGTTCTTTAAGAAACAAAAAAAACAAAAGAATTCGCATACGGCCAATGATTCTAATTCTTGTGTAGAATCTTCTCTAGAAGCAAACCGTCAGTACATCGCACAGAAAATGGGTGACAGTTCGGATATAGTTGTTAGACATTTAAAATTAGGGCTGAATTTGGAGATAGAAGTTGCAATTATTTATATAGAAGGAATTGTAGACAATCAATCTATTCAAGATTCTTTAATTGATTCTATAACCAAAGAGCCGAGCAAAACAAATATAACTGTAAATAATGCTTTAGACGTCATTTCGGAAAGTATCATAACCACGGATGGATGATTTATCCGTTATGAATAAGTGGGAAGGCGTGTTTTTATCCTTAACAACAGGTGACACAATTACTAGTAGATGGGATAAATAAAGTGCTAAGCGCCAGTGCTGCTGGGGGAGAAACTCGAGCTATTTCTGAATCGACTACTGAAATGGTTGTTCGTGGTCCAAAAGCTGCGTTTACAGAGTCTATAGGAGTAAATCTAGCACTGGTAAGGCGGATTATTAAGAGTCCTGACTTACGGACGGAGTCTTTAAAAATAGGTTGTATAACGAAAACCAAGGTCAATCTAATGTACATAAACAGCGTCGTGAAAGAAGAAATTATTCAAGAAATGCGCAACAGGCTGAAAGAAATCGATATCGATAGTATCCTTGAATCGGGATATATTGAACAGTTTATTGAAGATCAAACACTGATGCCGTTTCCTACCGTTTACAATACGGAAAGACCAGATGTAGTAGCGGGAAATTTATCAGAAGGATGAATAGCTATTTTTGTAGATGGAACACCTTTTATATTAATCGTTCCGGCTATTTTTATGCAGTTCTTCCAATCTCCAGAAGACTACTATGCTCGCTTTGACATTGCAACATCTATTCGTTTATTACGAATCTTTATGTTTCTTATTTCGCTAATTGCTCCAGCTATGGTTATTGTTGTTTCAATTACAGCTATAGCTAGCTTTGCGAATCCAGCTTTTGAGATGGCTATTTCAGCTCGATCAATTCGCTTTTTATTTATGCTAGGTGCAGCAAGTTTATTTAAAGTTGAATCCCCTTCACGCTTTTCTTATCCTTTTGGCATCACTATTTTATTTATATCCATTATGAGTGCAAGCAATGTTCAAGAGCATCTTCAAGAAGGGTTAACAATAGTAATAAAGGTTTTACATATCCCTCTTTTTGTAGTCATTCCGCTGGTGCTTCTTTTTGTCGCATTTCTAAGAAACCGAAAGAAATTCTCTAGCAAACAGGCTTAAAATAATGCTAGCCATCATTAAATTAAAAATGACGCAAACAAAAAGCGCGCTGCTTATAGGGGACTGACCCC
>NZ_BCVD01000049.1 GCF_001591565.1 Priestia flexa NBRC 15715 | reverse complement strand
TTTTTTAATGAGCAAATTGAATTGCTTGTTCAATTTCTGATTGCATATGGTTGGTGTTGACTAGAGATAGCTAATAATTCAACTACTTGCTTACCTGTTGTTCCATTTGCTCCTACTACTAAAACTTTCATTATGTCCTCACCTTTCGTTCTGCTTAATATGTTTATCGTGTTCCCCGGGATTGTCCAAATTAAACATGATACGAAAGGAACATATATACAACAAGCTGTGACATAACGAAATGATTCCATCTCTAAGACGAACCATAACGTTTCTAAACGAGTTAGGTTGTAAAAACAAGTTCGTTCCACTGCGCTTAAGACATTCGCTTTCCGCGGGAGTCGAGTGTCTTAAGCTCCATTCCACTAGTTTTTAGTGGTTTTTCAAACCAACAAAAACTATCCGAGCTACCAAAAGTATTTAACTTTCAATAGCTCGGACAGTTCATTGGCTGAAATACTTATGTCCCAGTCTCTTTATGCCATCATTATGCTAATATTGCTTGCAGCAATGCTTTTTGTACGTGCATGCGATTTCCGGCTTGCTGGAATACAACGGAGTTCGGCCCGTCAATAATGCTTGCTGTTACTTCTTCTTCACGATGTGCAGGTAAGCAATGTAAAAACAGATAATCTGACTTAGCATGCTGAACAAGCTCATCGTTCACTTGATACGAAGCAAATACTTCTAAACGCTTTTTCGCTTCTTCTTCCTGCCCCATACTCGTCCATACATCTGCATAAATAGCATCAGCATTTTGAACAGCTTTAACAGGATTTTCTGTAATTGTAATGGTTGCTCCAGTTTCGCTGGCAACTTTTTTTGCATATTCCGTTACAAATTCCTTTGGTTCATAGCCAGAGGGACAACCAATTGAACAATCAACTCCCATTTTTGCACATGCAATCATTAGTGAATGAGCTACATTATTTCCGTCACCTACGTAAGCTACCTTTAAACCGCTGAACGTTTGTTTATGCTCATAAATTGTAAGCAAATCCGCTAGTGCTTGGCACGGATGATAATCATCCGTCAAGCCATTAATTACCGGGATAGAAGCGTATTCTGCCAGCTCTTCTATTTTAGAATGTTCAAACGTACGGATCATAATCGCATCGATAAACTGCGACAGCACTTGAGCCGTATCGCCAATTGTTTCACCGCGGCCAATTTGAAGGTCTTGACTGCTTAAAAACAACGCATTTCCACCTAGCTGAAGCATGCCTGCTTCAAACGATACACGCGTTCGTGTAGATGACTTTTCAAAAATCATTCCCAATGTTTTTCCTTCAAGCGTTTTAACGATTTCTCCATTTTCATGCTTTTCTTTTAAGGTAATAGCGCTTTCTAGTAAAAACATAATATCTTCTGGTGTTAAATCTTTTAACGTGAGCAAATCTTTACCTTTTAAGTTTGCGGATGCTGATACGGTACTCATGAGATTGTCACTTCCTTTTCGTTATGTTGAAACCATTCTTGTATTGACGATACACTATACTCACTTACATGATATGACTGTAAGAACAGTTCAAACGTTTCTAGTTCTGTTAGTACTAGCAGACCGTGCTTTAATGCAAGCATACGATTATCTTTCTTTGCAGAATCAAAACTTACAAATAGTAATGCTTCTTTACCTTTTGTCCAAGCTTGTAAATCTTTCGTATCTGCCAGTTTCAAGCCAGCATGGGTAATCGCTGTTTTTAACTCTTCTGATACTTCTGCTGCATCAATATAGACTTCAACAGCTTCTTTTTTAGATGTTACGTATTGATGAAATGCTTTTTTAGATGCTTCTTCAATTGTAGAAGCAATCGCAATTCCTTCTCCCGTTGATTTCATTTCCGGCCCAACAAGCGGGTCTACTCCTGATAACTTACTTGTCGAAAAGACAGGAAACTTAACTGTTACGTATGATGGGTCTGGCAATAAACCCGTTTGTTCGCTCATTTCCGACAAAGATTTCCCGAGCAATACTTGCGTTGATAGCGAAATAAGCGGAACATCGCATACTTTACTTACAACAGGGACTGTACGACTTGCACGAGGGTTTACCTCTAAAACATATACTTCGTCGTTATAGATTACATATTGAATATTCATAATTCCTTTATAGTTAAGCTTTTGAACAATTTTTTGAGCATATAAAACCATTTGTTGTTTATGAGCGTTCGTTACACTTTGAGCTGGTAGAAGCGCATAGCTATCACCAGAGTGAACACCTGCTTTTTCAACATGCTCAACGATTGTTGGAATTAAAACGTCTTTTCCATCGCAAACGACATCCACTTCAGCTTCTTGCCCTGGATAGTAAGCATCGAGAAGCATTGGGAAATGTGATGGTTTAATGGATGATAAACAATCCATGAGCTCCTGTTCACTTTGAAGCGTAAGCATTCCTTTTCCTCCAATAACGTAAGAAGGACGAATTAATAATGGAAAGCCCATTTCTTTTGCCTTTTTCACAAGCTGTTGCTCGTTGTCTGCCATCTCACCAGGAATATGAGGAATATGACAATCGTCTAACAGCTGATAAAATTGTTCGCGGTCTTCCAGTGCATCAATCATGCTGTTAGTAATACCAAGCAAGTTTACTCCTGCTTCTTCAAGTCCTTTAACTAATGAAATAGCCGTTTGCCCGCCATACTGAACGATAACGTCATTTACGCTTTCTGCTTCTAAAACGTTTAAGACATCTTCAACCGTAACTGGTTCAAAATAGAGGCGATCTGCTACTTCAAAGTCTGTGCTAACCGTTTCTGGATTGTTGTTAATTAAAATTGTTTCATAACCGGCCTTTTCAAGCGCCCACACACCGTGTACAGAGCTGTAGTCAAATTCTACACCTTGCCCAATTCGAATCGGTCCAGACCCGATAATTGCCACTTTTTTGTTTGAAGACGTTTCGATTTCATTTTCCCCATAGTAGCTAGAATAGAAATATGCAGTAGATGATTCAAATTCTGCTGCGCACGTATCAACCATTTTGTAGCTTGGATAAATCTTCATATTTTTACGCTTCGAACGTACTTGCAGCTCTGAAACATTCCAGATCGATGCTAAATATGCATCAGTAAAGCCTTGTTCTTTTGCATTCTTTAGTGCTTCTTTTTCAATTGAATCCAAATTAACGTTCTTTAATTCTTGCTCTTGTTTAATTAAGTTACTGAAATGATTTAAATAGAAATAATCAATTTTCGTTTTTTCATGAATCTCTGTTGTTGTCACACTTCGACGTAGCAATTCTAAAATGATAAAGATTCGCTCGTCACTTTGATCTGCTAGCTTATCAAATAGAGCTTCTAAAGATAAATCCTGTAGTTCTTCTACTTCTAGTCCATTTAAATCAATTTCAAGAGACGATAATGCTTTTTGGAAGCTTCTTGTAAAGGTACGATCAATCGCCATTACTTCACCTGTTGCTTTCATCTGCGTTCCGAGCGTTCTTTCTGCATAGAAGAATTTATCAAATGGCCATCTAGGAAACTTAACAACCACATAGTCTAACGCTGGTTCAAAGCTAGCATACGTATCGCCCGTAACAGGGTTTAATAACTCATGAAGGTTATATCCAACGGATAGTTTCGCTGCAATCTTTGCAATTGGATATCCCGTCGCTTTTGATGCTAAAGCTGATGAACGACTGACGCGCGGATTTACCTCAATCAGATAATATTGCTTACTAGTAGGGTCAAGCGCAAATTGAATATTACAACCACCAATAATACCAAGCGCTGAGATAATTTTAATCGATGATGAACGCAGCATCTGATACTCAACGTCTGTTAATGTTTGTGAAGGTGCGACTACAACAGAATCCCCTGTATGTACACCAACTGGATCAACATTTTCCATGTTACAAATTGTAATGCATGTTCCGTTGGCATCACGCATGACTTCATACTCTACTTCTTTAAATCCTGCGATGCTTTTTTCAACTAAACATTGGTGAATAGCACTTTCTCGAAGACCTGACGTAGCAAGCTTTTCAAGTTCTTCTAGTGAATGTGCAATCCCTCCACCAGTTCCACCCAGAGTATAGGCTGGTCGAACAATAACTGGAAAGCCGATTTCTTTCGCAAACGTTAACGCTTGCTCAACTTCTGTTACAACTTCACTTTCAGGAACCGGTTCATTTAGTTCTTGCATCAGAGCACGAAACTCTTCACGGCTTTCTCCTTGCTTAATAGATTCAATTGGTGTACCTAGCAGTTTCACACCGTATTTTTCTAAAATTTGATGTTCATGTAGCTCTAACGCTAAGTTCAGTCCCGTTTGTCCTCCTAGTGTTGCTAAAAGTCCATCTGGTTTTTCTTTTGCAATAACCTTTTCAACAGAATCCACTGTGAGTGGTTCAAAATAAATGCGATCAGCTATATGCGTATCCGTCATAATGGTAGCCGGGTTGTTGTTAATTAAAATGACTTCATAGCCTTCTTCTTTCAGTGAAAGACACGCTTGTGTGCCCGAGTAATCAAATTCCGCTGCTTGCCCAATGACAATTGGACCAGAGCCAATAACTAAAATGGTTTGTATTGTTTTATCTTTAGGCATATACTTTTTCGCTCCCAACTTGCTGTACTTGCTTCATAAATTCATCAAAGATATATGTGCTATCACTTGGTCCCGGATGCGCTTCTGGGTGATACTGTACTGATAACACCGGAAGTTGCTCATGTACAAGACCTTCAACTGACTGATCATTTACATTTTTAAATCGTACTTTAAGAGGCGTTTGTTCGATTGTCATTTCATCTACCACATAGCTATGGTTTTGTGACGTCATACATACTTTGTTCGTGAATAAATCAATAACAGGCTGATTTGCTCCACGATGACCGAACATTAATTTTTTGGTTTTTGCACCGAACGCTAGGCCAATTAACTGGTGACCAAAGCAAATTCCAAGCGTTGGATACTTACTGATAATTGCTTTGATTTCTGATAATTGATTCGCCACTTGCATCGGGTCTCCCGGTCCGTTTGATAGAACAATTCCATCTGGCTTTAAGTCTTTAATTTCGTCTAGTGAAGTCGAATAAGGAACCACCGTCACTTTGCAACCACGGTTTAACAATTCTTGTAAAATAGACTTCTTACAGCCAAAATCCATTAGTACAATATGTTGTTTATCTCCAGCGTGTGATACAACTTCTTTCGTTGATACTTGCTTAACTACGTATGGTTCAGAGTGCGTTACTACGTTACCTTGAGCAGAAGCGGAAAAGGCTGCTTGCATTGTACCCTCTTTTCGAATTCGTTTAACGACCGCTCTCGTATCCACATGTGTGATAAGAGGAATATTCCACTTTTTCAAATATTGCTTAAAGCTATACATCGCTTCATAATGGAATCCTTCATCGGAACATTCGTATACGACAACGCCTGCTACATGAGGTTTTTTACTTTCAAAGTCTTTTTCATTAATTCCGTAATTTCCAATCAATGGATAGGTGAAAACAATAATCTGGTCTTTATAAGAAGGATCCGTCACAACTTCTTGATAGCCTGTCATTCCTGTAAAAAAGACAATTTCTCCGCTTGCTTGGTGAGAGGCAGTATGTTCAATACTACCTTCAAATGAATCTCCGTTTGCTAAATGTAAATATCCATTCATTTTGCATCCCTCTTCGAATAATTATTTATTTTAAAGAATTTTTATACATAAGTCTCAAAAAAATACCGGTTATATCGTTACCTTAAGCTCTTGAAATACTTGCTTCATAATATTTAGTGCTTCTGCCAATTCTTCATTACTTACTGTTAATGGCGGTAGTAAACGTATCACGTGAGGACCTGCACCTAACACTAAGAGCCCTTTTTCACGCATCTCAGTGATTAACTGTGCTTGATATTCACCGCATTCAATACCAATCATAAAACCTTTTCCACGAACTTCTTTAACAACCGAATAGCTTTCTAGCATTTCTGCTAACCGATTGTTGAAAGTGACTGACTTGGCATTGACTTCTTCTAAGAATTGCTTATTAAAAATAATTTGTAGCGTTGCTTTAGCCGATGCTAAGGCAATTGGATTCCCTCCAAATGTCGTACCATGGCTTCCTGGTCCAAATGACTCCGTTAAAAAGGCTTTCCCAATCATCGCACCAACAGGCATTCCGCTTCCTAACCCTTTTGCAGCTGTAATAATATCAGGAGATAAATTAAAATGCTGATAAGCAAATGGTTTACCTGTTCGACCGATTCCTGTTTGTACTTCATCGACAATAAACAGCGCACCGTATTCCTGACATAGCTTTTGAATAGTTGTTAAAAAACTTTCTGTTCCTGGCACTACCCCGCCTTCACCTTGAACAACTTCTGTCATGATTGCAGCTACCGTATCATCCATTTCCGCCTCTAAGCTTTCTACGTCATTATATGGAAGATAAACAAACTCATTAACAAGCGGTCCAAATCCTTCATGAATTTTTGCTTGCCCAGTTGCCGTCATTGTTGCAAACGTACGACCATGGAATGATTTCGTAAACGTAATAATTTTATGCTTTTTGGTATGCTTTCTCGCTAGTTTAATAGCTGCTTCGTTAGCTTCTGCTCCGCTGTTACAAAAGAATACTGCGTCTCCGCTTGAATTAGCAACAAGCAAGCTAGCTACTTCTTCTTGAATGGATTGATGAAATAAATTAGACACGTGCCATACTTTATTTAACTGTTCTTCTACTGCTTTTTGAACTTCCGGATGACGATGTCCCACGTTACATACGGCAATGCCTGAAATAAAATCTAAATATGTTTGATTCTTTTCATCCGTTAAATGTGTTCCGTTTGCTTCTTTTACATGTATATCAAGACGTTGATACGTTGGAAATAACGAGCTCATCTTTATCCTCTCCACCTTTAATAGTATGTTTAATTGCAGTTCCGACTAAGTTTCCACTTTGATCTAAAAAGCCGTTAATACCGCTGATAATATTGACTTCGTGTAGCGTTGGAGACAGTGCTTTGACTGCTGACATGACCTTCGGAATCATACCACCATAAATGGTTTTCTCTTCGATTAGGTGGTTCACTTCTTCTACCGTCAATTCTGGTAACAGCTGCTGGTCTTTTAAAACACCTTGCACATCCGTTACAAACATGAGCTTTTCTGCTCCGAGTGCCTTAGCAATCGAACCTGCTGCTACATCAGCATTGATGTTAAATATCTCACCTTGACTATTTACACCAATTGATGAAATAACTGGAATATAACTTTGATCTATTAGCTGCTTTAAAAGCTGCTCATTAACAGAAACCACTTCGCCGACATAACCTAACTTTTCAAAGTCGATAGCTTCGGCTTCTAAGAGCTGTGCATCACACCCTGATAAACCAACTGCTTGGAGGCCTTGAATTTGAATATCGCGCACCAGCTGTTTGTTTACTTTTCCTGAGAGCACCATTGTCACTACTTCTAAGGCTTCTTTAGATGTTCGGCGCAAGCCATCGACAAACTCTGCTTCAATATTAAGCTTTGCTAGCATATTCGCAATATCTGGACCGCCACCATGTACCAATACAATATTATGTCCACTGTCAATCAGCTTTTTTAAATCCCGAAAAAATGAATTGGTTAGCTGATTAATGATGCTTCCTCCACATTTTATAACAATTGTTTTTACACCTGACATCGTCTTCTCTCCTTACGTTCGGTAACTTGCATTAATTTTCACGTAATCGTAGGTTAAGTCACACCCCCATGCTTTCCCTTTGGCTGTTCCTTCATTAAGAGATACATTCACAGCTACATGTTCCTGCTGTAAATAGTTTTTAGCCGCTTCTTCATCAAACGCTTGAGGCTGACTATTTTTCAGCATCACGATGTCACCTAACGCCACCGTTATATCATTTGGATTAATTTTGACTCCACTGTAGCCAACTGCGCAAATAATTCTTCCCCAGTTTGCATCCGCTCCGTACACCGCTGTTTTGACAAGACTTGAACCAACAATTTGTTTAGCAATTATATTGGCTTCTTCGTTGGTAGCAGCGCCTTCAACATTTACTTCAATAAGCTTTGTTGCGCCTTCTCCATCGCGAGCAATTTGCTTGGCAAGATCCTCACACACAAGTCGAAGTGCCTCATAAAATGCTTTCCAATCAGAGTGATTGACCGTTAGCGTTTCGTTTTCAGCCTTGCCATTTGCAAGTACTAACACCATATCGTTTGTTGATGTATCTCCATCAACCGTAATTTGGTTAAAACTTTTATTCGTAATAGAGCGAAGCGCATCTTGTAAAACGGCTGATTCGATATTGGCATCTGTCGTTACAAATCCAAGCATCGTTGCCATGTTAGGATGAATCATACCTGACCCTTTTGCTGCTCCACCAATCGTAACGGTTTTTCCATCTACGACCACTTCATAGCAAGCAGTTTTCATCACCGTGTCAGTTGTTAAAATCGCTGTTTGAAAAGCTTCTGCTCCTTTCTGCGTGTTTACTGGTTGGAGTTGCTTAATTCCTGCATTAATCTTCTTCATGTTTAATAGTTCGCCAATTACTCCTGTAGAAGCGACGGCTACATAATGAGCCGGTACGTGAAACTGCTCAGCGCTTGTAGCACGCATTTCATATGCGTCTTCTAAACCTTGCTCACCTGTACAAGCATTCGCACAAGCGCTGTTCACAACAACGGCTTGTAATTTTTGTTCTTGACTGATGCTATCTTTTGTCACATATAAAGGTGCTGCTTGAAACGTATTCAGCGTATAAACTGCCGCACAATTAGCAGGCACTTCACTCATAATAACCCCAATATCTTTTTTCTCATATCGAAGTCCTGCGTGAACTCCCGCAGCGGAAAATCCTTTTGGACTAACAACTGTACCATTCTCTATCTTTTTAATATCTAGCAAACTCTTTTTTACTGTAATCACATTATTCCCTCCTACGCTGCTCATCATGGATAAACAGGTAATCCATTAATACCTAAATTCTCTTCAAAGCCCAGCATGATATTTGCATTATGTACGGCTTGCCCTGCTGCACCCTTCATCAAGTTATCAATGACTGAGACAATTGTGACCCTTTTTGTACGCTCATCGTAATCAAGGCCTATATCACAATAGTTTGATCCGCTCACTTCTTTTGTTGATGGAAATTCTCCCAGCTTCCTCACTCGAACAAAAGGCTTTGCTTCATACGCCTGCACATACAGCGCATGAAGTTCTTCTATCGACTTTTCTTCTTTTAATTGTGCGTACATCGTAGTCATGATTCCTCGCGTCATTGGAACGAGATGCGTATTAAACATTACGTTACCAATTTCAGAATCCCATCGTGATAATACGGATTCAATTTCTGGAATATGTTGATGCTTATTAACTTTATAGATTTTCATATTTTCATTAATTTCAGCATAATGTGCGAGTTGAGACAGCCCACGACCCGCTCCTGAAATACCGGACTTTGCATCAATAATAATAGAATTAGAAACCACTATCTTTTCTTGAGCAAGCGGTGCTAGCCCTAATAACGTTGCCGTTGGGTAACATCCTGGGTTTGAAATAAAGTCAGCGGATGATACCTCATCTGCAAACCATTCTGATAAGCCATAAATGGCCTTCTCTAAATCTTCCAAACTAGCAGAAGGCTTTTTATACCATTGCTCATATAACTCTTCATCTTTTAATCGAAAATCTCCTGAGAGATCAACTACTTTTAATCCTTCGTTAATTAGTGTGGGAACTAGTTTACTCGATACCCCTGAAGGAGTTGCTGTGAAAACCAGTTCAACTTCTTTTGCCATTTCTTTAGGATTAATTTCTTTTAATTTATATGCAAAATGGGATAAGTGTGGATAAACTTCAGATATTGGCAAATCATTCTGTGAAGATGAATAAACCGAGTGAATATTAAAATGTGGATGACCGTCTAACAACCGAATTAGTTCGACGCCACCGTAACCTGTTGCTCCAACAATACCGACGTTAACCTGTGTCATAATACTACTCCTTTTTCTACGTAACTGTTTGAATTATTTCTCATTATAATACTGTATAAAAATAAAATCAAACGAATATTTAAAAAAAGTCTATCTTTTTTGAAGTTTATTATTTTGTTTTAAATATACATACAAATTAATTTTTATTACATAACATTCAAAAAAAGTACTCCAACTTTTAAGCTGAAGTACTTTTTCTTCACTGAATGCCTAATGCGATTTTCGCATATCGTGACATTCTCTCCTTTTCCCATGGAGGGTTAAAGGTAATATTCACTTCGACATTTTCAACGCCGTCTACCTCGATTACATTTTTCTTTACGTCTTCTGTAATTGCTCCTGCTAACGGGCAACCAATTGATGTTAACGTCATCGTCACAACAACTGTTTGGTTTTCCTCCATAATTACGTCGTAAACAAGGCCTAAGTTTACAATATCAACGCCTAGTTCAGGGTCAACTACCTCTTCCAGTGATTCCATGATCTTTTCTTTTAATTGTTCATCCATGTCGCAATCTCCTTTCATATATGAGATTCTTTTTTGATTGTTTTACCGTAACAATCTCATTTCTATCTGTCAAACGTTGTGCTTTGTTCTTTCCACAAACTTATGTAAGATAGAAAATAAGCGAATGAATTACGCTCTTTTTTAATATATATAAATCCAACTAATTAAGTTCGATTACTTATTAAGATGTGTAAAGGAGACTGTATGAATACAAAAAAACATTTAATTGCTTTAGATTTAGACGGCACGCTATTAGCTGATAATAAAACCATTCTACCTTTCAAATGAAGACAATGGTATTGCTTATTATTTGGAAAAGACCTTAAATTTATAACTTGACTATTTTTTGAAAGCACAGGTAATTTTTTTACGCTATCTTTTCATCAAAGCTGCACACACTATAATCGACGCTTAGTTAAGTGTCGATTTTCTTTATTTTAGAGGAGGAAGATATGATGGGTAGAAGCAATCGATCAAAGCGTTTTGTCAAACAAGGTGCAGATGCAGTACAAAAGCATGATGAACGTATTCCTTATCATATGACACTGGCGGAGGCTGAAGCGTTTCAAGCCCAGCAAAGCCACGCTCCTCATGGAGGTCAATAACGTATGAAACAGTCATTTTTTCAACAAGTAAAAGAGACAATCCAAAATGTTGTTTCAAATCGCTCTGAGCATCATAAAGGCGAGAGTCTTTCAAATCATGAAAATCATAAAAGCCACAACGGCGAACTTGATATTTCAGGCGAAATGTTAAAAGCCGTGATGTCGGATGCTTCACCTCAAGAACAGGAGCAAATTCAGCATTTCGAAAATTCTTTAAATCAAACATATAATACAAAGCAGGCTGCTTCATCACACACGCCAGCAGGTCAGATGGAAATTGCGGAAGATATGTTATCTCATATTGAAAACAATGCCTCTCCATCTGAACAAGCACAGCTGCATGAGCTTGCTGAAGATTTAGAAAAAAAGAATTAATAAAAGCAAAAGCACGCTATGTATTGCAGCGTGCTTTTGCTTTTATTCTTCTTTGCGAAATAACCCGAATATGCCTGTCGTTTGTACAATATTCGTAAACGCATGAGGATCGACGTCTTTAATAGTTTTTTCTAAATCAAAAAGCTCATATCTTGTCAAAACAATCATTAGCATTTCTTTTTCTTCATTTGTAAAACCACCTTTTGCAGGAACAGCGGTGATACCTCGTACCAACTTGGAATGAATGGCTTTTCTAAGCTCCTCGCCTTTTTTGGTTACAATCATCGCTGTCACTTTCACGTGACGCGTATGAATAACATCGATGACTCGAGTCGTTGTATATAAGGCAACGAGCGTATATAACGATTTTTCAGCCCCATATAACAGACCTGCAGCTGCAATAATGACAGCATTTAACGTAAATAAATAGCCACCGATTGGCTTATCTTTCATACGGGACAACACCATAGCAATGATGTCTAATCCTCCTGTTGAAGCACCAAACTTCAGCGTAATTCCTACTCCTACAGCTAAAATGACTCCTCCAAATACCGCGTTTAAAATGATGTCTTGAGATAAAGCTTCAATCGGTACAAACTCTAAAAACACCGTTGTAGCTAAAACGCTATAAAAGCTATAAATCGTAAACGTCTTACCTACCTTTTTCCATCCTAAAATTGTTACGGGAATGTTTAATAAAAGCAGCAAAATACCTGTGGAAATTGTAAACGGCGTATAGTCAGTTACAACGCTTGAAATTAATTGGGCGACTCCTGTAAATCCACTGGAATAAACATTCGCTGGAATTAGAAATAAGTTTAAAGCAACTGCGTTTAATAAAGCACCAACTGTAACAACAATAATTTTTTTGACTTCCAGCCACTTGTTCAATCGTTTCAAACCTCCAAACTTATGTATACATGTAGTATTTGCTCATTCTTTTTTTATAGTATGAACATTTTTATTTCATAAAAAAATTATTCATAAATTGTATTTTTTCCTCAGTGCTTATACACTAGTATTATTATTGTATTTATTTTCTTTTCATCAAACCGTAAAAAAATAAACGCTTAGATAAATGTAGTAGGAAGGTGACATTTATGTCAATAAAAATTTTAACAGATAGTGCTAGTGACTTACCTTGTTCTTTTTTCAAAGAAAATAACGTTTCATTGCTTCCTCTTCGCGTTCATTTACGCGACACGGAATATTTAGATTTAGAAACAATTAATCCTGCAGAAGTATACGAAGCCATTCGAGAAGGAGCAATGCCGAAAACATCTCAAGCTGCTCCAGCTACTGTATATGAAACATTTGAAGAGTTGGCTAAATCAGGTGAGCAATGTATTTATATTGCATTTTCTTCTGAACTCTCAGGAACCTACCAAACAGCTGTGATGGTCAAAAACGAACTATTGGAAACATACCCTAACTTCGAGTTAGAAATTATTGATACAAAATGTGCGTCTCTTGGGCAAGGTCTTGTTGTACACTATGCTGTTCAACAGCTGGCAGCTGGTCTCAACTTTAAAGAACTTGTATCTAAAACAAGACAATATGCGTCTAGCATGGAGCATATCTTTACTGTAGACGACCTTGATTTTCTTGCACAAGGCGGACGCGTAAGCAAAGCTTCTGCATTTGTTGGAGGATTGCTAAATATCAAGCCTTTATTACATGTTGAAGATGGTAAACTCGTTCCAATTGAAAAATTAAGAGGGCGCAAGAAAGTGTTAAAGCGTATGATTGATATCATGGACGAACGCGGTGCAAAAAATCTAGCTGATCAAACCATTGCAATTAGCCACGGTGATGATGAAGAAACAGCTATGCAGTTAAAAGCACTGATTGAAGAGCGATTCGGCTGCAAGTCGTTTTTAATTAACATGATTGGAGCTGCCGTTGGTTCTCACGCTGGACCTGGGACGATTGCTCTTTTCTTTTTAAACGAAATTATCGAATAATGCTTGTAGTTAAGGGTAATCTAACGATATGTTCTAAAAAGGAGTGTGTGTGTTAGAATGCCTCATACAAGTGATAACGATAAAAAGGCAAAAGATAATCAAGCAAAGCAAGAACAAAAGAATCTACATGAACAAAGAAATAGACAAGCAGGAAAACATTCATTTTCTAAAAAAACGGATCATCTATAAAGGCATTACAAAACCGCTTGGAAGCTTCCAAGCGGTTTTGTAATGCCTTTATTTATCTTTTTTGAAGTATGTCCATCCTTCTTCTTGATAAACCTTGTCTTCTTTCATCAGCTTTCCTAATGCGCGCTTAAACGCTGCTTTACTCATATTGAAACGCGTGCGAATATCTTCTGGGTAACTTTTATCCCAAAATGGCATAACGCCTCCGCGGCTTTCCATGTAATCGTATAGAACTTGCGCATCTTCATCCATACTTTCTTGCTTACGAGGTAGCAACGAAACATTCAGTGTACCGTCTTCTTTTACATTCACAACGCGTCCCGTTACAAGCGCACCAATCTTCGGTTCTTTCTTACGTTCTGATTCATGAATAAATCCAACGTAGCCTTCTTCTGTCATAATGAAAGATCCTACTCGTAGCACGCGATAGATACGACCCGTGACTTCACGATTAAACAGATGACTTGGAGCCGGCTTAGCCATTGCTTTCATAACATCATCTGTTGCCACTTTCCCGTAAATTTTTCCATGCTTTGATATTTTCATCGTACAGTAAAGCTTGTTTCCTACATCAGGCCACAGACTTTCTAAAGCTGGAAGATCCGTTGAACCGATCAGCATATCTTTACTCATACCAATATCCACAAATACACCTAAGTCATCATTTACGTCAACTACTTCGACCCACGCATACGTTCCCTCTTCGACAACTGGCATATGCATAGTAGCAGTTAATCGACTTTGGTTATCTAAATATACAAACACTTCTACTTCTTCTTGCTCTGCTAGCTCTTGCGTTGTTTCATTTTTATGAAGAAGGATTTCTCCTTCTTCACTGTCAAGCATATATCCCATCGGCGTTTCACGACTTACAGTCAAATATGCTCTTTGGCCTGGTTCTACTCTACTCATTTTTTATCCATCCTTTATGTGAAGTTCCTTTATTTCTTTTATGATCAAATTGTATTATCATCATTGATTCTACATTATGAAAACAAACGTTCAAAATTGTATTGTATCAATTTCAAGATGCTTGTTCAATATCAGTTGTATCCCCTTTTCGTTTTATTTATAATTAAAGAAAAAAACAAGGAGGATTCTATGGCAAAAGATAGCTCATTTGATGTAGTATCACAGGTTGACTTACAAGAAGTAACAAACGGAATTACAATGGCTTTAAAAGAAATTCGAAACCGCTATGATTTTAAAGGAAGTAAAAGCGACATTTCTGTCGATAAAGAAGAGCTTGTATTAATTTCCGACGATGAGTTTAAGCTAGAGCAGCTAAAAGATGTTATGGTTTCAAAATTAATTAAGCGCGGTGTACCAACAAAGAACATTGAATATGGAAAAGTTGAGAACGCTTCAGGCGGTACGGTCCGCCAGCGCGGTAAACTGATTCAAGGTATCGATAAAGAAAATGCTAAAAAAATTAATAATTTAATCAAAAAAAGCGGTTTAAAAGTAAAGAGCCAAATTCAAGATGATCAGCTTCGCGTAAGCGCTAAAAGCCGGGATGACCTACAGCAAGTAATCGCAGCGATTAAAGAAGCGGATTTGTCAATTGACGTGCAGTTTATTAATTACCGCTAAGTTTATTCATTATTGTTAAGGGTAAAGACCAGTAGCTATGCTATTGGTCTTTTTTTCCTTTATGCATACTTATTCTAGCACCACGCATACTATTTACATTCTATATCATCAATTACTTTTAAAGGAGTGTATAAGCAAATGAGTCAACAACAGCAAAAACAAACCTTTCCCCCACAACATCAGCAAAAACAACCTGGCATTGAATCAGAAATGAACCCAAAACCAACTGCGATTGAGCCGGAATACAAAGCTAGTGGAAAACTTTCTGGAAAAGTAGCGATTATTACAGGCGGTGACAGCGGTATTGGACGTTCAGTTGCGTATCATTTCGCAAAGGAAGGCGCCAATATTGTTATTACGTATTTAGATGAGCATGACGACGCAGATGAAACGAAGAAGACCATTGAAGAATATGGTGTATCATGCTTAGCTCTTTCTGGAGACATTGGTGAAGAGCCGTTTTGTGAAAAAGTAGTTCATGAAACCGTTGAGAAATTTGGACAGCTTGATATCTTAGTAAATAACGCTGCTGAGCAGCACCCTCAAAAAGATATTACACAGATTAGTGCTGAGCAGCTGCAGCGAACATTTCAAACAAATATTTTCTCATTTTTTTATTTTACAAAAGCAGCGATGCCTCACTTAAAAAAAGGAAGTTCTATTATCAATACAACATCTGTGACTGCTTACCATGGTCACGATCAGCTTATTGATTATTCATCAACAAAAGGAGCCATTGTATCATTTACGCGCTCGTTGTCAGCATCATTAGCTGCGAAAGGTATTCGAGTAAATGGTGTTGCTCCTGGACCTATTTGGACACCTCTTATCCCTTCAACCTTTGATGAACAACAAGTAGCTTCATTTGGTGCAGATACGCCGATGCAGCGTGCTGGCCAGCCTTCTGAGCTTGGACCTGCTTATGTATTTTTAGCAAGCAACGATTCATCCTATATATCTGGACAAGTTATCCATATAAACGGTGGAACCATTGTAAATGGATAATACGTTACTGAAGCTGTAGATTTCCCTACAGCTTCTTCTTTTTTGCATATAAAAGACATATCTGCTTAAATAATAAATGATAAGATGCTGCTTTAAAGGGGATTGAGGAAATGACAAAGTCTAACTATTCTACACCGCTGGTTCAGTCCATCTTTGAAAAAATCATTAATGAAGTTGATGCTGGTATTCATGCAATTGATGAACATGGTACAACCATTATTTATAATGAACAAATGATGAAAATGGAATCAATGGAAAAACATGATGTGCTTCATAAGAACTTGCTTGATGTCTTCATGTTCCAAGATAATCAAGAAAGTACGCTTGTCAAAGCTCTACGTGAGGGTAAAACAACCATTAATGTCAAGCAAACGTACTTTAACAATAAAGGAAAGGAAATTACTACAATCAATAATACCTTTCCAATTATCGATGATGGAAAAATTAAAGGGGCGGTTGAAATTGCGAAAGATGTAACTCAACTTGAAAAGCTCATCCGCGAAAACAACCGACACCGAGAGTCAAAAATGGTGACGTTTGAGCAGATCATCGGTAGCAGTACCGCTATTCAAGATGTAGTGAATATCGCTAAACGAGCCACGCGCACTCCTTCATCTGTTTTGATTGTAGGTGACACAGGCACCGGGAAAGAGTTATTTGCTCAAAGCATACATAATGGAAGCAGTCGATCAGCTAAACCGTTTATTTCACAAAACTGCGCAGCAATTCCAGATACCTTAATGGAAAGTCTTCTTTTCGGCACAGTGCGTGGTGCTTTTACGGGCTCAGCAGACCAGCCTGGACTTTTTGAACAAGCTAATGGAGGAACACTGCTGTTAGATGAAATAAATTCGCTTCCTACAAATCTTCAAGCAAAGCTGCTTCGTGTTTTGCAGGAAAAAACGATTCGTCGCATTGGTGACACGAAAGAAAGAACGATAGATGTTCGCATTATCGCTAATATGAACGAAGATCCCATTGACGCTATTAACGAAAACCGATTGCGAAAAGACTTATACTATCGCTTAGGGGTCGTTACGCTACAGATTCCTCCTCTAAGAGAGCGTAAAGAAGATATCCCAGAGCTTGTTCAAACATTTATTCAAAAATACAACGATCGCTTTCAAATGGAGGTAATGGGAATTGATGAACGAGTCATGTCGTCTTTTTCACAATACGAGTGGCCAGGTAACGTTAGAGAGTTAGAACATGTCATTGAAGGCGCGATGAATCTCATGATTGGTGAGGAGGAAATTCATTATCATCACTTGCCATTTCAATATCAAAACCGCTTCCTTCCCCCTGTTAATACCAAAGTGATAAGCCAGGTACGGAATGAAGATCAAGCCTATGTCCCTTTGAAAAAACAGCTTTTACAGTTTGAAGCTCACTGTATTAAAGAGGCGCTAGAACACCATGAAGATAACATTTCACAGACAGCTAAGGCACTAGGAATGAGTAGACAGAGCTTACAATATCGGATGCGCCGTTTGAATATAACGAAATAAGGCTTTTGCCTTATTTCGTCTTCAATAGCTCCGTTGTCACATGCTGGATGAACTGAGGTAAAATCTTAAATGAATAAGGCTTATAGACTCTTTCCGTCCATTTATGACCATCTTTTCCGTATACGCCAAGGTTGATAGATGGAATGTCTAAATCCTTAATTTCTTGAAATGGGAGGGTTTGATCAAACTCCCAACCTGGAAAATTCCTCGTGAAAGACTGTATTTCTTCTTGCGTTTCTGAAAATGATAAAAAACTTCCATCAGATAAATAAGGAAAAAACTTTCGCACTTCGAATTTCTCATTCGTTTCAGAAGTGAACTTTTCCACACAAGCATGTATCACGTTCACAAGTTCATGCCCTTTCTCAGTGCTTACGTCTACGTGATTATGCGGTAAATAAGGTGGTGCATAAAACAAAATCACTCGAGGCTTATGAGAAGCATCCAAAGCTTGAAGTGCTTCTACTAGTTTAAAAGCTTTCATTCGAGCTTCTAACGACTCATATTTAATTAGCGTTTGCTCGATATGAGAGCGCGGATCAATGCCTTGTATTTGTAAGTCTAGAAGGTACTGGTGTAACGTAACGACTTCTACCTCAAATGACAGGGTGCGATTAGGCAATTGTGCTCTTCTACAAAAATCTTCATACGCATGAGCAAGCCTATGTTCAACCTCTTTACATGCTTGACGTGCCACTTTCAACAATTCATTCGTTACTTCATTGATTTTCTTTTCATACATAAAATAATTAAAGTACAAATGCGTATATACAGCCGTCTGCACATTATATGCGTCTTTTCCATCTCTCTGGTACAAACAAGTCGGTGGTAAAATCATTTCACCTTCAAGCTCTTCTGCTAAGCTCATATTATTATGAATACTTCGCGTCAGCTCAGAGGCAATCACATTTGGATCAATTCCTAGCAGCGTATCGCCTACGTGCACCGTACGACCATGAATGTAAAAGCATGGCAATACCTTTCCAGCTGTACCCGTATAGAGATAGCGTGTTTGATCTCCTTCATACAAAGGCGCAATGAAGTCATTGTTAATGGCCGTTACGTAGTCTAGCTGATACTCTGCTTTCACTCGTTTCAACTCTTTAACAGCAGCTAAGATTCCTCGGTGCTCACTTTCTTCATCCCCATTAATGACCAATAATACATTTCCTTCGAGCTCCTTAATTCTTTCCGTAAAGTAAAGAGTGTTAACAAGATGAACTGCAATACCACTTTTCATATCAAGGGCCCCACGACCAAATAGCCAGTCACCGGATGCTGCATCAGCTTGAACTTCTGCATCCTTTTGCTGAATCATAAAATATGTCTTTAATTCATCAGCATCGTATGCAATGTGCTTAAGGTGTCCATAATCATCTACCCCCACCGTATCTAAATGTGCATGGTACACAATGGTTTTTGCCGATTGCTTTTTACCTTTCACAAATGCAAAGATATTTTTTCGATTCACGGGATCTTGAGGAACGCTTTGTACCCATAGGTGATGGGGGTTTTCAATAAAATAAGGAAATGTTTGAAGTAACTCTTTTACAAATTCAGCAAGCTTCTCCTCTCCTTCTGTTCCGTTGACGCTTTCGATTTTCACCAATGTTTTTGTGAGCAGCTCCACTTTTTGTTCCAATGACAAATGAACAAGTTGTTCATACATACTATCAACATCTCCTTCTATCGTAAAAAAGCTCAGTCGCACGATGTAACACCGTACGACTGGGCTTTTTAGATATGAAATACTTTTTGAATTCGCTCAATTGCCCAATCAAGCTCTTCTTTCGAAATCGTGAGCGGTGGAGCAAATCGAATAACTGTGTGATGCGTTTCTTTACATAAAAGTCCTTCTGCTTTTAACTTTTCACAATATGGTCGAGCTGCTTCGTATAGCTCTACACCAATAAATAGACCACGACCTCGAACTTCTTTAATAATCGGGTTTCCAATTTTGCTGAGCTCTTCTTTGAAGTAATTACCTAATTCCAATGAGCGCTTTGCTAACTCTTCTTCTTCAATCACTTCTAGCGACGCTAGGGAAACAGCACAAGCAAGTGGGTTTCCTCCAAACGTAGAACCATGCGACCCTGGATTAAATACACCTAGAATATCATCGTTTGCAACAACGCATGAAATTGGGAATACGCCTCCCCCTAATGCTTTTCCTAAAATCAGCATATCAGGCTCAAAACCTTCCCACTCGTAAGCAAATAGCTTTCCAGTACGAGCCAGCCCCACTTGAATTTCATCTGCAATGAAGAGTACATTATTTTCTTTACAAAGTTCAAAAGCAGCTTTTAAGAATCCTTCTGGTGGAAGTACTATCCCTGCTTCACCTTGGATGGGTTCAATAAGAAATGCTGCTGTATTTGGTGTAATGGCAGTTTTCAAAGCTTCTAAATCACCATATGAAATTATCTTAATTCCAGGTAGCATTGGACCGAATCCTCGTTTATACTCCGCTTCTGATGATAACGAAACAGCTGTCATTGTACGGCCGTGGAAATTTCCTTCACAAGCGATAATTTGCGCTTGATCTTCCGCAACGCCTTTTATATCATACGCCCAGCGACGAGCAGCTTTAACTGCTGTTTCAACCGCTTCAGCTCCCGTATTCATCGGCAATGCCATATTTTTATTTGTCATTTTGCAAATTTTTTCATACCATGGACCTAACTGATCATTGTGAAAAGCGCGTGACGTTAACGTAACTTTATCTGCTTGGCACTTTAGTGCCTCAATAATCTTAGGATGACGATGACCTTGGTTCACTGCTGAATACGCGCTTAGCATATCCATATATTTATTGTTTTCTGGGTCATGCACCCACACTCCTTCTGCTTTTTCAATAACAATTGGTAGTGGATGATAATTGTTTGCTCCGAACCTTTCCGTTTGTTGAATAATTGTGTCTGTTTGTTTTACCTGTACCATTTAAGTCATCCTCCTTCGTTTTATTTTACGTATATTATTAGAACATTTCAGATGTTGTTTTTGCTTGCATATGAAGCAGTAAATAATCAGGACCACCAGCTTTTGAATCAGTACCCGACATATTGAATCCACCAAATGGTTGGTAACCAACAATCGCTCCCGTGCACCCTCTATTAAAATATAAGTTTCCGACATGAAATTCTTCACGCGCACGCTCAATATTAGCGCGTGTATTTGATAGGACTGCGCCTGTTAATCCATAATCCGTGTTGTTCGCAATTTCTAACATATGATCAAAATCTCTCGCTTTACAAACCGCTACAACAGGCCCGAAGATTTCTTCCTTCATCAAGCGAGCATCTTGATGTATATTCCCAAACACAGTTGGCTGGACGAAGAAACCGTTAGATGAATCCCCTTCCCCTCCTACTAATAAATCTCCTTCTGTTCTACCAATCTCAATATATTTCATAATTTTATCAAACGACGCTTGGTGAATAACCGGTCCCATGTACGTATCTACGCTTTCTGGATTCCCTACTTTTAATGTTTTTGTTAAGGAGACAATCTTTTCGACGACCTCATCATATACGTCTTCATGAATAACTGCTCTTGATCCTGCTGAACACTTTTGACCAGAAAAGCCAAAAGCAGAGTAAACGATGGATGAAGCAGCTAACTCTAAATCAGCATCGCGGTCAACCAACACAGTATCCTTGCCACCCATTTCTGCAATCACACGCTTTAGCCAAATTTGGCCTGACTGTACTTTTGCTGCGCGTTCATAAATACGACATCCTACTTCTCGAGAACCTGTAAACGAAACAAATCTTGTTTTTGGATGCTCAACTAAATAATCTCCAATAATAGATCCTTTACCAGGAATAAAGTTAAGGACACCTTTCGGTAAACCTGCTTCTTCCATGAGCTCTACAAACTTGGCTGCAACAACGGGCGTTGCATCAGCTGGTTTTAATAGAATGGTATTGCCAGTTACAATGGCCGCAATTGCTGTTCCAGCCATAATTGCAAGCGGGAAGTTAAAAGGTGAAATGATGACCCCTACCCCTAACGGAACATAGTTATATTGATTATATTCGCCTGGACGACTATTAACTGGCTGCCCTTTTGTAAGCTCTAGCATTTGCCTTCCATAATATTCAATAAAGTCAATTGCTTCTGCTGTGTCTGCATCCGCTTCGTTCCAAGGCTTCCCAGCTTCTTTGACTAGATAGGCAGAAAACTCATGCTTTCGGCGTCTTAGCATTGCTGCTGCACGGAACAAAATATTTGCTCGGTCTTCAGCTTTCCATTTTTTCCAATCTACAAAAGCTTCTAACGCAGCATTCATTGCTTTTTCAGCTAGCTCTTGATTTGCTAATGACACGTAGCCAATTACTTCTTTCTTATTTGAAGGGTTAATAGACGTTGTTTTTTCATCCGTTTCAATACGCTCACCGTTAATAATGAGAGGGTATGTTTTTCCTAATTGTGTATTCACGTATGATAAAGCCTCTTGAAATAGCTCTTGATTCTTTTCATCTTTAAAATTAGTAAATGGTTCATGTTGATATGTACGCACCATGTAAATACCTCCTAAAGTTGACTTTTCTACTCACTAATCTTTATTGCAAGATTGATGCCAACATGCGTATCTCCGTTTTTTTCTTATTTTTCAAGAAATTCAGCTCCGACCAATAGCAAAAAATATTTGCACGCAAAAGAAATATCTATCAATAAGCAAAATTATTTTGCGTAACCTTATGCACCCTCACTCCCACAGGGTTTTTGGTATTTAAACAAACGTTTGATTAATAAAAAAACGACCGTATATACACATATACAGTCGTTTTCTACTCATTACCGCTTTTTACACGATTGCCTTGTCACAATTGAATGTGGAATGCGAATACTTTCAATTGGTTGAGAAGAAGCTTCGATTTTTTTCGTCAAGCTACGTACAGCCTGATATCCTAATTCAAAAATATTAATATCAATTGATGTGAGTGCAGGTCTTGCCATTTCAGCAATTAATACATTATTAAAACTAATAATCGACATATCTTCCGGAACTGAAATTCCAATTGCATCAAGAGTATTGAGTACACCTAAAGCCATTAAATCATCTGCTACAACGAGAGCAGTTGGTCGTTCCTCTAAGCTTAATAGCTCACAAACAGCTTCTTTTCCACCTTCTTGTAGAAATTCTTCATGAATGACATATTCACTACGGTAAGCAATCCCAGCTCCTTGTATTGCTTTATCGTAACCTGTTAAACGATCAATCGTTACAACAAGGTCCAAACTACCTCCAATAAACGCAATTCGGTTATGCCCCAGTTCAATTAGGTATTCTGTTGCTTCTTTCCCGGCTTTGAAATTATCGTTGTCTACATATGTGATATACTCACTATCTTTGAACGGTTTTCCCACTACGACAAATGGAATGTTTTGTTCTTTTAAATATGCTAATACCGGATCATCAATTTTAGAATATAAGAGAATCAGCCCGTCTACTCTTCTCCCTTGTACCATTTGCATTACTTCTCTTAAAATTTCTGATTCTGCTTCACCGGTTGACATATATATAGCTCGCTTTTTTTCATGAGCACCTGTACTGATTCCACGCAGTACTTCTGGGAAAAATGGATTTTGAAAAACGTTCCCAGCAGAACTTGGCATAACTATACCAATTGCTTCTGTTGTTTTATTAGCTAAGTTACGAGCAATAATATTAGGGTGGTATCCTAATTCTTCCATCGCTGCGCGTACTCGTTGTTTTGTTTTCTCACTAATTCTTGAACTATTTGCAATTACGCGTGAGACTGTAGAAGGAGCTACCTTTGCTAAATTTGCTACATCTTTTATTGTTACGCTCACCGCATGTCCCCTCCTATATGATCATCTCTCCATTACTTGATAGCGCTGACATTTTATAGTCAAATAGTATCATCAAACGATCGAAAATCCTATTGTTTTTCAGCATTGATTAACTTACCTTTTTTTCTTTTTTTAGAAGCAGCAATCAAAAAAATCAAAAAGCCTCCATAAACAAAAACCATCATACTAATATACCATATATTAACTCCTTTATCTTCAGCTATTCGATATATATTCGAAGAATCTGAATCTAACTGAATATGATATTGTCCACCTTGAGACCGAATGATGCCACCTTCTATAAGACCTCTCAACTCTTGATCTTCACCTATTTCTTTTTCTTCTATTTGAGCAACTTGCACGCGAGAATCATTATTTATAACAAACAACGTTTTTTCACCCTTACTTTTATGAAGGTACACGCCCATTCCTTTATCATCTGAAAGCTGAGTGACATCTCCTTGGCGAACGGACAAAAGCTCAGCTCTCACGCCTGCCAACTTTGTGAGATACTCAATAATTTCAGGGTTCGATTGAAAGTTCATGAGCCGATGTGCATCGCTTCCTTTTCCACCATCTAGCGCAATTTCCGTACCATAATAAACAATCGGCACAGAAGAAGACAAATACAAATACGCTAATGCTTGTTTGGTTCGTACCACCGGGTGTTCCTTAGCATCTAGTACGGTTCGTGTAAAACGCTCAGTACGAGGATTGTCTAAGAACGTACCGCTCGCTTCGTTTGAATGATAACTTAGCTGAGGAAGTGCACCACCTTTACTTAATTGTTGAGTCTGTGCATTAGACTGCTTTTGGTTGACAAATAAATCCCATGAGAGAGATTCTATATCGGAATCTTTCGTACCTTCACCAATTAAATAAAAGCCTGCTTTCTTATTATGAAATTGCTGGGATAGCCGATTTACAAACGCTGCTGGAAAATCATCGACACCCGCAAAGTAATAGCCATCTAAGTTTGTTTGTTCAATCCACCATTCTCCAACTTCTTCTATGTACTTCTGCACATCCGGTTGCTTGACTTGTAGCTCTACACGTTCTCCTTGCTCGGTAAACCACTGCTCCTTACTCAAATCTTCTAGCATAGGATGCTTCTTGCTGACCGTTACAGGCAGCTCCATGACCACTTTCATGTCTTCTTTATGAGCTTGTTTGATAAATTCCTTCAATTGTGGAAAGGTTCCAAAGCGTTCATCCATTTGATAATGATCGATAACGTTATAACCATGATATCCACGTTCATCATTCTTGAAAATTGGCGTGATAATAATGGTTGTAAACCCCATATCTTTTATATACGGAATTCGATTTTCCAATCCTTTTATGTCTCCACCGTAAAAGCTAAAAGGATTATTATAGTCTATTTTTACATCATTGCTCTCGTCTCCATTTTGAAAACGATTTACCATTACATAGTACATAATTTCATCTTTAATTGATTCTCTTGCATCGGCTTGTACCGGAATAAAGCTAACAAACAGCAAACCTAACAGTAAGCTAATAATTTTTCTCCCCAATCCTCATCTCCCCTGTCATAGAGCCTTTCCTCTAGAGTATCGCTTTTGACAATTAAACTCAACGCTTTCTTATCCCCTCTTAATTAACACAAT
>NZ_BCVD01000048.1 GCF_001591565.1 Priestia flexa NBRC 15715 | reverse complement strand
CTTTTCTTACTTTGCCTCACTTTGATCTGTATATACGTTTAATCCTTTACGTCGTCTCCAATAATAAACTGCATAACATAGCAGTGGTAACAACCCAAGTTAACCAATATAACCACCCTACAGCAAATCCTGTTTCAGGTCCAATAAACTTTGTCGCATAGACCTGAAATGAACCCGAATGTGGCATAGCTACGCTCAGCTCACCTAAACACAGCATCACCAAATACATAATAAAACCACCGACCAAGTAAGTGAGCATCGCTCCTCCCGGCCCTGCTTGTCCGATTGTATAACCAGAACTTAAAAATAACCCTGTTCCAATTACACCTCCGAGTGAGACCATAAATAAGTGACGACTTTTCATCGTCCGCTTCAGATCATTTTGTCCTTCATGTTGTGCCATTAACTTCACTTCTTTCCTTCTATCTTTCCCAACATTCTTTTACTCGCTTTTCGTTCTAGTTGTTTGACTAAAAGCAAGTATTACTATCAGAATCATTGTTTGATTATAAAATTTTTCTGGTTTTTTACAACATTTCATGAATACAAAATAGAAAGCTAACGTTTTCAAATAAAAAACGCTAGCTTTTCAGCTAACGTTCTTATTTTCATCTATTGTATACCAAATAAATTTTCCAGTATAACCATAAATAATAGCAATAATAATAGAAACAAAGCTTAACCACATAAACGGTAGATAAGCAAACGTTGATACACCTAGGATCGTTGTTAAGAAAATACCATTATCGGTCCATGGAACCATACCTGAGGTTAACGTTCCACCTACTTCAGAGTTACGCGCTAATACAAGTCGATTGATTTTTAAACGATCATAGCTATCTT
Source organism: Priestia flexa NBRC 15715 (assembly GCF_001591565.1). Taxonomy (GTDB): domain Bacteria; phylum Bacillota; class Bacilli; order Bacillales; family Bacillaceae_H; genus Priestia; species Priestia flexa. The sequence continues at coordinate 24,654 of NZ_BCVD01000048.1, read as the reverse complement.
GCATAATCTTTGGCGTTAAGATAAGCGATACGTACATAGCGCAACCGAAGATATTTCCTAGTAGACCTGTAAAAATCGTAGCTGTCGTGACGTTCCCGGCATTTATTAAAAATTGTTCAAATTTAGAGAGAAGTACTTTTAGTACACCTAACTCTTCCAGCAGGCCACCAAAGCCTAATCCAAAAATAATAACAATAATTGAACCAACCATACTCTCAATTCCACCGCGGTTTAGCAATTCTGTTATAAAGGTGATGTCTGACTCGATGGAAAATCCGCTGTAAGCTGTATGAAAAGCAGTTGATAAGCTTAAATCTTGAAAAAGGACTCCCCATACTACACCAAGTAAAGAACCCACTGCAATTGATGGTAGTGACGGCTTTTTTAATGCTAATAAAACAATAACAACAACCATTGGAACAAGCATCCACACATTAATTTGGAACACATCGTGTAAAGATGATTTTAAAAACTCTACTCGCTCACTATCAAAGTTGTTACCACCGTACATAAATCCAGCAATGGTAAACAAAATAGATGTAACAATATAAGCTGGAATATCTAAGTAAAGCATTGCTCGCACATGAGCAATTACATCCACTTTTGCCATGGAAGCAGACAAGATTGTACTATCAGATAGTGGAGATAGCTTGTCTCCGAAATATGCTCCAGAAATAACTGCCCCAGCTACGAGCGGTAGAGGCATTCCCATTCCTTCCCCTATCGCCATCATTGCAATACCTGCTGTTCCTACTGTGCCCCATGATGTACCCGTTGCAACAGAAGTGATTGAACAAATAACTAAAGTAGCTAATAAAAAGAACGTAGGGTTAATAAACTCTAAGCCGTAGTAAATTAATGATGGAACAATCCCTCCAGAGATCCATGTTCCAATTAAAGCTCCTACTGCTAATAAAATCAGAATCGCTTCTAACCCGTTCCCAATCCCTTTTGTAATCGCTTTCTGTAAAAAATCATATTTATACCCTAAGCGAATACCTAACGCAATAACAATAAACCATGAAATAAAGAGCGCTAGCTGGATGGGAAGTTCGAAAATGAGTGCGAATGAAACAACAACCGCTAGAAATAAAAGTAACACGATCATAATTTCACCAATTGAAGGTAATCTTGGTGTTTTCAAAATCAAATCCCCCTAAACTTATGACTTGAATACTAGATGGCTGCAGGATGTAAAAGCGCACACATCTTTTGATAAAAATGTATAATTCGAACAAATTTATGTAAATATACTTTCAATTCATTTACCTTTTCACATCTAAAAAGGCCATTTTTATCCCATGTAATATTCACTATTTTCACAAGGCAAATAGTACCACAACCTCACAGGCTCGTTCAAGCCTTTATTTATATCGATTTCTTCACATTTTTTGAAAAGAATAAAAATACGTAACAAGATGTTGTGCATAATGCACAATTGTTTCATCTTTATTTATTGGTAGATAGGCTGTCGTAATCGTATTTTTTTCATAGAATAGTGTCCATCTTCTAAAATCCAGGGTTGATGAAAAAGCTTTCCTCGAAAAACTTTCTGTTTGTGCACCGTAAAGAGACGATCTCTATCCGTTAACCACTCATCAACGGTCCCTTCTTTTGTATAATAAGGAGCAGATATAGGCTTATACGTCAGCAAAATTTCTTTATGTTGAAATCCTTTATGCTTTCTTCTGCATTGAAATTCAGTCAACTCCCCACGTTTGTTAACCATTATGTCGGCATGTAGATAAGGTAAATGATTTCAAACAGTCTTTCTTTAGTATACACTCGCATTATTTTTAAAATTACGAAGGCTTGTCCATTTACTACTTCTAAATTTTATTCCCTTGCATACTACTAATTAATAACGAGTAAAAAGGAGTGACTTAGGTATGATGCTATATGACTTGCACAATAAGCTTTATTATCAAGTGTTCAATTCAGCTCAACCTAAAATGACCGATTCACACCAAGGAAGAAGCTGGGGGTACGTAAAGAAGCTTGTGAACGGCAAACCAATTAAGTTTTGGCTAGACTATACGTGGGGACGCTTTATGTATTTTAGCTATAATGAGAAATGGTATCGAGTTGAATACCTGCAAGCAAATGATAAAAAGCAGGTGTCTGATTTATTTAATGGTGCCTTAATTGACTTAATTTTAGAGGGAGAAGAGCTTAATTTAGTACGCGGAACTTATGAAAATCGACGTCTTTTATTATAATAAAAAAATAAAAACACGGATTAAACCGTGTTTTTACTCATTTTCTGCTGTTGTTGTCCGAGGTGTGATTAAAATTTCTACCCGGCGGTTTTTCTTTTTGCCTTCCTCAGTGTCATTGGAGGCTACCGGCTTAAATTCACCAAAGCCCTTTGCACTGAACATACTTGGGTTTAAGCGATTGTTTTCTAGAATAACCTTCATAAAGTTAATTGCTCTCATAACACTAAGCTCCCAATTTGATTGAAAGCCGGCGTTGCGTATCGGTACATTATCAGTATGACCACTAATGATAATATTACGAGGAGGGTCCATTACAAGCAAATTTGAAATTTCTTTTGCTAGACGTATATCTTCCGGTCGAACATCAGCTCTTCCAGATGCAAAAAAGACGTTATCCCGAATCGAGATTAGTAACCCTTCATCTGTTAATGAGGTTTGCAACTTGTCTTTAATTCCATTCTCTTCCATATATGCATTTACTTTTTGTTGAACAGTTAACAGCTCTTGCTGGTCGGCATCGTGAGCAATTTTCTGCTTTTGCTCTTCCGTTAACGGCTTTTCTCCTTCTTTTTCACTAGGATCCATTCCGCTATCTCTTGCTACATTTTTTTCCGTTGGGTCTTCAGCCGGGAGGTTTTCTTCTTTTGGAGTAGGTGGTGTTTGAAACTCTAACACACCTGTTCCCCCTTCAAACGTTGCATTAAACGCTTTTGATAAGGCTTGAAACTTTTGAGCATCAACAGAACTTATGGCAAACAAAACGATAAATAACGCAAGTAATAGCGTTAATAAATCCGCATACGGTAATAGCCAGCTCTCGTCAACATGAGCGTCCTCTTTTTGTTTCTTTGAACGCTTTTTACTCATTTTCAGCCACTTCGCTTTCCTGCAATAGCTTCTTACGCTCAGCTGTTGGTAAATAAGATGCCAGCTTTTGTTCAATCATTTTTGGTGTTTCACCTTCTAGTAAAGACAGAACGCCTTCGATCATCATATATTTAACCTTTGCTTCTTGCTTAGATTTACGTTTTAATTTGTTAGCAAATGGATGCCAAAAAACGTACCCCGTAAAAATACCTAGTAGTGTTGCAACGAAAGCAGCGCTGATAGCATGCCCTAAACTAGTTGTGTCAGCCATGTTTCCTAAAGCAGCAATTAACCCAATGACTGCTCCAAGTACCCCTAAACTCGGTGCATATGTACCTGCTTGTGAAAAAATAGCTGCGCCAGCCTGATGGCGGTCTTCCATTGCTTCAATCTCTTCAGATAACACGTCTCTAATGTAATCTGCGCTTTGCCCATCAATTGCTAAATTTAATCCATTTTGCAAGAAAGGGTCTTCCACATCAGCTGTTTTTGCTTCTAATGATAATAACCCTTCTTTTCGAACAACTTGTGCCCATTCAGAAAACATAAACACAAGATCTTTTGGTGTAGCCATCTTTGGCTCTTTAAAAAGAACGCCAAATAACTTAGGTACCCTTTTTATTTCACTTGTTGGAAACGCAATGACTACCGCTCCGATTGTTCCTAGAACAATGATTAAAATGGCCGCAGGGTTCATTAAAACAGCTGGGCTAACACCTTTAAGAAACATTCCTATCATTAGTGCAACCAATGCTAAAATCAAACCAAAAAAAGATGTTTTATCCATTTCTATGTCTCCTATCTTTGTCCGCTCAGTGCATCGTGATTTTAGTGTATCTGCTTTTTATTTCGACATTTAAAACGAATTTTTGAATGTTTTTTTGTTTTTCTTAAAATAAATATCAATGTCAGGATGTTTTCATAAGGATTTAAAGACCTGCATAAGATAGCAATTTCATTATAAAAAGACTTTCTGCTTTTAGTGATGAACCAAGAGCAGAAAGCCTTCATACATATTTTTTATATTTATTTTTCACTTTGCGATACAAGCGATAGACGTGTCTTGTTAGATTCAATAAAGATGGTGAAATAGCAAGATGGTACTTTTTTATAATAGGCACATAGATTTTGTGATAAGCTTTCACCAAATCCGTCCACTTTTTATCAATGCCTTTTTTATAGAAATCAGAAATATCAACTACGTATCCGCGCCCTTCCTTCATCATTACGTTTTTCCCATGAACATCAAAGGGATTGAGCCCTCTTGATTTAGCATAAGCTAATGCGTCATTTACATCATCTATAACCGTTAACGGAATTATAACGCGCTTTTGAACAGCTTCATATAGTGTAATGCCTTGCAGCCTCTTTAGAATTAAGTAGTGATCTGTATAATAATAAAGCTGAGAATAAGCAGGATGTTTTCCTAATTTCTTATAGACATTTGCTTCTTTTTTTACCTCTTCAAATGACCGACTGTATACCTTCACTACTAGACCTTCATATAAAGGGTGATAAAAAACGGCTGCATAGTTGCCTTTTCCAATTAAAATCCATTCACCAGGTACATATTCGACTATAACAGGGTCATGTTCATTTTCACTTTTAATAATTAAGTTAGGCAATAAGGATGTTTCAACAAGTTCAATAAATTGATTGGGTAGTTTATCCATAAGCTCCTCTATCTGTACCTTTCATAATAGATGCACTTAATGATAGATTTCAATGAGTTTAATGTCAATACGTTCATATATCAATAATGAAAAAGCATCTTATAACGAGGTTACTATCGGTGATTTGTCTTTTGTCACAACAATAGAAAAAGGCTCTTTCATCTCCAATAAAATCTCTCCTTTTGGATGAATAATGGACCGCACTTTTTTTATATTAAATGATGTTACTAACGGGAGGGTAATAGCTTTTACCATGGTCATAACATATTCCACTTGAGCTTCGGTTTCTGCAATCATGCCAAACGGTAAGTAAAGGTGTTGTGGTATATCGACGTTTAAATCTAAACAAAAACGCTCAGGTAAAAACTCATTAGGCTCTAAGAAATAAGCTTCATTACGATGGAGGCTATAAGGACTAATAAAAATCGTTTCATTTTTTTTAAAGAGATAGTTATCCACCTGAACAGCTTCTACCGCTTGTTTACCAAATAACCAAATCGGAGGATAGAGCCTCAGCGACTCTAAAATAACCATACGCATATATTCATCTTGCTCCTGACCTTTTAGCAACTGGATATGTCGTAGAATATCCTGATGCTCACAAAACGTATACATCAGCCAACTACATGCATTGCGAATTAAGTCGTACGTAATAAAGAATCGCTGAAGAATGTCACCTTCACTTTCATTATCAAGTACATTGTAAACATTATTTTGTTCACAAGTTGACCTGTGATTGTAAAGAGATTGAAGGCATGAAAAAACACCTGCTATAGCGTGTGCCTCTATTGGATTTCGCTTTCCAAGCTTTGGGATCGGCACCTTTATCATCGAAGGTTGATGTCTCTTAGTCCGCAACTCAGCCAGTTTTCGTAAGTGTCCTGTCAAATCATGCTTGTTGGCTACGCCAAAAAAGCTGTGTGCTAATAAACAGAGCGCCAAATCTTGCACTTCTTCATTGAATACTTTTAGATCTCCACTTTCCCATAAAGATATATGGGATTGCACGATCGTACGATGCTCAATTCGAAAGGTAGAAAAATGTTTTTTCACAAAGGAACCCTTGACATTTGGCACCCCCGTTGAAAAATTAAATTCATATAAGTCGTGAACCTGTAGTGTTCGAACAACATTTTTAATCCCTACATCCACAAAACTATTGGCATTTGTGAAAACAACATCTTTTACCATTTGCGGATTCGTTGTTAAGTAACATCGTCGATGACCTAGCCGAAAGCTTGTTGCCTCGCCATATTCACTAAGATGTCGTAAAAACAAAAGCGGATTTTCTTGAAAATCTTTCAAATGGCCTGTCATACGATAAGTCGACGGACCCTGTATTCCTTTCATACGCATCACTTCTTTCTATGGAATTAGTAGTTACTAATTACTTCCGCAAAATACTAGATGGTTTATGCAACGTATAATAAAAAAGAGTAGTCCACTAAAGACTACTCTTTTTCACAAATAGATATGCTAATGTTTCTGAAATTGTTTTTAAGATTCCATATTAACCCATACACTTTTTACTTCTGTATAGTTATCAAGCGCATAGCTACCCATTTCTCTTCCAATTCCAGACTGTTTATATCCGCCAAACGGACTAGCTGCATCAAATACATTGTAGCAGTTCACCCAGATTGTTCCGGCTTTGATACCGTGAGCTACATAGTGAGCTTTCTTCAAATCTTGCGTCCAAACGCCCGCTGCCAATCCATATGTCGTATCGTTTGCCTTGGCAATTAAATCATCTAAATCATCAAAAGGCATCGCTGCAACAACAGGGCCAAAGATTTCTTCTCGTGCAATTGTCATGGAATGATCAACATCAGCAAAGATTGTTGGTTCCACAAAATATCCTTTTTCAAACGGCAGCGAACCTCCTGTTAAGATTTCAGCTCCTTCTTCTACACCTTTATCAATATATGATTTGACTCGCTTCTGCTGCTGTGCAGATACAAGCGGGCCCATCGTTGTATCTTCTATTAATCCATTACCCTGTTTAATCACCTTAGACTGTGCCACTAAGTCTGCTATTACATTATCATATAATTTTTTTTGTACGTATAACCGACTTCCCGCACAACAAACTTGTCCTTGGTTGAACATTACACCCGCCAATGCTCCTGGAACAGCTTTTGATAAATCTGCATCAGGTAAAATGATATTTGGAGATTTACCTCCAAGCTCTAACGTAACTTTCTTTAAAGTTTCACTCGCTTGCTTCATAATCGACTTTCCAACCGCAGTTGATCCCGTAAAGGCAATCTTATCTACAAGCAAATGATTAACAAGTGGTTCACCTGCTGTTTTACCGAAACCTGGAACGACATTTAGCACTCCTTTAGGAAAGCCCGCTTCCTCAGCAAGACCTGCTAGATAAAGAGCTGATAAAGGCGTTTGTTCTGCTGGTTTTAGTACAATTGTACAACCGCTAGCTAACGCAGCACCCAGCTTCCATGCTGCCATGAGCAGCGGGAAATTCCAAGGGATAATTTGCCCAACCACTCCTAGTGGTTCATGACGCGTATAGTTAAAGTATGCTCCTTGTACAGGAATAGTTTGTCCAACAATTTTTGTTGTCCAACCAGCATAGTATCTAAAATGTTCAATAGCTAAAGGAATATCTGCATTTGATGTTTCACGAATTGGTTTCCCATTATCGAGCGTTTCTAATTGAGCAAGTTCAAGTTTGTGTTCTTCCATGAGGTCAGCAAGCTTATAAATCAAACGACTTCTTTCCGCTGCAGACATTTTTGTCCACGGTCCTTTATCAAAAGCTTCACGAGCTGCTAACACAGCACGGTCAATATCTTCAGCATTTGCTTCAGCTACATCTGCTAACTTTTCACCAGTTGCAGGGTTTACTGTTTCAAACGTCTTTCCAGATGCCGACTCCACCCACTCACCGTTAATATAAAGCTTCTTTACACCTTGTAAAAATTGCTTCAGTTTTGGACTTACTTCAACTTGTTTTGCTCCAATATTTTGCATCAAATCCATACCTCCTTCAATTTTAGAAAGCGTTACCAATAATTAGTTTACACTACCCTTTTCAAAAAAATCAACCGATATGTCATATTATTTAGAAATTTTAATCTTCTCACAAAGAAAGAGAGTGAGACATAATTAAATGTTTCCTTCTCAAAGACCGATCATGACGTTTCTACAATCGTTAAGCTGTAAGAACAAGTTCGTTCAAAATGTTTTCCAAACAAAAAAATATCCGAGCTATCGAAAGTAGTTAACTCACGATAGTTCGGATAAATCATTGACCGAAATACTTATGTCCCAGCTTTTTTATGCTTCTGCCGTTTCAGGCGAAATTGTTTTATCATTATAAACTGTTGTATCTAATTCTTTTGTTACTTTACTTGTTATAACACCTGCTGTCATACTTCCGCTGACGTTCAATGCTGTACGCCCCATGTCGATCAGAGGTTCTACTGAAATAAGAAGTCCTGCAAGTGCAACTGGTAAGTCTAGTGCAGATAAAACAAGAAGTGCCGCGAATGTTGCACCTCCACCAACACCTGCTACTCCAAATGAGCTAATAGCTACAATAGCAATTAGTGTGGCAATAAACGATGGTGATAAAGGATTAATACCAACTGTTGGTGCAATCATAACGGCTAGCATTGCTGGATAAATACCCGCGCATCCATTTTGACCAATTGATAAACCAAATGACCCTGCGAAGTTTGCAATTCCTTCTGGAACGCCAAGCTGTCTCGTTTGTGTGTTCACATTTAGCGGTAAAGCCCCTGCACTTGTACGAGATGTGAAAGCAAATGTTAAAACTGGAAATGCTTTTTTTACATACATAATCGGGTTAACACCGACAAGCGTTAGTAAAAGTAAGTGAACAGCAAACATTGCTCCTAACGCTACATAAGACGCAATAACAAATTTACCAAGCTTCACGATAGCATCAATATCGCTCGTAGCGATTGTCTTTGTCATGATGGCTAATACACCATATGGCGTTAAGCGTAAAATTAATGTAACAACGCGCATTACAATTGCATAAATCATATCAATAACCTTTGAAAAAAGAGCTGCTTCTTCTGGCTTTTTACGCTTTACGCCTAAATAAGCAATTCCGATAAATGCAGCAAAAATAACCACTGCGATTGTTGAAGTTGGTCGTGCTCCTGTTAAATCTAAAAATGGATTCGCAGGCAACAATTCAATGATTTGTTGTGGAATTGTTTGGGCTTGCATTCCTGACAAATTCTCCTCTAATGCTGCTCCACGCTCGGTTTCAGCTGCTCCTTGTTCAATCTGAACAGCTTCTAAGTTAAATCCCGTTGTTGTCACAATCCCAATTGCTGCTGCAATGGCTGTTGTTCCAACTAAAATCCCAATAATTAAACCGCTGATTTTCCCAATGTTACTCGTTAATTTTAAGCGAGTGAATGCGGCCACAATCGAAACTAACACAAGTGGCATAACGATCATCTGAAGAAATTTCACATAACCGCTACCAACAATACTAAACCAATCTGATGTTTGAGCTGTCACTTCTGAAGTTGGTCCATATACCAATTGAAGAGCAAATCCAAATACAATTCCAAGTCCTAGAGCAGTGAATACACGCTTTGAAAATGAAACGTATTTTTTTTGCATCATATATAAACCAGCGATTAATGCCAGCATGATAATGATGTTAAGAATAACTAATAATAAAGTCAAAATAATTCCTCCTACAACACTTTCCAAATATAAGTCTCCTTTATTTATATTATAAGAATTCCAATAAGTCAACTCGGTTTTTGTGTTTTTTACGATTTTTCACTCTAATTGCTCGCCAATTTTTATATTTATCATCGTTAAAGCTTTAGCATACAAAAAAACATCCCTTTGTAACGGGATGTTTCGCATATGTATTTACATTTCATACAGTTCGTTTAGCCATCTAACAAATAAATGCTTTGGGAGCTCTAAGTAGTGTAAATCTGTATACTGTATATCAGACAGCGTTGTCCCCCTTGACATATAATAATACCACTGCCAACCAATATCTTTTGCAATGGCATACGACCTTGCCAAGTCTTGGCGCGCATCAGGTTGTTGCATATCACTCATCCACTGCTTTTCATCTGCATCGTATTCATAATAATGTAACGTAAATTTATCACACCAATAAGCGAGCTCTTGATGCGAAAACATATTTTCATCATCACAAACTTGTAACAGTAACATTCTTAGATTCTCAGGCGTATATGGCAATATAATCTTTTGACATGCATCTCTCATTCTTTTACCCTTCCTGCTTCACTTATTTCTTTTATTACATCATGTCCATGAAACTTTATCAATAAGAATTCGATAACGGTTTGATTACTTTTCTTTTACAACCTCTTCTCAATTTTATAATTTCAGACATAAAAAATAGCATTTTACCTTAAAACATTCAAACTAAATAGGAATATTTACCCTTTTTTTATTTTTGGGAATATTATAAATTTTAAGTTGTATCTATAATTTCCCAAAGGAGGAACACAATGAAAAGAACAAAAAAGACAATTGTATCCGTTGCTCTAGCAACAAGCTTAGCCCTTTCAATATCTAGTACATATACTGCAGCTGCTCCTGCTACTCAGGCTTCAGCGAGTCAAGCTTACAATGCGGTAGATAAAAAGGTGCTCAACAAAATTAATGTAGATAACATCTACAATGATATTGAATATTTAGCAAAAACGCCTCGCGTAGCTGGAACTGCAGCTGAACATAAAGCAGCTTGGTATATTCAAAAGAAATTAAAATCATTTGGTTATAAAGCAAACGTCGAGCCATTTACATTCGTTGGCTATACAGAAGCATCTAAAGTTGAACTTTCAGCTGATGGGACAAGCTATTCACCTAGCGCTTTCACATATAGCATAAACGGTAATGTAAGCGCTGAAGTTGTTGATGCTGGCCTTGGAACAAAAGAAGAGTTAACGAATCAAGACTTGACAGGCAAAATTGCACTGATTCAACGTGGCTCTATTAGCTTTGGTGAAAAAGTATTAAATGCAGCTGAAAAAGGAGCCAAAGCCGTTATTATTTATAATAATGCTGACGGTGAGTTAAACGGGACGCTTGGTGGAGCTAATGATGGTTATGTACCAGCTGTAGCTTTACCAAAAGCGGAGGGTGAACAGCTTCTTGAAAAAATAAAAGCAGGCAATCTAACAGCTACTGTAAATATTGAAGGTGCTGAAGTTAGTGAGCGTATTTCATATAACGTAACCGCAACAAAATCACCAACTGAAAAAAAACGCAACACGGATGATATCATCGTAATTGGGGCTCATCATGACTCAGTTGAGGGTGCGCCTGGTGCAAACGACGACGCATCTGGAACAGCAATGGTCATTGAATTAGCTCGCGTATTAAAGTCTCTACCAACAGATACGGAGCTACGCTTTGTAACGTTTGGAGCTGAAGAACTTGGCTTAATTGGTTCTCAAGAGTACGTGGATGGTTTATCTCACGATGAGAAAGATCGTATCGTTGGTATGTTTAACTTAGATATGGTTGGGAGCCGCGATGCTGGTGATTTAGTATTAAAAACAGCAGATGGAAAAGCTAACTTTGTAACAAAATTAGCTCAGGCGTCAAGCTTGCGCCTAAATGGTGCGGCTACTCCATATTCAGAGGGTGGACGCAGTGATCATGTTCCGTTTGCAGAAGCAGGCATTCCTGCTGCACTATTTATCCATGATCCAGCTGAACCATGGTACCATACACCAGAAGATAGCATTGACAAAATTAGTAAAGAAAAACTTCAAGATGTCGCTGAAATTGTGGGAACTGCCGTGTATGATCGCGCTCGACCAGATCATAAAGGACCAAAAACACAAAAAGGAAAACCATTTAAAGCACCTGAGCTTTATTACCAGCAAGATCTTAAATAATAATGAGAGAACTCGGTTATATAACCGGGTTCTTTTTTATTAACTCAACTTTCGCACACTGAAATAGGAAGGTAGACCTTGATGTAATTAGGTAAGCCTGCAATCCAGTGTTGTAGTTGACATTGAATTAACTTTTGAATCCTTTTGTTACTTTCTTTTAGGACATCTTGAAGAAGCTCTAGTAGCTGTCCTAGTGCGACAGCCCAATCGAGATCACTAATTTCATCGCAAAGATCATAAAATAGACCACCTAATGTCCGTTGGTCTGTGCTACAACGGTTCTGCCAAGAGAGGACAATGTATCTAGTAAAGACGATTGTTGTATGACAAATTAAAGAGTCATACGAACGACCTTGAAACTCCTTTTGTAGCTTTAATAAGGATTTTGTTGTTTTGAAAAAGACTTCAATGTCCCAACGAATTCCGTAGATACGAATGATTTCTTGTTCACTTAAGCTGCAATCGGTACTTAAAATCGCTAACCATTCACTTTTTTTATTACGGTTACGGACAAATACAATTTTAACTGGTACTCCATTGGCTTGTGTCGTTTGAATAGACCGTAGAATTCCTTTCTTTCCTTGAACGGGTGAAGCTAATGAATAGAGTTCCTTCAAACTAACCTTTTTACCTTTCATCAGGTAACGTTGCTTTAAATTTTTCACCATGCCAATGACATCAAGACCTTGATCTGTGATCTCCTTAATAAGGGGTTGATGTGTAAACCACGTATCCATCAGCACATAAGTGGCTTCGATACCTGAGTTCATTGCCCGTTGAATCATCGTTGGAATTTGTTCAGGTGCCGTTTGTAAAGCTTCTAAACGGCGCTTATATCCAGAACTGCGCTTGTCAATGTTCTGTGACACTCCATTGATGACACTGTTTTTAGAGCTCAATAAAGAAAAGTCTACAGGCATAAACGTTGTACCGTCAGACCATCCCAATGTAAGCATACGAAAGCCTTTGTAGAAGCGCATTTTTTGAGAAGCGTGGTCAAAACAACGCGCAAGAAGTTCAACCGATTTACTTCGATTTTTATCATAAGATGAATCATCAACAATCAACACTTTGATACGCTCATGATTTGTAAGCTTACTTACTTTTTCAATCGAGTGTGCGCTTAATAAAAGCAGAAACCTTCTCCATGAATAAGTGGAACGGTTCAAAAAACGATAGACCGCATCTTTAGCTGGAATATCGGTAGATTTCTTACTTTCAAGTGTTCGAAACCAGTTTTTGTTTTCAAAGATCAAACAGAAAATGAGCTGAAATAAATAAGCACAGGTAAAGCCAAAAGACTTGGTAATCCCAGCTTTTCTAAGATGTTTCAATACTTTTAGTTCTTTAAAAGTAGATTTTATTTCATTTGGTAGTTGCTTAGATTGGTCATGATTCGCTATCATATAGAGGACACCTCTTCTGTATGGAATGTTTGATTCTCGACAAATCAACTATACCAAACGGATAGGTGTTTTTTCATGCATTTTTATGTGTCAATGATAGTACTTGAATGACATCGGCAACTACAGCTAGATGAATTTATAGCACATTTATCGATGCGAAAGTTGAGTTATTAAAAAATACTGAAGCATAATAATCTCTTCTATTCTGACGATTATGGTATACTTTTATTGATACAGCTTCTTTTTTGCTGTAGATTTGGTTATTATAAGGAGGAATATAATGAATTTGACGTTTATTAGCAGCTTTTCATCCGTTATCCATTCAAAAGTAAATTCAACTTAATTATGAAAAAGAGGTGAACAATCATTGAGTTTTACGATTGACAATTTAATTTTCCTTTTATCCATTCTTCTAGTTACGGGAGTCTTAACAGCAAAATTCTCTTCGCGTTTAGGTCTACCTTCCCTCGTACTGTTTATTATTGTTGGTATGATACTCAGTCATTACGTCTACTTTGACAACGCTCTTTTAGCACAAGGTGTCGGAGTAATTGCTCTCATTATCATTCTATTTGATGGTGGTATTCAAACAAAGTGGACCGACGTCAAAAGCGTCGTTCGCCCTTCTATTTCTCTTGCTACATTAGGAGTTTTAATTACAACTGTTGTAACCGGTGTATTAGCAAAGTACATTTTGGATGTTACTTGGCTAGAAGGCTTATTATTTGGAGCGATCGTTGGATCTACTGACGCTGCAGCCGTCTTTTCTGTTTTAGGATCTAAAAACATTCGTCAAAAGCTCACGTCAACTCTAGAAGCAGAGTCAGGTTCAAATGACCCAATGGCGATTTTCTTAACTGTTTCAATTATTGAACTAATCCAAGCACCTGAATCACCTATCTTTACTCTTTTCCTCGACTTTTTCTGGCAAATGGGAATGGGGTTACTAATGGGATTAGTGCTCGGAAAAGCTTCCGTATGGATTATCAATCGCATTAATTTAGATTCATCCGGTCTTTACCCAGTATTATCTCTTGCTTTAGCAGCTTTAACATATGGCGTCACTGCTTTTATTGGAGCAAGTGGATTGCTAGCTGTCTACATAATGGCTGTTATTATCGGAAACTCCCATTTAACATATCGTCATGCAATTGTACGCTTTAATGAAGGTTTTGCATGGATGATGCAAATTCTTATGTTTATTATTTTAGGTCTACTCGTCTTTCCAAAAGAGCTTATTGAGGTTACATGGCAAGGTATCTTATTGTCGTTTTTATTAATGCTCGTTGCTCGACCATTAGGTGTTTTCATCAGCATGCTTTTCACTAAATATACAATGAAAGAGCAGCTATTCATTTCGTGGGGAGGACTAAAAGGAGCCGTTCCAATTGTTCTAGCTACATATCCAATGATGGCTGGCCTTGAAAATAGCACACTTATCTTTAACGTGGTATTCTTCGTTGTTCTTACTTCTGCGTTATTACAAGGAGCAACCATTTCTCCGTTAGCCAATTACTTGAATTTCTCAGATGGTGAAAAAGAAGTGGTTCCACACAGTTTAGAACTTGTTTCGATGGGCAAAACCAATAATGAAATGATTGAGCTAAAGCTGGTTCCAGATGCCGCAATCTCTGGAAAATCACTTGAAGAACTTCCCTTGCCAGAAGATGTTTTAATTACGGCTGTTATCCGTGAAGAAAAGCTAATTACACCTCGCGGAAATACTAAAATCTTTTCTGGCGATACTCTGTACGTTCTTGTTTCTAAAAAGAAACGCGAGCGCGTTACGGAATATTTCCAAAAGAAAAAAACCTCTCTCGAAGAGGATGTATCTACCCCTTAAAAAACAAAGGCATCTCCTATTTTAAAGGAGTGCCTTTGTTTTTGTTTTCCTTTTGCATTAAATAAAGCGATTCGTAGTTTGGATGATGCTTCAAAAGCTCTGAAATTGTGACAAAACGATATCCTTTTTCCTTTAGCTCAGGCAGTATTTGTTTCAGTGCTTGAACCGTTTGCATGCGATCCCCCCCTGTATCGTGAAACAAAACGATGTCGCCAGAGCTTGCATTTTTCAGAACTTGATGAACAATTTTGTCTACACCAGGGTTTCTCCAATCAAATGTGTCTTGATGCCATGACCATAATACAACAGTATACTGCTGATTTTCAGCTGCTTTCACCACTTTATCATCATAGTAACCAGTTGGTGGCCTAAAAAGATAGGGTTTAATACCCGTTATCTGCTGAATTTTGTCATCAGCCTTTTCAATCTCATCTTCTATTTTTACAGTATCTTTACCACGAACTTCTAAGTGACTATACGTATGATTTCCAAGTTCATGCCCTTCTTTAACCTCTCTTTTAGCAATTGTAGGATATTGAGTAACTCGGTCACCTAAAACAAAGAATGTAGCTTTTGCATTGTATTCTTTTAATAAATCTAGAATGAGTGGCGTATACGTTGGATCAGGTCCATCATCAAACGTTAATGCAATAATCTTTTCTTCACTTGTTGGAATTTCCCAAACAATATCACCTTTTTTTTCATAGTAAAAGCGGCTTTTCTTTGCTGCTTGTCCGTTCGATGCACCTGTGAAAAAGAGAAGTGCGCAAAGAAGCAAACAACCTTTTTTCATACGCTTACCTTCTTTCTTGTTTCTCTATTTGATCTTGCTCTAGTTGTGATATGACAATGGCTCGTAAGTCATTCTCAAAAAATGATTCACTGCATACATACGAATGCTTTGACAACTCCTCTTGTTTCGACTTTTGATTCACTCGACATCCACTCTCTTTCTTTTTAGAATGTTCTTTTAGGTTCTCCCAAATAAATGAAAACAAATCGATAAAAACAACCGTATTGCGTTTACTTTTAATGGAATGGGGAAAAATGTAAGAAATTGAACACTATACTCATTGAAGGGTTGATTTTGACAATTTCACTATAGATAAAGGAGACTGTATATGATCTATCGAATAGTAATAGTAGCTCTGTTTATCTTTACACTTAGTGCGCTTCAAACAAAAACGAACATATTGCCTTTAGCAAGTGAGCAAGAAAACGCTAGAAAAGGTACGTCCAGTCATCAAGGCTTTTCAATAAATGTATTACCTGACTATGAATTACAAAAAGAAGAAGAAGGAAAAGACATTATTTTCTCTACGCATTCACCTCATACTTGGATGAGAATTCAAGTCTTAGAAGTCGATACAGCAAATAAACTTACGTCGGTTAATACGGCTACATCTACTTTTGAAGAACAATTCGGAAAAGCTAAAATGATTGCCGATCAGCACCATATTAAGAAGCCACTCATTACTGCTTTTGAAGCCTACACTGATCAAGAAAAAGCGGCCTTATATATCGTAAAGGCTCCTAGCAAAGCACAAATACTAGTTATTATAACTAATATTAAAAAACATTCACCTGATGAACAAGAATTGTTTACTATGATTAATAGCATTCAATTAAAGGAGAGATAGTGTGCAAAAATATTTGTTAGTTCTGTTTACAGCAATTATGCTGACGGCTTGTGGAACAACACAAGAAAACTCTAAGTCCCATAATTCTTCTCATAGTACAAGTGATCAAGCTCCAAAAGAAAAAACATCAAAAGAATCCTCAGACACTTCATCTGATGAACAAACCATTCGTCTTCTTGAACAGATGATGGCGTATGAAAACGAAGGTATGCAAGAAGAAAAAATGGGGTTTTTAAAAACTAGTGAAAACCAAAAATATTCTTTATATGTCTTAGAAGGGTATACGTTTACAGAAGAAGAACCACGAAAAGATGTTATTTACTACGATGCTAACGATAAGCTGTGGATGCGTATTGAAGTTCTTCCTGATAACGTAGATTGGGACAAGGTAGAACAAGAAGCTCTAAAAGGATTAGAAGCTGTATCAACTGACGTTCAAAAAAGCTCTGTCACGTCTTATAATGAGACTTTTTCATTCCACAGTGTACATTCAGCCAGCAACGACAAGAACCGAACTACTTCATATTTAGTGAAGGCATCTGATAAGCGTCCAGCTATGCGGCTCACCATCTTCACTCCGGTTGAAACAGAAAATGTTAATGCCTTTTTAGAAATGGCTAATTCGATTGAAAATTTATAGATTCATTAGCTTTGTTTTCAAGTCAGTTTCCATTTGATACAGCTCTGCTTCTGCTTCTGTTCTTTTTGTACGACCTTCTTCTTGAATTTTTAATACTTCTTCAAGCGTAGTAATTAAATCTGATTGTGTTTGTCTAAGCGTTTCAATATTTACTATTCCTCGCTCGTTTTCTTTTGCTACTTCAATTGTATTTTGCTTTAACATTTCTGAATTACGTGTTAATAAATCATTTGTTGTTTTAGATACTTGTTTCTGAGCTTCCATTGCAGCTTTTTGTCGCAGCAGTGTAGTCGCAATTACAATTTGATTTTTCCAAAGGGGAATTGCGGTCAAAATAGAACTTTGAATCTTTTCTACAAGCGTTTGATTTACTTCTTGAATCAAGCGAATCTGCGGTGCACTTTGAACAGCAATTTGTCTACTTAACTTTAAATCATGAACGCGCTTTTCTAAACGATTAATGAATTGGCTTAAATCATTTACTTCCTGAGCCATCAAGTAATCATTTTTTGCTTTTGCTTCCTGCTGAAGTGCCGGCAACGCTTCAGTTCTAAGCGTTTCTAATCGATACTCTGCAGCTCCGATATAAATATTTAACGCATCATAAAACTGTTTATTTTTATCATACAAACTATCTAACATTGTAATATCACGATAAAGCATTTGCTTTGAACGTTCTAATTTATCCGCAATCTTATCAATTTCAACGTTAATACTTTGATATTTTGTTAATAAATTTTGAATTGGCTTTGACAAACCAGAAAATACTCTGCTGATAAATCCTTTTTTCTTCGTTGTAAAATCATCTGGATTCACCTGACGTATTTTAGACATTAAGTCAGCGATCACATCTCCAACAGGACCTGTATCTTTCGTTTGCACATGCTGTAAAACAGACTGAGAGAACTGCGAAAGCTCCGACTGTGCGGCTACTCCATATTGAAGAATAGCCTGCTGGTTTTTATAATCGATTTGTTCGGCGATTTTCTGTGCTTTTTCTTGGTATTCAGGGGCTAAGTTATTGTATGTTGAAAGCTGCTTAGCTACCGGTTGGTCAAGCTGAGTAGCCAAAGTTGGTGATGCAAACGGATCATTTAAAAGTTCATCTAGCGATTGTTTTTTTTCCACTTCTTTCATATAAACCCCACCCTTATTTCATTCGATTTATTGGCGCATATTCTTCTTCATTTTGAAAATGTTGTTTTAAAACCTTCATTTCTACATCTAAACTTAGCACATCTTGAGAAAGTGCAGAATTTAAAAGCTGGTCATACTGTGTTGACAGTTCATGTATCACATTTTCAGCCTCATGAATACTTTCTTTTACGTCAATACTTTTTGTAGGTTTAGATAATAAAAATACGTAGCGTTCAATAACCGTCACCGTTGCTTGCAAATAGTTCGTAAAAAATGGCTGAACACTTTTATAGCGCGCAGGCTCTTTTTCAACCATATCAACGATACTTTTCCCTACTCTATATAGCTTAGAAAGCTCTGTCCACATGTGAATTGATTTTAGCTTAAAGCGAGAACTGCTAATAACTTTTAATTGCTTACGTGCTTCACGAGCCTGATGCTTGATATAAGCAAGTTCTTCTCTATAAGGGTCTTTATATGCAATTCTAGCGCTTTTAAAAACGAAGAATATTGCTGTTAGTGCAGCCGTACCAAAGCTTAATAAAATGCTATCACCAATCCCTACACCAAACCCTAAATAACTAATTGGAATCGTAGCTGTACCAACAGTCCATACGATAAACAATCGTTTTAAAAATGTCACCACTTTCATGTCCGCTCACTCCTTATCGTCTCTATTTATGTTTAAAATCGTTACGTTTCACTTATTATGATAAGAATATTATACCATTTAACTCCTAGTTCTAAAATAAATTACCTTTATACGTTATATACGAACGAAGAGCAAATAAGTTTCAGTTCCCATAAAAAAGCGAAGGCATGTTTGCCTTCGCTTTTTTCTTAGTCACGCTTATTGTAATCATATTGAGAACGATCTACTGGTTTAAAGCCTTCTGGGGTATGGAAACGTAATAAGTCACCATATACAAGCTTATCGGACAGCTCAAGCTTTTGTTTTACCAGTTCGTCGTATTTATCATATTTTTTTGCTTCTTCTTCTGGTAATTGCTCACCAGTTTCGTTATTGAATACTTTTTGGTCCACTTTTGTAATCTCAGGAGTTACAAAGTCACCGTTTCTAAACGGAACAATTTCCTGGTGGTCTTTTGAAAGTAAGTCTGTACCAAAGTCAATATAGTCTTTCGTATCAATACCTAATAGGTGCATAACCGTTGGGCGAATATCAACTTGACCACCGTACGTATGCTTCACGCCACCCTCTAGACCAGGAGCATGAATGAATAGTGGTACTCGCTGTAATTGCGCTTGTTCAAAGTCACCTACATCTTTACCAAGAACCTCAGACATTGCACGCTTATGGTTTTCAGAAATACCATAGTGGTCACCATACATAACAACCATCGTGTTATCGTATAAGCCAGAAGCTTTTAAATCATCAAAGAACTGCTTTAATGCCTCATCCAAATAGCGAGACGTTTGGAAATATTGGTCAACTGATTTATCGCCTGTAGTATGCGGCTCAATTGTTTGATCTTCCTCATCTAATGGATAAGGGAAATGGTTAGATAGCGTAATAAATTTTGCGCTAAATGGTTGCTTTAATTCTTTTAAATAAGGCATAGAATCTTTAAAGAATGGCTTATCTTCTAAACCATAGTTTAGCGTATCTTCCTCATTCATATCGTAATATGCTGAGTCGAAGAATTTATCAACACCAAATGACTTGTACATTTCATCACGGTTCCAGAATGTCTTACCATTACCATGGAATACTGCATTTGTATAACCGTTTTGGCCTAAAATAGCAGATCCAGCTTGATACGTGTTATTTGCCTTTGTTGTGAAAACTGATCCTTGAGGTAATGGGAATATTGAGTTTTCTACCATAAACTCAGCATCGGATGTTTTACCTTGACCTGTTTGATGGAACACGTTATCAAAATAAAGCGTATTTTTATCATTTCTAAGTGAGTTCATAAATGGCGTAACTTCTTCACCATTTAATTCATATCCCATCATAAATGTTTGTAATGATTCAAGTGAGATATAAATTACGTTCATATCCTTAGCTTTACCAAAGTATTCTTCATTTGGCTCAGCGTAAGTTGCTTTTGCGTAGTTTTCAACCTCTGTTACGTCACTGCTGTCAGCTAGAGCTCGTTGAGCTGACGATTTCGAGCTTTGAATAATGTCATAAACTGTATAGTTATATGCACCTAAATATTTAACTAAATAGTTACGGTCAAACGTACGTGTTAAAAGCTGTGGACGATCTGTTTCTGCAATGGCAATATTTGCACTTACAACTAGAACCCCAACTAAAAATACGCTTGTTACCGTATGTTTACTAATTGTTGTAGGTAAATCAAACTTCTTCCACATTATAAGTGCAATTAAAACAAAGAAGTCAATGAAATACAGAATATCTGTTGGCTGAATTAAAGCCATTGCACTTCCACCTAATTGACCAAAGTTATTTGATTGAGTTAAAACAGGTACTGTAATGAAGTCATTAAAGAATCGATAGTACACAACGTTTGCGTACAAAATAAATGATAATAAGAAGTTAATACCTAGTAATGCTCGTACCTTTCCTCTCCCTTTAAATAGTAAGGCAAAAGCAAAAAAGATAATTGCTGAACCGAGTGGGTTCATAAATAGTAAAAACTTTTGGATAAAATTCTCAAGACTTAAATTAAATTCAATTTGATAAACGGCATAAGTTTTAATCCAAAATAACAATACTGCAACTAAAAACAACGGTAATTGCTTAACAAAAATGTTTTTTCCGTTTGTCATGAGCTGTTTCATATTCCCACCTCTATATCTATTTGAAATTTGAGCTCATTTATTTTAGACGTAAATCTGGATGGATGTTAGTCTAAATTCGTAAAAAGAAATCTCCCTTACAAAAACTGTAAGAGAGCTAAACTGTTCTTTCACATTTTAACTCTTTAAAAAAAATTGTCAACACTCTTGCTGTATATTTTATTGAAAACATGAAAAAATAACTAGTTCATTGCTTCTTCTATTTATATGCCCAGCCTGTACAAACATCTACTTAAAAATAAATTTATCCTTATGTTCAATTTATATTTTTCTCAAGCTTTTTATCACCATTATGTTAAGTTTGCCATTCCTACACACTGACAATACGCTGGACACCATGAATTCTATATCTTATGCCATTCCATTTTTTTCTTAAGAAAAAGGACTTCTTGTTCTTTCATTGAAATACTATTCTAAATGTCGTTGTTATGACTGGTACATCATCTATAACTTAGAGGATCGAGAAGAAGAAAACAACCGAGTAGTTTTACTTCCGGTTTCTTTACCCAAATAGATTTGAAACGAAACAGTTGTAAATCATTTTGTTTCACGCCATATGCTTACACAAAATTACGTTTAAGTATATATAGAAAGTAAGATGATGGTTCATAACGAAATGATTTCAAAACCAACAAAAAATACGAGCAGCTTGCTCACCATAACTTCTTTTTCTCAAAAAATCAACAGCAAGAATTTGATACGATTTTTAATGAAGGTGAAATTGCTTCAGATCCAACGATTTATATTGGTGTTTCATCTAAATCTGACGTGACACAAGCGCCCGAAAGAAAAGAAAACTTATTCATTTTAACGCACGTTCCTTCATTAAAAGAAGGTGAAGACTGGAACGTTATTGAAGAACAATACCGAGATGTCGTTCTTACCAAACTTGAAGCGATGGGTCTTGAAGGCCTACGTGATAGCATTGAATTTGAAGAAAGGTTCACACCAAACACCATCCAGCAGCTATACGGCGCAAATGGAGGCTCTATATACGGCGTAGCAACCGATCGTAAAAAGAACGGTGGTTTTAAAATCCCTGCTCGTAGTCAAATTCTATCAAATTTATACTTTGTTGGTGGTTCTACTCACCCTGGCGGTGGCGTTCCGATGGTCACTCTATCGGGGCAGCTAACTGCTGATGCAATTAATGAAGATTTTCAGTTACCTTCTATTAATAAAAAGCATATCGGATAATAATGATGAAAAGCCCACACACCTGCTCAGATTAAAGAGCTGGAATGCAGGCTTTTTGCTATTAAAAATTCATTTTTGACTGCCCGCCATCTACATTTAAGCTTGCTCCAACAATCCACGAAGCTTTTTCAGATGCTAGAAAAACCACAGCGTTAGCTACTTCTTCCACGGTTCCAAAACGACCTGCTGGAATTTCATTTTTTACAAACTGATTAATTTTTTCAGGATTTTCTTCTAACCGTTTCTTCCAATTACCCGTTTCATGTAGAATACTTCCAGGCGCAATGCTGTTAACGCGTATGCCATAGGAAATCATTTCATCCGCAAATGACTTAGTAAAGCTAATTAAAGCAGACTTGGCGTTATTATACGTTACTTTACCTCCGCTTTCTCGGCCAAAAATAGATGTAATGTTTACAATGGAACCTGCTTTTCGTTCTTTCATATACTCTGCTGCAAGCTTGCTTAAATGAACCGCAGAAAAGTAATTAAGCTCCATCGCTTCATAAAACAATGATAAATTTGTTTCTAGCGCTTGCCCTCCATTGCTTCCGCCTGCATTGTTAATTAAAATGTCGATACCTTGAAAATCTTTTACGACATTTTCAATCAATTGAATGCGCTCGTCTTGTTTCGTCACATCTACTTTATATGTACGGATGTTGGTAAATTTCTGACTTAAACGCTCTAAGTCATCTTCACCTCGAGCTGCAACCGCAACATCTGCTCCTTCTTCTGCAAAGAGCACAGCAATTGCTTGACCAATCCCTTTCGTTCCACCTGTTATGAGCACCTTTTTACCTTTTAAATTTAAATCCATTATAATGCCTCCTTGTTTTTATTTAATAGTAATATATTAACTATTCTTTCGCAAAAACAAGCCTCATCGTGATATAATTTTTCTCGTGTGAACTTGACGGATAGGAGTACAAACATGAATCAAACATTCTCTAAAACGGAAAAAATGAAGCAGTTTTTATTTATCTTATTACCTATTTTGATGACGCAGTTCGGTATGTTTTCAATGAGCTTCTTTGATACGATGATGTCGGGTCGTGTAGGAGCAGATGATTTAGCAGGAGTTGCTATTGGCTCAAGCCTTTGGATGCCTGTATTTACTGGACTAAGTGGTATTTTAATGTCCGTAACTCCTATTGTAGCTCAGCTGATTGGGGCTGATAAAAAGAAAAATGTCGCTTTTACAGTTGTTCAGGGACTATATGTTTCAATTATCATGGCCTTAATTGTTATTGTTATTGGATTCTTTGTCGTAAACCCCATTTTAAACGCTATGAATCTAGATTCAAACGTAGCTCGGATTGCGTTAGATTACTTAGTGGCGTTATCAATTGGTATTTTTCCTCTATTCATTTATACCGTGTTACGTAACTTTATTGATGCACTGGGTCAAACAAGAACATCGATGTTTATTACCCTTCTTGGCTTGCCTATTAACGTTGCGTTAAACTACTTATTGATTTTCGGAAAATTTGGTTTCCCTAAGCTTGGAGGCGTTGGAGCTGGATATGCTACGGCTATTACTTATTGGTGCATTTTGCTCGTGGCAATTTGGATTATCACCAGAAAAGATCCTTTTCAATCATTTCAGGTATTTCGTACATTTTATAAACCCGCTTGGCCTTCATTTAAAGAAATACTTGGGATCGGCATTCCAATTGGATTTGCTATCTTTTTTGAAACAAGTATCTTCTCAGCCGTTACATTGTTTATGAGCGCATATGATACGGTGACAATTGCTTCTCACCAAGCAGCAATAAACTTTGCATCGTTTCTGTATATGATTCCGCTCAGCATTTCAATGGCCTTAACAATTGTTGTAGGATTTGAAGCTGGTGCTAAGCGTTTTGAAGATGCAAAGATGTACAGTCGTATCGGTATTTTACTTGCCGTTTGCTTAGCTCTTTTAGGTGCAGTCTTTTTATTTTTATTTAAAGAAAAAGTAGCTGCTTTATACACAACAGATTCCAAAGTGTTGGCATTAACAACTCATTTTTTAATTTATGCGGTCTTTTTTCAATTATCGGATGCAATTCAAGCACCGATTCAAGGGGCTCTGAGAGGATATAAAGATGTGAACATTACCTTTTTTATGGCGTTGATTTCATATTGGGTAATTGGTTTACCACTAGGATATATATTGGCAAATTATACAGGACTTGCAGCTTTTGGATATTGGATTGGACTGATTAGTGGTTTGGCTGTAGGTGCAATTGGATTAAGCTATCGGCTTAAGACGATTCAAAAGCGCTTTATTTCATCAGCCCAGGCTTCGAAAACTGCATAATAAAAAAGAACGTCCAATGACGTTCTTTTTTT
>NZ_BCVD01000047.1 GCF_001591565.1 Priestia flexa NBRC 15715 | reverse complement strand
GGTTAAAAGTGAGGAACTCTCGATCGTTCAGGTTTATCATTGGCTGAATTACCTATGTCTCAGCCTCTTTTTAATAGGAAAGAGCCACGGATTGTTTTAAATGAATTTCTGCATTTGCTGCGTGTAATAAAAAGTGGGCTACGTCTGCGCGGCTAATGTTTTTGCTGTCTTCAGGTACACCCGTCACAGCTTTTCGATACTGAGCGGTTACGGGGCCATTTGTTAACCCCATTGGTCGAGCGACTGTCCAATGAAGGTTGCTTGTTTTTAGCAGTTGAACAGCTTTTAAATGGTCGCGTAGTGGATTTTTTAAAATATTTTGAGCAAGCCAACCTGTCATACCTGGAATTTCTCCTTCAATTCCAGCTGAAGCAGTATATAAGATTCGGTGTAAGCCTTGCTCTTGCATTGCTTTAATAATAGTAGATGTTGCTTCTTCTAAAAATGTAGAAGGGCCTAATCCATCAGTTCCTAAGCAAGAAACAACAGCATCGTGGCCTGTAATAGCATGAGCCACCTGAAAGGAATCCGTTACATTTCCTTCTATAATATGCAAATTGCTATTTGTTATTGTTAGCTTATCTGGTGTTCGAACGAATGCTGTGACGAAATGTCCTTCTTCTAAAGCCTGATTCACGAAAGCTTGTCCAGTGCGTCCGCTAGCTCCAAATACAACAAATTTCATGATCATCATCCTTTTCTGTAGAATTACTATCCCATATCCTTCTTATAAAAAATATTCTATACGTAACATAGCATATTTCGCGATGAATTTCTCACAAAAAGTATGGAATTGCTGAAAAAAACAGAAAACTAGCGTTTTAATAAGAGATTTGCAAGATGAAGGAAAAAGGAACGAGGCTTGTACCCACCGTCTGACAAAAGGATGTCTAATTTTAAAACTCTTGTCATAGACTGTCTAGAAAAGAGAGAATTGAACGAACGGTTTATAAAGGTGTTTTTTAATAGAAAGCGAACTTTGTATATAAGCATATGGAGCGAAAAGGGAGCGATGAGGAATGGGAAAAAAGATAAGCAAGGTTCGGATTGGTGTTGTATTGATAGGGCTACCACTCGTTTTTGTCATCGTATCCATCATCACAAAAGACTGGCGATATTTAACGTGGAGTATACCACCTGCGTTAATGTCTTGTTGGACTGCACTTGTTGTTTTACGAAAGCAAGAAGAATCTTAAAAGCCAAAAAAAGGAGATGGGGAAATGAATGGTCAACAGCTTCTTTATAGTTTGTTAACAGCGAATGGACAAGGGTTACAAAGTGCGTTTGTCATAAGTAAACATAAAATATCCAAGCTACAACCAACTTTGCCAAACGAAAAGGATGAACACATCCAGTTTCAGCAAAATCTCCAGCAAGATATGAAAAAAATTGCTAAGCAGCCAGAGGTCGATTTGCATCTTCAGCTGTTTTTACATATGGCTGAATACTTTCGACTGCCTGTTTCTCACACTACAACAAATGGAGAACTATACGAACTTAGTGAAGAAATAGGCAATATGTTTGTCGCAAAGTATAATGAATTGTTTTCAATTGCTCGTTGTCATTCCCTAGACGATGTTTTGCGTCATCAAATTCGTTTGTTTATTCACCTTGCAGATTCACAGTACTTAATCGCTTCAAAGCGTGAGCAGATGCTGTTACAAACAGCTCTTTTAACGTGGATTGAGCAGTTACCAAGCTTATATCAAGATCGGATTCTAGAACTATTCAGCAGAGAAGTCACTCAAAAAGCAATGGAAGAGGTCTTACAGAGACAGGGAATTATCAGCTTTTTTAAGCAACTTCCTCCAAGTGCATACGATCTACTATCATCTTTACTTTGTGCAGTAATGCCTTTGTTTGTGCCTATGCAGCATGCACCGTCACTTCTAGTTGGTTTCAATGCACCGCTATGGACGTTAGCGAGCTTGGAAAGTCATGAAATTGTAGCCAAGCGTAAGGAAGCAGAACCTTTTTTACCGCTGTTAGCGACCGTTGTTCATTTAATGTGGATGTGTAAGCTTGAGCACCAAGATGAGTTGCTTAACTACCAATCTTTGTTAATTAAGTGGTCATCTGTGTATCATCGGTATGAAGATTTTCAAATAAAAAAAGAGCAGGCTCAGTTTGACGTCGAGCGTCTTGAGGGCCTTATTTATAATGGAGAGCAAGATATTAAAGAGCTTAAAGGTATAGAAAGACAGCTTACTAAAAAAATAGATAGCTTAAAAGAGTCCATTCGCCATCAGCTTAATCAAATGGATTTAAAAACGCTAAACTGCGGCCTTGTTATGAAAAGGATGGTTCAGGAGCATGAAGCCTTAAAGGAAGATGTAGATGAATTAAAAAGAAAGCTTTCAATAAAAGGCGATATCATGGAACGAATTCGACTTACGTTTCGTTCAGCTGAGCGCATAGTAAAAAGTAAAGTAAAGGAAGTTGAGCGCAAAAAAATACTGATGCAAATGACGGATTTTATTTTAGCGAACCGGCTTCCAATCTGTGTGGATATACAAAATGAAATTGAAGAATTACAGGAGCGTTTAACAAGCACGCTGTTGAAGCTTAATCAGCATATTGAATTGCTGGACGAAACAAAAAGTTCTCGAGGGCTAACGAGCGGTAAACTTAAGCGATACGAAGCAGAAATCAAGCGCTTGGAGAAAGTCTATTATGGATTAGCTGTCAGAGAATTAGAGCCAATTTCGTAGATTAGATAAGCTGATAGATAAATATGAGTTACCCTAAATTCAGCCTAGGTTATTATGAATAAAAAAAGCAAAAAAAGTACGATTTCTTTGAAAAAAATGAGTAAAAGTTTACACAAATCCCTTTGAAATTTTTTTGATAATTTGGTACAATAAAGTTGCTTATTTTTGTTCCATAAGGATAGTTCGATGGGTTTCGTCTTGACTTATTGTAAGAGCAAGAATGGAGTAATACACAAGGTGTAGCTTGCTGCACGAGGAGGAAAAGAGATTATGTTACAAGGTAAAGTAAAATGGTTCAACGCTGAAAAAGGTTTCGGTTTCATCGAAGTTGAAGGACAAGACGATGTATTCGTACACTTCTCAGCTATCCAAGGCGAAGGCTTCAAAACTTTAGAAGAAGGCCAAGAAGTTACATTTGAAATCGTTGAAGGTGCTCGTGGACCACAAGCTGCTAACGTTCAAAAGTAATTCTTTTTATAGGATTATCAGGGGCTCCCAAATGGGGGCCTTTTTTCTTTTCCTTCGAAAAAGGCTGGTCATCTTGTATAAAAAAAGCGTATAATGAAATGATGAAAATAGGAATTGTATAGTAGAAAGGATAATTAAACTTATGAGCAATCAACAGCAACAGCAGATGGTCGACTCACGTCGTACGTTCGCCATCATTTCCCACCCGGATGCTGGAAAAACAACATTAACTGAAAAAATGTTATTACTAGGTGGAATGATTCGTTCTGCTGGAACAGTTAAAGGTAAAAAGTCAGGAAAGTTTGCAACATCTGACTGGATGGAAATTGAAAAGCAGCGTGGAATCTCCGTTACATCAAGTGTAATGCAGTTTGAATATAAAAATCATTTTATCAACATCCTAGATACACCTGGACACGAAGACTTCAGTGAAGATACATATCGAACACTAACAGCGGTAGATAGTGCTGTCATGGTTATTGATGGAACAAAGGGAATCGAAGCGCAGACGTTAAAGTTATTTAAAGTGTGTCGTATGCGCGGGATTCCAATTTTAACATTTATCAATAAGCTAGATCGTGAAGGAAAAGATCCTCTAGAGCTATTGGAAGAAATTGAAGAAGTACTTGGAATTGAGTCTTACCCAGTGACGTGGCCGATTGGCATGGGGAAAAGATTCCAAGGTACGTACGATCGCTTTTCGAAGCAAATCGAAGTGTACCAAGGAAATAAAGAATCATATTTTGCAGACTTTGACGGTGAAAACATTGATGATGAAGTGAAAAAGCATGTGGATGAAATGTATTTGCCAACGCTTGTGGATGAATTATCTCTTCTTGATGAAGCAGGTAACGATTTTTCAATTGAAAAAGTAAAGCAAGGCCTTTTAACACCTGTATTCTTTGGTAGTGCGATTGCAAACTTTGGAGTACAGTCGTTTTTCAATTCATTTTTGCAATTAACATCACCACCACAGCCGCGTGAATCATCTGTTGGAACAATTCAACCAACGGATAACAATTTCTCAGGCTTTATCTTTAAAATTCAAGCAAATATGAACCCAGCTCACCGCGATCGAATTGCCTTTGTACGCGTGTGCTCAGGGAAGTTTGAGCGTGGCATGAACGTAACGCTTGCTCGTACAAATCGTAAAATGAAGCTTGCTCAGTCACATCAATTTTTAGCATCAAGTCGTGAGACGGTGGATACAGCATATCCAGGTGATATTATTGGTTTGTATGATTCTGGTACGTATCAAATTGGAGATACGATTGTCGGCGATGGTAAAGTGTTTCAATTTGATGCGCTTCCGAAGTTTCCACCCGAGCTATTTGTGAAAGTACGTGCTAAAAATGCCATGAAATCAAAGCATTTTGAAAAAGGAATTAACCAGCTTGTACAAGAAGGAGCGGTTCAGCTCTATCGTACACCGTTCTTTGGAGATTATATTTTAGGTGCTGTTGGTGAGCTTCAGTTCCAAGTGTTTGAACACCGTATGAAAGGTGAGTATAACGTAGATTTAGAGTTTGTTCGCATGTCTCATAGCATTGCAAAATGGGTGGAC
Source organism: Priestia flexa NBRC 15715 (assembly GCF_001591565.1). Taxonomy (GTDB): domain Bacteria; phylum Bacillota; class Bacilli; order Bacillales; family Bacillaceae_H; genus Priestia; species Priestia flexa. The sequence continues at coordinate 20,894 of NZ_BCVD01000047.1, read as the reverse complement.
AAAGAGACGATTAAGGATAGCATGTTTGACTCTCGCGTTATGCTTGTTGAAGATCGGGATGGGCATGCTGTACTCATGTTTGAAAATGATTTTGTATGGCGCTTATTCCAAGATAAGTATCCTGACGTGAAGTTTTTAGATCCATTTAATTTATAAAAGAAACGCTTGGCGGTTGCCAAGCGTTTCTTTTAATGCGCAAATGACTTTAAATTTAAAATGACAACTCCTGCAATAATTAACGTAATGCCAATGACCATTGAGATGCTGCCGCTTTCCTTCCAAATCACAACACCGATAATAGCTGTAAGGGCAGTTCCTACTCCTGACCAAATTGCGTAGGCAATGCTCAGTGGAATTTGTTGAAGAGAAGCAGAGAGTGAATAAAACGCAACTCCAAATCCAACGATTACACCAATGCTTGGCCAGAGTTTTGTAAATCCCTGAGATGCTTTTAACATGGATGTTCCAAAAAGTTCCGCTGTAATAGCAAGTGCTAGAAATAAATAGGCTTGCATCTGAATTCACCCCTCGCTACGTAAAAAAATATTTTTTACGACGTATACTGTAAGATATGCTAAATTTAACTTCGACATCTTATCATAGGATGAAAAAACTCGCTACTATTTTTTCTTCGATAGGTAATCCACAGTTTCTTGCTTTCCTAAAGCGGCATGTCCTTGTTTTTTGTTATAGTTTAATATCACTTTAATTTCATTGACTTCACATTCATCACTTAATGTGTGAAGTCCTGATAGAAAAGGAGTAAGATGGTTAGTCATATCAAATTCTGAGGCTGCGTTTTGGAGATAATCAATTGGTGGGACGTAACCCATTTTCTGATAAAACGCTAAGATGTTAATTCGCTCATAAAACATTTGAACCACTTCTTCTTGTGACATGTTGGGATAAGATAAAGAAAAAACGTTACGGACGGGTGTTTTAAGCCACTTCGTTAAGCATGTTTGTGGATTATTTACAACTGCTGTAGCACCTTTTAAATAACCCGCTAAAATGAGCGACATGAAGCCTCCGCCTGACGACCCGTAACAGGTTACGTGTGATAGGGGGACTTGTAAATTCGCTAGAATTTCACTTAACAAAACAGAAATTTCTTGAAGATAAAACCTTTCTTTTGTTCCTTGTCCCCATCCTAACGAAAGCGGACCTAAATATAAGGTAGGATCGTTATAATAAATGACGGATGCATCGAATAGGTCCATCCATGAATGGCGCTGAAAATATGGAGGACCTTGCGGGTGCTCTTGCTTAGCACCGGCTCCAGAGCCTAACAGAATCATCTTTGAAGAGGTTTCTTTTAGTTTGATTAAAAATTCATATAATACGCCGTCCCACTCAACAGCAAGGACATACGGCATGTCATTTAATAAATCAACATCATGTAGCTGATGCTTTTTGATTGCAATTCGCGTGTAGTTTTCAATCAATTGTTTAACACCACTTTCTATATAGTAAAAAGCATTCATTCCATCTTATGAAAAATCTAAAAAAGTGCTTGTACGTTTAATGTATACTCTATGAAAATCAAGTCATATTAAGAAACAATAGAAGGGAAGTGATCGTTGTGCGAGATATATATCAAACGTTTCAAGAGCTATCTCAGTGTGAGCGAGCTGGAATTGACTATGAAATTGAGTGCATCATTCGTAAGAAAGACATTGTTGTGTTGGCGATTCATGGCGGTACAATGGAAGAGGGTACACTTGAAATGGCAAGGGAATTGGCGCAGGAGGTTAACGGGACTTTTTATGCATTTAAATGCTTAAAAAAAGAAGATCCCTTTGAACTGCATGTAACATCTACTCATTACGATGAAGAGTTGGCAAGGTCATTAGTCCATGAGTCAAATATAACTATTTCATTTCACGGTGCACGCGGTGCGGAACGAGAGATTTATATAGGAGGGCGCGATGAACCTCTTGCATCTCGCGTGAAAGAATTATTAAAACCCGGGTTTATTGTAGTTGAGCCGCCCCCTCATTTAAGAGGAGTTTCGCCAGATAATATTGCAAATGATAATACCCGCCATCAGGGACTGCAGTTAGAATTGACAGTACCTCAATATGATGAGCTGCTAACTAACGTAGAAAAAAAACAGTCTTTTATTGAATCGTTAGTAAAAGCGATTAAAGAAAGTGAATAGCATGTATACAGCGCCGGAAAAAATAGGCGCTGTATTTTTATTGCAAGATAGTTGAAAAGCGCATCTCTATATGGAAGATATGCTAAAATATAGAAAAAGAAAGTGTTGCACCTTTAATGGTTGGTTTATAAAGTGAGGAGATAAGATGAAAATTAAAACAGAAGGAATATCAGAAATTGTCCTTGAAGTACACTCAATGGAACGAGCCGTACAGTTTTGGTCTAATCAGCTTGGCTTTCCAATCGTGGAACAATGGGGGTATGATAACGGACAGTTTACCGAGGAATCAAATGGAATTTGGGCAACATGGCTCTATGTTGGAGGGCCAACAAGGCTAGGACTATGGCTTCCTCGTATGTTTTCCAAAGCTGAGCAAAAGATGAAGCAGCTGAATATTTCAAGCTGGCCAAACCTTTACGATGAGGGTGGCGTTCACGTTCACTTAGCTCTCCACGTGCAGAAGCAAAATCTTGAGGGAACGCTTACATTGTTGAAACAGGAAGGTATCGATGTGAAGATAATAAAAGAAGCAAATGAAACAAGAGTGTATTTTAAAGACACGGAATCAAATATTATTGAATTCTATACAAAATCAATGGCCGACGATTACACAAAACAAGTGATAAAGAAATAGTAGAACACTAGGGAGGGGTATCAATGAATGAACTCAATGGCTATTTGCTTGCAATGGAACACGTAAATCATTATACAAATCATGTCTGTACGTTTGTATTTGATACAAAAGAGATGCTATATGTGCTTGAGCTTGGAATTGATAGCTAGAAGGGAGCTCGTTTTGCAAAATTATTATTGGATCATAATTATGTTAGTTTTGGGAACATGTATAAAACTATGGAAAGTTATTCGTAAGAAAAAGCCACCAACAAAATTTGAGCACTTTCATAGTAAAGCTTATGATTTGGAGGAAAAAGGAAAGTTAGAAGAAGCTATTTCAATGAGAAGTGAAGGAATTAAAAATTCGGCGCTTTCACCTTTAGAAAGAGGTGACTTGCACTTTGGTAATGCTTATACATACGTTCAGATGAAACGCTATAAGAAAGCAACCTTATGCTTTGACAATGCGTTTGAGGAAGCAAGACATGAAGAGTTTCCTTATGATAAACAGTATGAGCAGATACTAGAGATTTATCTAAAAGCGGGAAGAGAGCAAGATGCACTCCGTATCGTTGAGGAATTAATAGAAAGAAGCTACTATGATAAAGAGTTTTTAAGTTTAGAAACAGCTAAGCAGTGGGTGCAAACAGAAATGCAAAAGCGTGCTCTATCATGAGTACGCTTTTAAATTTCGTTTAGCTTCGAGGCCAAACAATGACAATAACGCCAACTAAGCAGATAATGCTACCTAACCAATCTTGGAAATCTGGTGTTTCTTTGTCAATTAACCAGCCCCAAAATAGACTCATGATAATAAAAACACCCCCGTAAGCCGCATATACTCGTCCGAAGTCGGGAAAAGCCTGCCAAGTGGCGATAATCCCGTATAGAACGAGAGAGATTCCACCAGCTAATCCAAACCAGCCAGACCAGTCATCACGAAGCCATTTCCAAATAAAGTACCCGCCACCAATTTCAGCAATTCCAGCTAATATAAAAATAATAGTTGCCTTAAACATAATTTGAAGCTCCTAACATAGTAATCTCTGTTTTAATGATATCTGTATTTGTTTAAAAATACGAGGTGAAATTAAAAATGTGTTAAAATGGATAATAAGGAATAAAAAGTATAAAAATGGAGGTAGTTCGTTTGGATTTCATATTGTTCTGTCCAAAGAAGGTAAACAACGAGTATTGTAAGAACGGAAAAATATGAAACTTTTTAAACACTATTTCGTATTACTTAATATAAATTAGATTTTTTATTTTAACAAAGGAGATGACAGAAATGAAAGAGGCGGGATGTATAAAATGTGGTGGACAGAGCGTTGGGCAAAAGGAAGTGGCAATGACAGGCACAGGTCTTTCAAAGCTTTTAGACGTTCAGCATAACCGCTTTGTTGTGGTTTATTGTAAGTCATGCGGTTACTCAGAGTTTTATAATAAAGAAGCGTCTAAGGCGTCTAATATTCTCGATTTGTTCTTTGGTTAATTTAGAAGAAATACGACTGTTTAGCCACTTTTCATCATATGGATAAGTTATATGCATATGATGAGGAGGAGAAACTGTGAGTGATTCGTTTTATTCGCCGTTCATAAATAAAGAGGGAAGAAAGCTAACGATTGCTGAAATTTGTTTCTCTGATGTAGAAGTGATGGTTGCGAAGCAGTTAGAAGAAGGGTATCAGCTTGAATTTAAGCGAGAAGTTAGTTCCACTGTGAAGAGGAAGATTCCAAATATTATTGCATCGTTTGCCAATGAAATGGGCGGGTGGCTAATATTTGGAGTTGATGAAGATGATTACTCAATCAATTTACTTGAAAAAAAAGAGTATGAGCTCTTTATTCACAACATGCTGAAGGATGTAACGAATCCAATTCCTCGTATTTTTACTCGGTTTCTATCACCTGAACATACCACAGAGTACGGCGTCTTTGTTATTTGGATTCCAGAAGGCTTGTACCCTCCTTATATGTCATACGGGAAAGTTTATCGCCGTATTGGGAGCGGAACTTCTCCAATTTCAGAAATTGATGACCGCTATCACTTGGACCGTCTATATCAAAAGTCAAAAGACCGAATGATGCGTTTAGAAGCATTTTGCACAAAAGAATTATCTATCTATAACCGAAAGGGGCTTACGCACGGCGAAGGCTATGTTCACTATGGAATGTGCAATATGTACGTCATTCCAATTTATGACTTGTACTTATTGGAACATATGGATGAAGATAAATTAAAGCAGTATATCTTATCAAAATCAAATGAACCGAAAGCTTATCCAATGTATGAAGAAATTGAAATGAACGTTCATTTACCGTTTGTTAAAGCATCATATTCTGCAGAGTCAATTATTTTTCGAAACACTGATGTTATTGACTCCTATGATAAAACCGTTGCTTGGGAACAGTTTGTTAATGGAGCGGCAAAATTTCATATTCCAATTCCATATGTAGAAGAGCTTGATGAAGTAAAATCTGTTTTGCAAGAGTGCGTACCAAGCTACAGAAATGCTGCTATTTTTGATCAATTTCAATACGTTGATGGCCATCAATTTTTAACATTGTTACTAAGCTGTCTTGGTGAGTACATTGAATGTATGACGCAGCTCAACGCTGAATTAGAAGATATGATTGTTGTAATTGATCTTGAAAACGTGCGAAATGATGTTTTGTATTTTAACCATGGGGCATATAAAGGTTTTTTAAGAGAAGAAGGCCTAGTTTTTTCTGATAAAAAGCATTATCGATTTAATAAATCTTTTCGAGCTATGAAGCTAAAAGAAAAAAACGGTGAATCTTTATTTCAATATGTTGATTATATTATTAACGCGTTTGGTCTCTCTAAAAACAAAGCTCTTCATTTTCTTATGCAATCTTTTTATCAATCAAAGTAAAAAAATGACTATTTTTTAACAATTGAGAACATTTATACATTTTCTGAAAAAGGTATGGTACCATCAAATAGAGTGAGGGGAATAGTGGTTATTCCTCAAACTCGCTTGAATAAACCTTTCAAACAAAAGGGGATGTTACAAAGGTTTATATCAGACTTTGTGAGACATAGGGGAGAGAATGAAACATGAAAAAGGTTGGGTCCATTCTGTTAATTGTGTTAGCGCTAGCAGGATTGGGAGGGGTGTGCGCTGCTTATTATCATTTCGAGCAGCAAAAAGAAGCAGTAGATAAGTTTGTGGTAAATGAAACATACATATTAACAGTAGGGGTAACACAAATATAGAGATTTTAACCAGATATACGGGTAAGCTATTCAAGAAAAAAATCCTAATAATTGTTAGGATTTTTTTCTTGAATAGCTTTTTTAATTTGTTTAATTGTTTCAACATGCATTCCCTCATGGTAAAAGCTAAACAAGAACGTGCTGCCAACGTGATCAAACGAAATGCCAGCTTTATTAGTGAACCGCTTGGCTAGCTTCAAATCATAATGAGCGGGTATGAATTCTTTAATACGCTCAGTTTAAGTCATCAGCTCTTCTTTTAGTTGAATTAAGGTAGGAGGTGTTTCCTTCCATTGAGAAGGTTTTGTTTCAGCCGCGAATAATCGCTCATATGAGGCAGGCAATTGATTTTTCTTTCCAGCAAGCTCAAAAACAAGCTTTTCTTGAATATATACAATGTGCCCTAAATTCCAAAAAATGTTGTTTGAAAAGCCATCGGGAGTTACTAACGATTCCTGTTCAGTTACGCTTGATAAAACTTTTAGCGTAATACTTCGAACGGTTTCTAAATGATGTAATAACAATAAATTCATAAATAATTCCTCCTTTAGACTTGTTTCTTTTCTAGTAATATCTTTTAATTATAACAGGGAAACAGTCAAATACGGTGTAGTTTGCTTAACGAAAATAGTAAGAAGAAAGGGCGATACCATGTCTAGTTTACGTTTTGAAAAAATATTGCAAGTAACAAAGAACCATATTGAGTTGTTAAAGGAAGCTGATCCATCAGAAGAGGTTATTTCAGGCTATATTGAGAGAGGAACATGCATTGCAGGAAGAGCAGATGGTGAGTTAGTGGGGCTTGTTGTACTGCTACCAACAAGGCCGAATACGGTGGAAATTGTCAATATTGTAGTAAAGAAAAACATGCGAAATCAAGGATACGGAAAGCAATTGGTGGAAGAAGCTTTAAAGCTTTCAAAGCACTATGGATATAAAAGCGTAGAAATTGCAACAGGTAATTCAAGTATTGAGCAGTTGGCGTTGTATCAAAAATGTGGATTTCGTATTACAGGAATTGAAATGGATCACTTTGTTCATAATTATGAAGAAGAAATCTATGAAAATGGTATTCAATGTCGTGATATGATTCGACTGCGACAAATATTGAGTTAAGGGTACATATTTTTAGAAAATGGGCGTTTAGACAAGCAAAAGGATGATGCGTGCATACACTGAGACAGAAAGGATGGTGTATGTTATGTGTTTTTACGGCGGTTATTGTGGAGGATACGGCTATAATAAAAGCGGCAGTGGGTTTGCCTTAATCTTAGTTCTGTTTATTCTTCTTGTTATTGTAGGATGCGTTTGTTGGAATTAATAAAGAAAAGAAGTATACAAAAGGAGACTTTTGTATGCTTCTTTTCTTTAAATTAAAACTAATCTAAAAAATTTTATAAAATAAAATTAAAAAAATATTGACACTATATACAAACTACCTGTAGAATAGCCATCATAACAAAGTGAATAAAAAAGCAACTCTTATCGAGAGTGGTGGAGGGACTGGCCCTATGAAACCCGGCAACCTATCAGCAATCGTGCTGTAACGGTGCTAAATCCTGCGGTGTATCTTTATACACTGAAAGATAAGAGAAGCGGATTGGTTAAAATCGCTTCTCTTTATCTGCAAGAGGCGTTTTTTTTATGGAAAAAAAGAAAAGGGAGCGATTGACATAATGAAAAAAACAACAAAAGTACTAGGTTTAACACTGGCGTCAGCACTACTAATTGTAACGGCTGCGTGCGGAAAAGAAGAAGCAAAGACTTTGAGCACAGAAAAAATTACAATCGGAGTAACTGGTGGTCCTCATCAACAAATTAACGAAGAAGTGAAGAAGTTAGCAGAAAAAGATGGATTAGAGATTACCATTAAAACGTTTAACGACTATAATACACCGAACACAGCGCTTGATGAACGTGATTTAGATTTAAATAATTATCAAACATTACCGTTTTTAGAACAACAGGTAAAAGATAAAGGCTATAAAATTGAGGATGCGTTTAAAACGGTTGCGTTTCCAATGGGTATTTATGCAGACGGCATTAAAGATATAAAAGAACTGAAAAAAGGTGACAAAATTGCTGTGCCAAATGATCCAAGTAATGAATATCGTGCGTTAAAGCTATTTGAAGCGGCTGGAGTTATTAAATTAAAAGAAGGCGTTGAAGAAAAAGCAACGAAAAAAGACGTAGCTGAAAATAAACTGGATCTTGAAATCGTTGAGCTAGAAGCTTCACAAATTCCATCTCAATTAGGTGAAGTAGCAGCTGCTGCAATTAACACAAACTTTGCGATGGGTGCAGGTTTAACAATTAATGATGATGCCATTTTCCATGAAGAAATTGAAAACAATCCATATCCAAACTACGTTGTTGTACGTACGGAAAATAAAGATGATGAAGTTGTAAAACAGCTAGAGAAATACTTCCATTCAGATGAAATTCGTCAATTTATTGAAGAAGAGTTTAACGGCTCAGTTGTCCCAGCATTTTAAGGAGTGGTGAACGTGATTGAATTAAAGCAGACTTCCAAAACATATGAAGTCAACGGCAAGAAAGTGGAGGCTGTGAAAGACGTGTCCTTGACTATTGAAAAAGGAGAGGTGTTCGGAGTAATTGGATATAGCGGTGCGGGGAAAAGTACGCTGATTCGCTGTGTTAATCTACTTGAAAAACCAACGTCTGGAGAAGTATTCATTAATGGTGTAAGCCTAACGACTCTTTCAAAGCAGGATCTTCAAAAGACACGCCGGAAAATCGGGATGATTTTCCAGGGGTATAATTTATTAAAAACAGCAACTGTATATGAAAACATTGCAATTCCTCTAAAACTAGAAGGCATTGATAAAGAAACCATTCAAAAGCGCGCAGAGAAGTATTTAGAAATTGTCGGGTTGTCTGATAAAGTTAATCACTACCCGTCTCAGCTATCTGGCGGTCAAAAGCAGCGTGTTGCCATTGCACGAGCGTTAGCGCATGAGCCTGAAATTTTATTAAGCGATGAGGCCACAAGTGCCTTAGATCCAGAAACAACGGAAGCTATCTTGGAGTTACTATTAAAAATTAACCGAGAATTAGGCTTAACAATTTTTCTAATTACGCACGAATTAAACGTTGTTCAACGTATTTGTGATCGCGTAGCAGTGATGGAAAATGGAAGAGTCGTAGAAGAAGGAAAAGTAGTGGATATATTTACTCATCCACAGCATCCAACAACTAAGCGTTTTATTGGTTCAGAATCTGCATTTAATCTTCCAGAAGCTTTAAAAACAGAATATCGTAAAACTGGTAAGCTTGTATCACTTTATTTTAAAGGAAGTGAAAAGTCCAATGAACCGGCGCTTGCGATGGTTTCACGCAAATTTGATGTATTACCAAGTATTTTAGCCGGTGGAATTGAACAGTTAAAAAATGAAACGCTTGGAAAGCTGCTTGTTCATTTAAGAGGAGATAAGGAAGCTTATGAAGAAGCAATCGGATATTTAGAAAGTGAAGGCGTTATTGTAGAGGAGTGGAAATAAGATGGCTGAATTTTTTGTAGAGTGGGGAGACGTTATTTGGGAAGGCTTCCTTCAAACGTTAACCATGACAAGTATCTCATTAGTTATTGCCATCTTGATTGGTTTACCGCTTGGGATTTTACTTGTTGTAACTAGACAGGGTGGACAGTCAGAAAACAGATGGTTATACCAAGTTCTGAACTGGATCATCAACATTATTCGTTCGATTCCATTTATTATTCTATTATTCTTCATTCTACCATTTACTAAGCTTATTGCTGGAACAACCATTGGTGTACAAGGCGTAATTGTTCCCCTTGTGGTTTATACCGCACCTTATATTGCAAGATTAATGGAGTCTGCGCTGTTAGAAGTTGATAAAGGAATAGTGGAAGCATATCAATCAATGGGGATTTCAACGTCAAAAATTATTTGGTACGTTGTTGTAAGAGAAGCGCGTTCTGGTATTATCTTAGGATTAACTATTGCAACAATTGGTCTCATAGGTGCTACTGCAATGGCAGGCCTTGTTGGTGCTGGTGGGCTTGGAGATATCGCCTTTCAATATGGGCATTTACGCTTTGAACCAACAGTGATGTACACAACTATTCTCGTATTAATTATTATGGTACAGTTGATTCAATCGTTTGGTAGCCAGCTAGCTAAGAGATTAAAAAGAGAAGGGTAAGAGAGGTAGGTTGCTCATGGGAAGGAAAGTTGGAATTATTGGATGTGGCAATGTTGGCTCAGCGACAGCTTTTTCATTAGTTAATCAGCAAGCAATAGAAGAATTGGTACTTGTGGATTGTTTAAAGGAAAAAGCGGAAGGTGACGCGCTTGATTTACAGGATGCAACTGTCACAGCGTCTGGGTTTACAAACGTATATGCAGGTGGATTGGTCGATATTAAAGATGCAGATGTGATTATTATAAGCGTTGCCGGTCCAAGACCTCAAAAAGGTGAAACGCGGCTTGATGAACTAAAAGCAACTGCACCTATTATTATGGAAGTAGTTACAACTCTAAAAGAGCTTGGTTTCTCAGGCTGTTACGTTGTAGCCACAAATCCATGTGATGTTATTACATACCATGTATGGAGTTTGTCTGGATTGCCAAGAGAGCGTGTAATTGGAACAGGAACTTTATTAGATAGTTCACGTCTTCGGCGAGTTGTTGCAAATGAACTCAAGGTAAAGCCACATGACGTTCATGCGTATATGCTTGGTGAACATGGCGATTCGCAGTTTGCACTATGGTCACATTCAACAATTTTTGGACAAAAACTAGAAGATTACTACCAACATGAGCAGTCTATTTTAGATAAAGAAAAAATTGAAAAAGAAGTGATCAAACTAGGTTTTGAAATCTATTGGCTGAAAGGAAATACGGAATTTGGTATTGGAAACGCGATTGCACAGCTAACCAAAGCCATTGTCAGTAACGAACGAGCTGTTTTTCCAGTTTCTACGATATTGCAGGGAGAGTATGGCTTACATGACGTAGCTATTAGTATTCCATCTGTTATTGGAAAAGGAGGAATTGAGAAACGAATTCCTCTTCATTTATCACTAGAAGAACATCGTAAGCTGGAATATTCAGCAAACATTATTCAAACAGCAATTTCTGAAATACGTTCTCAAAAAATACAGCACTAAAAAAGCACGCTTTTCTGAAAAGCGTGCTTTTTAACGATAGCTTGTCGTACATACATAACTCATACTAAATAAAATAAGGTTTTTGCCTGCTCCGTCTTTTTGAAAATTTCTATGGTTGTAACAAGCAAAAAGATAAAAGCAACACTAGAGGCTAAAAGGGAAATACGCAAAAATAAACGCTTTCTCTTTAACAGCCGATAAATAAAGAAAAGCATGATCCCAATTAACACAATACAAGCAATACCAAGTTGGATAGAGAGCTTTGCTAATTCATCAATGGTTTCTTTAAATAAAAGTAGCCCTTCGTTGTTAAGCTTTGTTTCAGAAATATTTGTTTTTTCTTCATGGTTTAATACGCCGATGTCCCACTTTTGAGAGGATGTATCATTGTATACTGTGTAATAAAACGGCCCGAGTTTTTGTTCATCAACGTGATGGTTACTTGCTGAGACGTGTGAAGCAATGGGAAAGGCGAGTAAAAAAATAAGCAGTGAAATCCATCTTTTCATAGTTAAAATCCTCTTTCTCTATCACAATCTTCTTTTATTATAAAGGAGATTTTTTTTTGTATCTATCATCCCTCCGTCCTATTTAGATTTCTATATATAAGGCGAAAGGGGGAATGAAGGATGGCAGAAAAAATTCAGGAAAAAAGCCAGCTTCGCATGACATTTCACAACGGTGATAAGGAGGATGGAACGATGATTTTAAAATCAAAACTATACCCAAATATTGCAATAGCTTCTTCACCTGATGCGTTGCTAACAGCAAGTGAAGCCATTGCGAGTCTACAGTTACTTCCACTTGTTGAAGTCGCAGAAGTCGTAACATATACGCTTGTAAGTGAATAATAAAGGGGGGAGCTAAATGAAAACATTAACAATGCAGTTTTTGAACTTAGAACAAAAAACAGTGGGTATTTCAATTGAGCAGCCGAAAGAAGGGCTTGAAGCTTCTGAAATCAGCGCAGCTATGGATCAGATTTTAGCAAGCAATGTGTTCACATCAAATGGTGGAACACTTACATCAAAAAAGGGTGCACAGATCATTGAGCGTAACGTAACGGAATTTGAAATCTAAACATGGTTTGCCTTGACCAAAAACCACCTCCGCACTACAATGAGTAGTGTGAGGTGGTTTTTTTATGAAGATTCAACAGTTTAAGTTTAAAGAAAGTGGCTTGAATCGTTTTTTTGGACCTCTAGAAGCAAAGGTAATGGAATGTATATGGCATGGAAAACAAATGACAATTAAAGATGTGCAAATTGCTCTTGAAAAAGATAAGATAGTCAACTTCAATACGGTTATGACCGTTATGAATCGTCTTGTAGAAAAAGGGCTGTTGGACAAGTATGTAAAAGGGAGAGTTTCTGTTTATCAACCTGTACTGTCACAGCAGGAATTTTTAGAAGGGCAATCTAAGGAATTAACGTCTGAATTAATTGATGAATTTGGACTCTTGGCTGTGAGTCATATGTTAGATGCAGTAGAAGAAGCAGATGAAGAGTTGCTGCTGCTTTTAGAACAGAAAATTAAAAAGTTAAAAGCGAGCGAAGAAATATGAATAAAAAGCAATCTGTTGTTCTTTTTTACGCATCCATACTAGTAGCCATTAGCCTGCTTGTACAAATGACGGTTTATCTCATAGACCCACATCATCATTTAAATGTGTTTACTCTATGCTATCACGCTGTAGAACATATTGGTTGGAAGTGGGCACAGTATGTTTTATATGGGTTTGTGGTTTATACCCTCTTGCTTGTTTTCTGGAAGCTAACTAGACAGTTTTGGCTTTTGTACCAATTTTATCATCAAATTAAAGTCAGTAAAGTATCAAGCTTAACTCGTTACATAGGCAAGGATGAAGATATTTATCAAGGGGTCGTTGTTGTTAATTCTACCCGTCCATTTGCTTTAACGAAAGGATTTGTGAAGCCTCAAATTGTTGTTTCAACAAATTTAGTTAATCTGTTAAATGAAAAAGAACTTGAAGCAGTGTTATATCATGAGCAATTTCATAGGCGTAATAAAGACCCACTGAAAATTTTTCTGTTATCATTGTGTGCATCTGCACTGTGGTATCTTCCTGTGCTGAAGTGGAGCAATGAACGTTACAAATTAATAAGTGAACTGTTAGCTGACCGTGCTGCGATTGATTCGCTAGACTCGACACTTCCAATTGGAAGTGCGCTTTTAAAACTGATTAAGTACCAAAAGCAGCAAACTTCTTATGCATATGCGCCTTTTGCCGAGACAGCAGTCAATTATCGCATAAAGTGTTTGGTAAATCCAAAGATGACCATCACATGGAATATTCCAAAACTTATGATGGTAAAGTCAGTGGCTGTGTTTATGCTGCTTTGGTCAGTGTTTGCTTATTAAGGAACGAATAAAACATATTGAGGGAGAGGTGAAAGCTGCTTCTATTTAAGTTGCAGCAAACAAAATGGCAAAGTCAAAGAAAAAAGGAAAAACAGGAGTTCAAAAAAAGCAGTCTACAAATTCTAAATGGCTGTTTTGGACAATTGGAATTGTGAGCGTGGTTGTTTTAGCGTTTATTATCTTTGGTAATATCAATAAAGGTAGCGAACAAGCTGATATCAGCTATGAAAATCAACCGTTCTTGGGCGAAGAGGATGCACCAGTTGAAGTGATTGAATTTGGTGATTATAAATGTCCTCATTGTAAAGAGTTCAACAATACATTTTTTCAATTGATTGACCAAGAATACATTCAAACAGGCAAAGTGAAGTTTTACTTTATGAACTATGCTTTTATTAACGTAGATTCAACTCGCTCGGCTCAGTTTGCTGAAACGGTTTACAAAGAGCTAGGAAATGATACATTTTGGAAGTTCCATAAGCTGCTTTATGAGAAACAACCTGATTCAGCCGGTGCTGAAACACAGGATATTTTTACAGACCAATTTTTACAAGATACCCTCGGCGAAATAGCCAATGAGGAAGATGTGCAAAAAGTAGTGAAAGCTTATGAAAACGAAGAGTTTAAAGAAGCGTTCCGCCAAGACATGTCTTATGCCAAGAAACTAAATGTTTCTGGAACACCGGCTCTTTTTGTAGATGGAAAGCCATTTGAAGGATCAACTGCTGAAGACTTTGATAAGATGGTTAAAGAAGCAGCTGAGAAGAAGGGACAAGAATGAAGAAAACATTAGTAGGGAGCTGGATTGTTACAATTGTTGCAACTCTGGGCAGCTTATCTTTTAGTGAATTGTTTAATTTTATTCCATGCACATTTTGTTGGTATCAGCGAATTCTAATGTATCCGCTCGTGATCATTTTAGGCATAGCTGTGTATGAACAGAATGACAGAATTTATAAATACGTACTGCCGTTCTCAGTCGTAGGTATGCTTGTATCGGGCTATCACTATGCATTACAAAAAATACCTGCATTACAAGCGTTTGAAACATGTACAAGCGGTATACCTTGCTCGGGTCAGTACATTAACTGGCTTGGCTTTATCACAATTCCATTTTTAGCATTCATTGCGTTTACAATGATTACATTCTTAATGGTAATGTTAAAAAGACAAAAATAACAGAAGGACTCTAAGCTAAAAACTTGGAGTCCTTCTGTTATTTTTGAATAAACTATGTTCTAAATAAACACATATTACATCAACTAAAAATGATGTTCTTATAAAGAAGGAGCTTGTTTTATTGAAATAAATTTTGAAAAGAGAAATCGAACAGCTGGCCCTATAATAAGAATCTGTGTTGGGTAGGCGACAATTATGTTTTTTGCAAAAATTGTAAAGAAACTAATTAGTACATGTTGGTTTGTCAAAGATCCAGCTATAGATGCATGAATAAGTCCATAGATTGACATGAAAAACACCATTCCTATCACCATACACGTAGATAAAGTTAAGATCATATAAAACTTCTTCTCTTTCTTAAAAGGTAGTGAAAAGACAACTTTGTGAGCTATAGGCCATACTATTACTAATTCAAGTGCAAGAGCAATAATGAAGACCATTATCATTTCTTTTACCATTTGCAGCGGTGTTAGTACGTTGAACATTCCATTAAGCATGAAGTTATACGTTGTCATAACGAATACCATGCCTAAGCACATCATCATTCCAAAACAAAATTCCTGTTTTTTTGTTGTTGGCGTATCGTAGTCCTCCTTTTGAATTCTTTGTTAAGCATAGAGATTTAAAAAACGCTTCGTAAGTGAACATTATGTGAATTTTTTTTGTTTTTCGTCCCTTTTGAAAAGTAAAAAGCCTATATATAAAGCGATAGAGCATTAAAGGAGGAGAAGAAAAATGACGGATTGGCTTTCTTTCGTTTCAGATGTTGGCTTTCCAATTGTAGTGACTTTATATTTGCTGCATCGGATTGAAGCGAAGCTTGATATGGTTGTAACGTCGATTCAAAAATTACCTTACGAGTTAGAACAACGGGAAAATGAATCAACTTGAAAAGTGGAGAAATATCGATGTGTTAGTAAAATAAAGGAAAAGAGCTTTTTGCATTTATGAGCATGTTATACTTGTTCTAGCTGTTAAGATAAAAAGTGGAGGGATTCAAGTAATGAACATGTACCCTGACATCGCAACAAGCTATGGAGCAGATTTAATAGTATGTGAAAATCAATTTGAAGCAAGCTATTATTACCATGAAATGAGAGGGCAATGCTTACAAAAGTTAAAAGAAATTAGCAAGTTAGTTGATGAATTTGAATTTGACTTTTCACCAGACAGTTTAAAGATAATTGAACTTCTATATTATGATGTAGAAGATCAGCAGTCTTTTTCATTTTTTAATCTGACTAAAGAAGAGTTTGAATGTTGTCTAGGCATTTATTTAGGAGAAGTCGTAGTTAGAAATATTGAAAAAGCTCGCTGGGTTGTTCGTGAATATTCCCTCGACTCTAGCAAATTTTTAATGGGAATTGAAAAAGGGAAGTTTGCGTTAATGCTTCCTTATGGATATCGTGAGCATAAAGAACGCTATCCGCACTTTCGATTCACTCTTTATCGAGACTTTTTACAATTTAAGAACCGTAACTAAGCTTGAAAAATAGCTTGTAGTTGAACATAAAATAATTAATTAATTAATTATATATTAAAGACAGAGAGATGAAGGAAAGCTGAGAATATTTTCTCGGTTTTTTTCATGAGTATGGATGAAAAATGGTATAATTAGGTGAATATCTCGTTTTGGGAGGTGATCGAGAATGGTAAACAGCTGTTTACCTGCTTCTGTTCGTACTCATGCAAAGCCTACAAATGGAAAGGCGATACTTTGCATGGGGATAAACGCTTGATTAAGTCGCCCATTGCTTAGTTCACTTCATTTAATAGGCTTTGCCACCTTATTTATACTAAAGAATAAGGAGCGAGCAGAAATGAAATATGTGAACGCAACGACTGTTTTACCTACTGAGCTAGTTAAAGAACTTCAGAAATATGTCCAAGGAGAAACTATTTACGTGCCAAGTACAACCCGAAAAGAATGGGGCGCGTGCTCGGGTACCCGAGAATGGACGAAAAAGCGAAACTGTGACATTAAAAAAGCTTTTCAAGAAGGCCGAACAATATATGAACTAGCAGAACAATACTTTTTAGCTGTTGAAACAATTAAAAAAATTGTTTATAAAAAGTAATTATTAAGGCACTCATCAAAAGATGGGTGCCTTAATGTATATCTTTTTTTAGAACTGTTTTTGCCATGTTAGCAAAATGTCCTGAGCATATAATAAGAAGTAGAATAAAAGAAAGGCTTGATTTAATATGGAAGCATTTATTAATCATCATCAATACAATCTTATACGAGAGCAAGTGAAGTTAATCTCTGACAGTTATGCGAAATCTAATAGCCACGATGTAACAAGTGCTATTAAAGCCTTGGCTGCTGAACGAGTATTTAATCAATTTGAAGAGCTAACACCGTTGCAAAAAGATATTTTGTCACCTATTTCAATGCTGTCAGACAGCAAGGAAGCCGAGGTGTTTTTGAATAGCTTAGAATCGGTTATCATTCCTTTTCCACAAATAAGCGAAGCCGGAATTAAAAAGTTATTTAAAAAGGTGAAAAAATTAAAGGTACCGGCTAACATTAAAGAAGAAACGCTTCACTGCTCGTATATTGGGTGGAATGATTACGGTGCCAGTAAAAAGTATCTTATCGTAGAGTATCACGGAAAGTTAATTGGCGTTGCAGGTGAATTTAAGCGTATTCAAGATAAAGGAGTATGTACAATTTGTCATCGTATTTCGGACGTAGGGCTATTTATGAACCAGAAAAAAGCAAGTTCAGACGGTACGTTTATAAAGCGTGGAAACTATATTTGCCAAGATAGTGAATGGTGTAATGATCATCTAACAGATCGAAGCAAGCTAACTGAATTTATTGAGTGGTTATATTAAAAGCGAGGACTTGCTCCTCGCTTTTTACTGACCAATCTTTATCGGAATGTGAATCTTTATTACAATATCGTTATCTACGTTAAAGTGTGTAGAGGTATCAACAATTTCTAATGTAGGGCCAGGAATTGCTTGATGTCCAGATTTGGAAAGCCAATTTTTTTGAATCATCTCGTAAGTTTTATGAAGACTTTCAAACGTACCTTTGTGCTCATATTGTATATATGTATAAGCGGGAAACGTGTGAACATTCATTCCTTTGGGGATGGTGGTTGGATCGTTTACTTCTACACCAGTGATATAAAAGTAGTCATTTTCAAATGGAGGGAGACAAATCCCTGTCATGATATGATCATGCTTTCGATGAGGAATGGTACTATAATTCTGTTCCATTTGCTCCCAAAGAGCCTTTACTATGTCCTCGTCTCTTTTATTGAGCTTAGACCTTTTTTGAGCAACACCAACTACTGAAAATCCTTCTTTATAAACGATTTGACCTTGCATAATCCACCTCGTATGTAATGGGATAAAGTGAAGCTTATCGTGATTTTAACATACAATGAGGCATTGGAAAACAGATAAAAAAAGGTGAAAGAATTCTTCTTTACATAAAATGTAATAAATGTGTATAGGACATAATTGGCTCTCGTATATATTCAATAATGTCTATTCTTCATTGATGAATCGAATATAAAGGAGCGAACGCTATGATTAGTTTATTCAAAAGCCGAATTCAAATGTCTGCTACCCAAACTACGAACTCTTTATCGATTCCGTTTAACACTGAGACAACAGTTTTAACACTAGCTGTGCCTACAACCATTCCTCAGCAGCCCAAAAAAATCGATGGAATTGTAGGAGTAGAAGCGAATATTCCACTGGGACTAACAAGCTATGAGTATGGTGTGACGATGCGCTTGTATCGAAATGGTCAACAGCTAATGAGCCAAAACCTACGCCAAGGTGCAGCTGCGGTATTAACGCTGGGATTCATTCAAAATAGTACTATCCCTTTTTCATGGGTAGATCAAAATGCTGTTCAAGGAACGAATACGTATACCGTGACGCTTCAATTCTTTACACGTTCAACAAGCGGAGTGACCATTCAAACAAATACAAGAAGCCTAAACGTTATCTCCTAGCTCAGCAAAGTTCGAAGTGATAGTTAAACCAATAATCCTCTTGAATGTTGCGAGTATTAGAAGCAAGGATATGCTCTTTTCCTTCCTCATCTAGTGCTAACCAGTTATAGTTAATGTCCATTTTAATAGAGTAAAAATGTCCTTCTTTAAACAAAATAACCGGAGGGTGTACTTCTACATAATCATTTAGTTTTTTAACCACGTCTTGTTTACAACGAATAAGTTCCATGAAATTGTTTCTCCTTTGTGCATATGTATAGCATATTCTTTGCGGTATAGCTTGCACCCTCTTTACAATTAAGAGGAGCAAGGTTATTTTAGCATATTTTAAAAAAGAATTAGAGTGAAAAGGACCGAGACAAATGAATGAACAAATTATCTTTGCTAAAAGACCAGTTGGAATGCCAGAGACAGACACATTTCGATTTGAAAAAATTGCAATGCCAGAAGCAAAAGAAGGAGAGGTAGTTGTTCAAATCCCTTTATTTGTCGAATGAAAGGATTCATTGTGGCTGATTATGCAGAACGCTTTCAAGAGGAGATTAAATAATTAGGTGAATGGGTGCAGCAAGGAAAGATTAAATACCGTGAAAATGTTGTACAAGGATTTGAAAATGTTCCTGAAGTATTTTTAGGCTTATTCAGTGGCGCAAACCTAGGAAAGCAGCTTGTAAAAGTAGCCGAGTAAAAGCTTATATTAAAAACCCAACTTTGTATAAAAGCTGGGTTTTCTTTAAAGGACAGATGCGGTTTGCTGTTCCTCTGTATTTTCTTGCTTGTGGTTACGCTCAATAGCCGAGCGTTTATGGTAACGACCAAGTAATCCTGTCATAATAAAAATTGCTAACAGAGAATAAAGCACTTGAATGACCCCAAATACCACAGTTGCTGACCCAACAATGAAAAGATCTGTAATAAGCATCGTTTTTCCAGGATTCACTCCAAACCTTTTGTCTAAAAAAACGCAAAGCATATTAATGCCACCGAGTGAAGAGCCGTTTCGAAATAAGATAATAAGCCCAATCCCAATGATGATGCCTGCTGTAATTGCAGAAAGCAGTGGATGAGGCAGTTGCAAGGTAAGCATTCCTACAAGAACATCTGACATAATAGACATTAAGCTAACGCTTATGAAGCTTCGAATTGTAAACTGCAAGCCAATTTGAGTAATAGCCATGAAATAAAACGGTAGGTTAATAATAAAGAAAAGCATGCCAAATGAAATGTTGCTTAATTGTTCAAGTACAATCCCTAATCCTGCTGTCCCGCCGATAACCAGGCTTGAAGCAGTTAAAAATTGAATGCCAGTTGCTACGAAAAGGCATCCAATTGTAATCCATATCCATTGTTTCACCCTGTTCATTTTTAATACCCCTTTGTATATGAATTAATTTTTTTGTATATAAATTCTCTTTTTCTGATATCACAAATCCTATTGTACTACAAAAAAAATTCTTTGTATCTATAATTGTAAGAGAATCTAACACAATTAAAAAAAGTAATATAATTTAAATTAGTTTAATTTTTCTGTTTATTTCTGTAGTTTTAAAATGAATATAAAATGTATATTGAGAAAGTGGAAAAGGCGAGCAGAAATTTGTGAAGAGCGTTTCTTAGTTGGTAAAATAAAAGCGTAGTAGATTAGCCAAAAAAAGAAAAGAGGCAGCATGAAGATGAATCATTCCGTTGATGTAAAACAATTAAAGGCAATGAAGCAAACATTAACAAGATTTATGATGGCTTATAAGTTTGCTTTAAATGGATATCAAAGCTTACATCTTATTATTGAGATCCCGGTCTTTATGTCTGATAGGCAAGAAAATGTGTTTATCGAGCTTCAAATCCGATCCATTGCTATGGACTTCTGGGCCAGCCTTGAACATAAAATTTACTATAAATATAATAAAAAGGTTCCAAAGCAGTTGATAGATGAATTAAAGGAAGCGGCGGTTACAGCAGCCGAATTAGATCGCAAAATGGAAAAGCTTCATGAAGAAATCAATTACTTAAAGCTTGTAGACGATGAACAAGAAGAAGCAAATGAATTTGAGATTAATCACGTGAAGTTTCCTTTACCCGATGAATTATTAAAGCTTGTAACAAACGATAAAAAGAAGCTGGGACATAAGTAATTCAGTCAATGATAAACCTGAACGATTGAGAGGTCCTCATTTTTTGATC
>NZ_BCVD01000046.1 GCF_001591565.1 Priestia flexa NBRC 15715 | reverse complement strand
CCCTGTTCTTTTCGTATTATTCACTCTGGAAAATAATATTGTAGAATTATCGTACAAAAGTTATATTATTTATATGAAAAATAAAGGTATTAAAGCTAAAAATAAAAATTTAGTTTTAGCTGCTGAGGAAGCATTACTAATTCAGGCACAAGCAAAATTATAGTGAATAAGATATTATAAAAATAAGCTTAAAATTTATTTTTAAGCTGTAAACTCAATAATTTCTGTGTAGCCTGTCAATAATATAGGAATCATCAATAATTTCTGTTCTAAATTCCTTATTTTTATAGTATTAAGGAAGTATAAGGAGAAAATCCTTTTAAATTATTATACAAAATTATCTAATCTTAGTTATAATAAGAAATGTTGACTGTTTTAATTTTTTAATTTTTGATTATTATGCAGGATTTTTCTTGTTTTTTGTCGAAAAAGTACAATATTAAAACATTGTTTCCTTCAAAACTAAAGGAGGGATGTATGTATGATGGATGTTCGTCAAGTGGCTCTATACTTTAGAAACAAGAGTTTGGCAGGTCGGAATTTCTCTATTACACATTTGAAATTACAAAAGCTTGTATATTATGCTCAGGCGTGGAGTATGGCTATACATGGTCGTCCGGTATTTAATAGTGAATTAGAAGCATGGTTACATGGACCAGTGTCTCGTGAGTTGTATCGTGAATATCGTGATTACGGTTCTCGAGAAATTCCTCCCGTGGACAAAATTAATTTTCAAATTAATCCGGAAGATTTAGAAGTATTAGAAGGTGTATGGAAACTATATGGAGAGTATGATGGCAAGTATTTAGAAACACTTACACATAAAGAATCACCATGGTTAAATGCTTGGAGTAAAGGAATGAATGAAATTATCCAAATAGAAGATATGCAAGAATATTATGGTGGACTATTGCAAGGCGCTAATTAAATTGCGCCTTATTTTTTTGGGGGAATTTAATTGTCATTTTTTAGTAAGATACTTATATTGATTATTTTGTTTTTAATAAGAAAGAAAATAATAGCTCTAACGAAAAAAATAATTAATTTTATATATCCATATCAAAGTTTTATTTTTTACACCAAGCATGTATTTCGAAAAAATAATCAAAAGCTTAAGAATTTTAACATCTCCCTTTTGAAATTTATATCCACAATATCAATATGGAGAAAAGAACTAATCTATGTTGCAGGTAAATATAATTTTTACGCTACAATGATTAGTCCTATAATTTTTATAGGGCTATTTTATTTTTTATATTTAACTATTCCTAATACAAAAACTATTGTGTATGTTTTACAACATATTAACGAATGGTTTATGCAAATCAATTTAAATGTTGTAAAAGCAATAAAGAAGTATCCTTCATATACAATTGGAGTAATTGATGTAGCATCTAACGTTCTAGCAATCTTTTGGTCAATTTCTCTTACTATTTATTTTTTTGCTTATAGAGAGAGAAAATCTGTTGCTATTAGTAGTAACTTAGCATCTGGTAATATGGGATTTATAGTAGGTTTAGCTCTTATCCTTTTCAATACAATTTATGGGAAGATTTTCGCTATCCCATTTAATAAAGACAATATGTTAAATTTCTATGAAGATCCTCAAAACTTAGTAAGACTTCCTATATGGATTATCATTACTTGTATGAGTTTATTTTATGGGGTTAATACTCTTCGTAAAATGCTTAACAGTATCGACATTAGGACACTACTTAGACACTCAATGTCTAGTATTAATACTGTTATTATTCAAGTAATGATTTTGAACAAAGATTTTAAATTCAGAAAAGGTTTATATGAATATTTAAATGCTTCTATTGAAACCTATTATCAAACATTAATTGTTTGTGTGGAGAAAAATATGATGGAAGTTTATAATGAGTCTTCTAAGTCGTTGGAGCAGTTATCTTCTCTTTTTATTGAAGGTATTCCACAGGAGATGATGGATTATCTTGGGGAGAATTCACAAATTACCATACCTTCTCAGTTACTATATCAAGCTTCTAAGGCACAAAACTCTGAAGAAGCTTATAAAAGTTTACATAAATCGTTGCTAATTCAGCATGTAGCATTAATAAAATCACTACACGATCATAATCGTCATTCCGAAATATCACGATGTATAGAAATACTCTTTACTTTCGAGCCATCAGACCAGTTTGAAGATCTGAAAAAAGAATTTCATACTATTTTACATGAATTAATTATGTACTTGGATTCAGATGAACCCGTACTATTTCGAACAGTCTTAGACTTTTTAGAGCAGTTCTGTAGCCGAGAGATTGCTCAAGATGTTTCAAGTATTGGTGGGTTAAGAATTTATAAGCATTTACTATTAAATGCAGTAGAACAAGGAGATATAAACTTACTTAGTCATCTTGCATACTCTATGAAGAGGCTTATGAACAAAGGAGAAAAGGGTAAATCGGAAGTTGAAGCAGGTAAAACAGAAGTTGAGGTTTCATGGACAACCGGAGTTCATATTAAGATAGAAAGCAGTGAAAGCTCTAATATAGAGCAAGCAATCATATACCTCATTTTGCAGTCTATATTAAAAGGTATAGAGTTATCCAAGTATCCTGTAACAGGATTCTTAGTTAAATATTTAATAACTAATCATTCTCATGGTAATATCTTAAAGGATACTTTTGCAGAATTAAAGGAAAATAATGGTGAAGATATTTATTTATCAAGGGCAAAGCTAGAGGGGTATTGCTTTTCGGATTTGGATGTAGATTTTGTGTTTAATGAAGATACTATTATATATTGTATGCAAAAAATGGCCTTAATCATTTATACTCAGAGGGTCTTTGCTTATGAGAATTCCCTTCCTGGCTGGATGAAGATGGGGGATAATATTGATATAAAATTCGTATTAACTCCATATATCAAACCAGAATATTTAAAATACCTTGAAGAGAAAATATCAAAAGCCAAAGATAAGTTTGGATTACTTTCTTTAGAAAAGATGAAAGAGTATATAAAGATTCCAACAGATGAAGAGGAGAAACAAGAGAAAACCGCTGATTCTCCAACTTAAATTTGTTGTGGAATGGTTATTTTATAATAAAATTCGATTTACAAAGTCAATCTTCTAGATATAACAATTCTAGGAGGTTGATTTTTTATGTTACCAACAAAAGAAGAAATTATTGAACATTTATCAAATAAGATGACCAATCAAGACATTGCAAGTATTTATGGTATTACATTTCAAAAAGTAATCCAACTTATTAAAAAATATAAGCTTAATTCAAGTGAGCTTAGAAAAGTAAACAAATATACTGTTTATCTTCATTTATTAAATGGTGAAGTTGTTTATATAGGAAGTGGAGTTTGGTATCGGTGCAGAAGATATACTAATAGAAGAAACACGGAACATAAGCAACTAATGAAGGATGGTAAAATTGAATATAAGTTTGTAGGAGAGTTTAATCGAGAAGAAGATGCAAGAAGATTTGAAAAGGAGCTCATAAGAGAGTATAAAAAATTGGGGCAAGCCAAATTCAATAAGATTTAATCAAAAGCACTCAAAATAAATCATAAATAGGGTTGACTTTTCTGAAGGAACAAGGCATAATAATAAAGATAATCGTGTTAACCGAAAAAACAACAAAGTTCGACAAACGTTGAAGGTAAAGATCTAAATAAGATTCGAGTTGTTTTGGGGACTCAAAATCGTGTTCCTTCGGGAGTGTCGGTTCGACCCCGACCACTGGTATTAGTTTTACATAAAAGAGCGTAATGTTAAGACTTCAACAGAGATGTTGAGGTCTTTTTTGTGTTTAGTCTTTTCAAAGCAACTGATTAAGTTTGAATTAAATAAAAATTGTAAATTAGTTAACAAAATGTAATTGATCTCTCTAGAAGTCGAGTGTGAAGAGGTGTACAATAAGTACTAAAGATGAAAGACTCACGCAGTAAGCTTCTTAGTTCACTGCTGAGGTGATAAGTTAGTTTGAAAGGGGATACATAGTTTTGAACGTAAATTATTTAGATCTACTGGCTAAGAAGTATGACACAGAAGAGAAAGTGGTAACGGAAATTATTAACTTAGAAGCAATTCTAAATTTGCCAAAAGGAACAGAACACTTTGTAAGTGATTTACACGGCGAGTATCAGGCCTTTCAACACGTATTACGAAATGGGTCGGGAAACGTAAAAGAAAAGATTAAAGATCTGTTTAAGGATACATTATCTCAACAAGAAATTAATGAATTTGCGACGCTTGTTTATTATCCAGAAGAGAAGCTGAAGATTATTAAAGCAAACTTTACTCGCAAACAAGAACTACGTGATTGGTATACGACAATGATTAATCGCATGCTTGATTTAGTTTTGTATGCATCATCGAAGTATACACGTTCAAAGGTGCGTAAAGCACTCCCTGAGCAGTTTGCTTATATTATTGAAGAGCTTTTATATAAGACAGATGAATTTACAAATAAAGAGCATTACTATCATAAAATTGTGCAGCAAATCATTTCATTAGGACAAGCTGATAAACTTATATCAGGACTGGCTTATACCATTCAGCGGTTGGTTGTCGATCATTTGCATGTCGTTGGAGATATTTATGATCGTGGTCCAGAACCTGATAAGATCATGGAAACTCTTATTAACTATCATTCCGTCGATATTCAGTGGGGAAACCATGACGTTCTTTGGATTGGAGCTTTTGCAGGTTCGAAAGTATGCTTAGCTAATATTGTTCGTATTTGTGCACGTTATAATAACTTAAATATTATTGAAGATGCGTATGGTATTAACTTACGACCACTTCTAAACCTAGCAGAAAAATATTATGATGATAATCCTGCATTCCGTCCAAAAGAAAATGTAGGTTCGCACCTATCTGAGCATGAACGTTTACAGATTACAAAAATTCATCAAGCTATTGCGATGATTCAGTTTAAGCTTGAAATGCCAATTATTAAAAGACGTCCGTATTTCAATATGTCAGAACGACTTTTGCTTGAGAAAGTTAATTATGAAACAAATGAAATTACACTTGGAGATAAAACGTATCCTATTGAAAATGGATGCTTTGCAACGGTAAACCCTGAAAATCCACAAGAGCTCTTAGAAGAAGAGGAGCAGGTTATTGAGAAATTATTGTTTTCAGTTCAACATTCTGAAAAGCTAGCAAGACATATGAACTTTCTTATGAATAAAGGAAATCTCTATTTGAAATACAATGGGAACTTACTCATCCATGGATGCATTCCTTTAGATGAAGAAGGAAATATGGAAAAGATGGTGATTGAAGGCAAGTTTTATTCAGGTCGTCAACTGTTAGATGTGTTTGAGCAGTATTTGCGTTCGGCTTTTGCAGGCCCGGATAAAACGGATGATTTAGCAACTGACATGGTCTGGTATTTATGGACGGGCGAATATTCATCTCTATTTGGAAAACGAGCGATGACGACGTTTGAGCGCTATTTCATTAAAGATAAAGCAACGCATAAAGAAAAGAAAAATCCATATTATTACCTTCGTGAAAAAGAGGATATGTGCCGTCGAATATTAGCTGATTTTGGATTAAATCCAGATCATGGTCATATCATTAATGGTCACACGCCTGTTAAAGAGATAGAAGGTGAAAACCCTGTTAAAGCAAACGGTAGAATGATTGTCATTGATGGCGGATTTTCAAAAGCATATCAATCACAAACCGGAATTGCAGGATATACGTTATTGTCTAATTCTTATGGCATGCAGTTAGTTGCTCATAAGCACTTTAACTCCAAAAAAGATATCTTATTGGACGAAGCTGATGTACTATCCGTTAAGCGACTAGTTGATAAAGAATTGGAACGAAAAATGGTAAAAGAAACAAATGTAGGTGAACAGATATTAGAAGAAATTTCAGTTTTAAAAGCTTTAAGAGATTATCGATATAGCTAAGAAATAGGCTTTGCAAGGTAACTTGTAAAGCCTATTTGTTTATGAAAACTTAATAGTTCGTTAATATTTTCACATAAATTTAACAGAAGGGTTGCAATTTATGTCGAAAGATACTATAATGAATGTTGTTAAGAGATAGCACAACTTCATTTGCGGGTGTAGTTTAATGGTAAAACCTCAGCCTTCCAAGCTGATGTCGTGGGTTCGATTCCCATCACCCGCTCCATACATATTGTGATCACAACGCAGTATCTTGTTTACCAAAAACAAGGTGTTGCGTTTTTTATATTTTTAGGGTTATAGTGAATAAAAAAGACGTTTATCTAAATTAGATAAACGTCTTTGTGGTTAGTTGATAAGCGAATACAAAGCTTCTCCACCATGAATTTGTGTAAACATGGTGCTGAGAGATTCAGTTAGTTTTAAGGAGCTTTCAGTAGATAGAGAAGGTTTTAAGAAGATTATCTGAAGTGCTTCAGATGTCTGTTCAGAAACTGGAGCTCGGTTGGAGTCAACATAAGGACTTCCAAAAGGACCTTGTTCATCTGCTAATACAAGCTTATTGTATAGAGATACTTCTCGACCATTAATTGCAAGGTAACTTTCATCTTCATTCCCAAGTCGTAACGAAATGTCTCCATTTAAACAGCTTTTATCGTAAATGCCTAAAGGAACTTCGTACTGAAGGGAAAAGAAGTTATTTAAGTCTACAGCTGAATTAATTGTGGGTAAGTACGTTTGTTTTTGAATTCGACGAAATAATGCTTCAATGGATGGACGATATTTGCTTGGATCGGTTCCAAACTCCTTAAATATGCATCTCCACTCCTTGATTCCTTCAAAAGAAGTGATGGTTCTATCTTGTAAATCAAAATAAATGGATTCTTGAAAGAGTCGTAACCTTCCTTTTAACATTTGTGGAGCCTCGCTTACTTCGATATTTCGATAATGAATAATACCTAGTTTAATATCATTATTTTTTTCTTTAATTTCTGGTGAAATGATAACGTTCATATAAAATACCACCTTTTCATTAGTGAGTTATGTATAGAGTAGAATTGTTCCAGTGAAAATGATAGTAAAAGCAATTCTACGCATTGAATTTTAAAGGAGAATAGCATAAATGGATTTTCAACAGTTAAAAAAAGAAGTGATTGCCTATAGTAAAGAAATAGGTATTGATAAAATTGGTTTTGCTAGTGCGTCAACGTTTGAGACGTTAAAAGATCGTTTATTAAGACAACAAGAATTAGGCTACGCTTCAGGGTTTGAAGAACCAGATATTGAGAAGCGTACGAATCCAACGCTTTTGGTTCCAAAAGCGAAGTCAATCATTGCCATTGCTCTTGCATACCCTTCTAAAATGCCTAATGCACCAAGAAGTACAAAGGAAGACCGAAGAGGCATTTTTTGTCGTGCTTCTTGGGGACAAGATTATCATACCATTTTACGAGATAGGCTCCAAAAACTTGAATCGTTCTTAAAAGAAAAAGTTCAAGGTGTTGAAGTGAAATCTATGGTAGACACGGGCGAGCTCTCTGATCGAGCCGTTGCCGAGCGAGCTGGGATTGGCTGGAGTGGAAAGAATTGCGCGATTATTACGCCGGAGTTTGGTTCATACGTATATTTAGGTGAAATCGTCACGAATATTCCATTTGAACCGGATCAACCAATTGAAGACCAGTGCGGTACTTGTAATAAATGTGTTGAAGTATGCCCAACAGGTGCATTAGTTACAGGCGGACAGCTTAATTCTCAGCGTTGTATTGCATTTTTAACACAAACAAAAGGTTTTTTGGTAGATGAGTTTCGAGATAAAATTGGCAACCGCTTATACGGCTGCGATACGTGCCAAACGGTATGTCCTGAGAATAAAGGTAAAGACTTTCACTTTCATCCTGAAATGGAACCAGATCCTGAGATTGCAAAGCCGAAGTTAAAGCCGTTATTAACAATGAGCAATCGTGAGTTTAAAGAAAAATATGGCCATGTATCTGGTTCTTGGCGTGGAAAAAAACCAATTCAACGTAATGCAATTATTGCACTTGCTCATTTTAAGGATGAAACAGCTATACCTGATTTAATTAAAGTAATGAAAGAAGATGTACGTCCTGTAATACGAGGAACAGCAGCTTGGGCCTTAGGGAAAATTGGAAACGATGAGGTGCTACCTATACTGGAACAATTAAAAGAAAAAGAGCAGGATGAGGAAGCCAAGCAAGAGTTTGAAAAGGGAATTGCGCTGTTAGTAAAGTCATAGAAGATGAAATTGTTGTGTTAAAAGGTAAGCTGTTCATCATAGCGTATAGTAAAAGCAGAGAAATGTGGTGAACAGATGCTAGCAAAGAAAAATGTCCTATATACATTGATGAAAGCCAAAGCAAATAGCTACGTGAATCAAGTAATCAGCGAGGACTTTAAGCCGTTTATCGAACAGGAATACGAGCTTAAGCAGTCTTTACTGAGAAAGAGAAAAGTAGAGGTTGTGAAGTGTACGGTTAAAGGAGCTATTCATGACGTTCAAAATGAAAATGAAGAGACAAAGGTTACTTATCAAATACACAAACGATTTTTATGTAAACAAGATGATTTATTTTACGTAGAAGAAGAGGTAGAAGAGCGGTGCGCATTGTTTTATAAAGATACGCTAATTCATGATAAATTGCTTCCTATTCATATAGATGAAATAGATGACTTAGAATTTAGTATGGATGATAAGGAAGAAGTAGCTGATCGAAATGGGTACTATGACCGTCTAGCAGCGGTACAGTATGCAGAAACATATTGGAATACGCCTAATCCAGCTTATAAATACTTTGAGGTGAACTGTACGAATTACATCTCTCAGTGTTTACGAGCAGGAAAAGCCCCTATGAGAGGTCAACCTAATCGAAGTAAAGGCTGGTGGCTAAGTAAAGATAATTGGAGCTATAGCTGGGCGGTGGCACACTCGATGCACAGTTATCTCCAAAACTCAAAACAAGGGCTGCGAGCCATTAAAAAAAGCTCAGTTAAAGAGTTAACAATGGGTGATGTTATTTGCTATGATTTTGAAGGAGACGGCAGATGGAACCACACGACAATCGTTGTGGCAAAAGATGCAGACGGGATGCCTTTAGTTAATGCTAATACGTATAATAGCCGCATGCGCTATTGGGCTTATGAAGATTCGACAGCTTATACGCCAAATATGAAGTATACGTTTTTCCATATTACCGATCAATAAATATCCCTTTTGTTTTGAAAAGTTAATGGTATAATGATGAATAGATTTGTATTTAGAGGTGACTATTTTGGGACTACATGTTGTTTTATATCAACCAGAAATTCCAGCTAACACTGGTAATATTGCGAGAACTTGTGCAGCAACGAACACAACTTTACACTTAGTTCGTCCATTAGGCTTCTCGACGGATGATAAAATGTTAAAGCGCGCCGGCTTAGATTATTGGGATTATGTTGAGGTTATCTATCATGATTCGTTAGAAGAAATTTTTGAAAAGTATCCAGAAGCCGCATTTTACTTCATCACTAAATTCGGAAAGAAGCCGCATTCATCCTTTGACTATAGCAATGTAGAAGATGATCACTTCTTTGTGTTTGGTCGCGAAACAAGTGGCTTACCTGATGAAATCATTGAAGCGAATATGGATAGATGCTTGCGTTTACCAATGACGAAAAACGTTCGTTCTTTAAACTTATCAAACACGGCAGCTATTTTAATTTATGAAGCGCTGCGACAGCAAGAGTACGGCGACTTATTAAGAGAAAATCCCCTTGATTAAGGGGATTTTCTTTTTTTTACAAGGATGACTGTTCTATGTAGGTTCATTCTATTTGCGCTTTACCCCAGGCTTGTCATTATACCCAGCCGTAAAAATTGCTGATAAAAAAGCAAGTGATACGCCTAAAACCAATAGTAACCTCATGGATAGAGCCTCCTTTATTTTTCTGTCATGCTCCTCCTAATTATTATAGCTAATTCATGGCACGCTGTGAATCTTTAATGTAGACAAAATTCTGAATTTCTTAATTTAAAAAGCATGTTCAAACATTTTACTGCATAGATTGTATTAATCTTGTTCACTAGCACCAGAACTAGTAGGGGAGGTCCTTTAATGGATATATTAAAGAAAATTGAAAAATACCGTGAAGCAGAGAATCGACTTAAATGGGAAGGTACATTTGAAGAATATTTAAAACTAATTAAAGATGAGCCTTTAATTGCTCAGCCAGCGCATTCAAGGGTCTACAATATGATTAAAGATGCAGGAATTGAAGATGTCAATGGGAAAAAGCAATATAAATTCTTCAGTGAACAAATGTTTGGTCTAGAAGAATCGCTTGAAAGGCTGGTTGAAGAATACTTCCATCCTGCAGCGAAACGATTAGATGTCCGGAAGCGTATTTTATTACTTATGGGACCAGTTAGTGGAGGGAAATCAACGCTAGTTACCATGCTAAAAAGAGGATTAGAAGCGTATTCTTTAACAGATCGTGGTGCTGTCTATGCAATCAAAGGATGCCCAATGCATGAAGATCCACTTCATTTAATTCCACACCATCTGCGTCGAGACTTCTATGAAGAGTATGGCATTCGAGTTGAAGGAAACTTATCGCCTTTAAATACAATGAGATTAGAGGAAGAGTATGGCGGCAGAATTGAAGACGTTATTGTCGAAAGAATCTTCTTCTCTGAAGATAAACGTACGGGGATTGGTACATTCAGTCCATCTGATCCAAAATCTCAGGACATTGCTGACTTAACAGGAAGCATTGACTTTTCAACCATTGCTGAATACGGATCAGAATCAGATCCACGAGCATATCGATTTGACGGAGAGCTAAATAAAGCGAACCGAGGAATGATGGAGTTCCAGGAGATGTTAAAGTGTGATGAGAAGTTCTTATGGCATTTATTATCTCTTACCCAAGAAGGGAATTTTAAAGCAGGACGATTTGCTTTAATTAGTGCAGATGAATTAATCGTCGCACATACAAATGAAACGGAGTATCGCTCCTTTATTTCGAATAAGAAAAATGAAGCCTTGCATTCACGTATTATCGTCATGCCGGTTCCATATAACTTAAAGGTTAGTGAAGAAGAGAAAATCTATGAAAAAATGATTCGAGAAAGCGACGTATCGGATGTGCATATCGCACCACATACGCTGCGCATTGCTTCCATCTTTACAACGCTAACAAGATTAAAAGAGCCTAAAAAAGGCGATATTGATCTATTAAAGAAAATGAGGCTATATGATGGCCAATCTGTTGAAGGTTACAACGATGCAGATGTGGAAGAGTTGAAGAAAGAACATTCGGATGAAGGTATGAGTGGAATCGATCCACGTTATGTAATTAACCGTATTTCATCAACCATCATTCGAAAAGATATTAAATCAATTAATGCGTTAGATGTATTGCGTTCACTAAAAGAGGGGTTAGATCAGCATGCATCTATTTCAGCAGAAGACCGTGAGCGCTATCTAAACTACATTTCATTAGCACGTAAAGAATATGATGAAATCGCGAAAAAAGAAGTTCAAAAAGCATTCGTATATTCATATGAAGAATCAGCGAAGACGCTGATGGAGAACTACCTCGATAACGTTGAGGCATATTGCAATAAAAACAAGCTGCGCGATCCGTTAACAGGGGAAGAAATGAATCCAGATGAAAAGCTAATGCGCTCAATTGAAGAGCAAATTGGCATTTCAGAAAATGCGAAGAAAGCGTTCCGTGAAGAAATCTTAATCCGTATTTCTGCGTATGCTCGTAAAGGGAAACGCTTTGACTATAATTCGCACGAGCGTTTACGTGAAGCTATTCAGAAAAAATTATTTGCGGACTTAAAAGATGTAGTGAAAATTACCACATCAACGAAGACACCAGACGAACAGCAGCTGAAAAAAGTAAATGAGGTAGTTGCTCGCTTAATTGATGAGCATGGCTATAATTCCGTTTCAGCGAACGAACTTTTACGCTATGTAGGAAGCTTATTGAATCGATAAAGAATGATAAAAAACATGGCACCGCTGATATGTGCCATGTTTTCTTTATCTTTTATATTAGCAAAATAGGCATTTATCTCATTCACAGTAGATGCTTTTTCATATGATAGTGTACAGCCGGACTTTTTAAAAGTCGAAGCTAAATTAATTAGCAAGTATACCATTTTGAGACATAGGATAGAATAACCAACCTTTCAAAAGCAGCTTGAACAAGGAGGGGAAATACGTGGGTAAAGAGATTGATAAGAGTTTTGCGATTTCCAAGGAAGACTGGTCCCTCCACCGTAAGGGTCATGACGATCAGAAGCGACACCAAGAAAAAATCCAAGAAGCGATAAAGAATAACTTACCGGATTTAATTACAGAAGAAAACATTGTCATGTCAAATGGGAGAGACGTTGTTAAGATTCCAATTCGTTCATTAGATGAGTACAGAATTCGCTACAATTATGATAAGAATAAACATGTTGGTCAAGGTGATGGGGAAAGTAAGGTAGGAGATGTGGTAGCCAGAGATGGATCTGGCGGTGATGGAAAAAAAGGTGCTGGCAAAGGTCAAGGTGCAGGTGATCAAGCTGGAGAAGATTACTTTGAAGCAGAAGTATCGCTCATGGAGCTACAAGAAGCACTGTTTGCACAGCTTGAACTTCCGAATTTACAGCGAAAAGAATCTGATAACATTGTTGTTGAACACATTGAATTTAATGATATTCGACGTACTGGCTTGATGGGGAACATTGATAAAAAGCGCACGATGATGTCTGCGTACAAGAGAAATGCAATGACTGGTAAGCCTGCATTTCACCCAATTTTCCCTGAAGATTTAAAGTTTAAGACGTGGAATGAAGTAACAAAACCTGAATCAAAAGCAGTTGTGCTTGCGATGATGGATACAAGTGGGTCTATGGGGATTTGGGAAAAGTATATGGCGAGAAGTTTTTTCTTTTGGATGACTCGCTTTTTACGAACAAAGTATGAAACTGTCGAAATTGAATTTATTGCCCATCATACAGAAGCCAAAGTTGTTTCAGAAGAAGACTTTTTCTCTAAGGGAGAAAGCGGTGGAACTATTTGTTCATCAGCTTACCGTAAAGCACTTGAATTGATTAATAAAAAGTACGATCCTAGCCGTTATAATATTTATCCATTTCACTTTTCAGATGGCGACAATTTGACATCCGACAACGCAAGGTGTGTTAAGCTTGTAAACGAACTAATGAAGGTTTCTAATATGTTTGGATATGGAGAAGTAAATCAATACAATCGTCATTCGACTTTAATGTCTGCATATAAGAATATTCAGGATGAACAGTTCCGCCATTTTATTCTTAAGCAAAAAGCAGATGTATTTCATGCGATGAAAAGCTTTTTTAGAAAAGAGCCAGAAGGAACAAAATATGCATAAGGTATCACTTAAGAAGCCACTTCTATACAAGAAGGGGCTTCTTGTAGTTGACAGCTATTCGTCTCCGTTATATAGTTTATGTAGTTAAACTATTTAAGTATATAAACTAGGAGTGTCTAAATGGAACAAGCTGATAATATAAAAAAAGCTATTTCTATATTTAATAAAGTAAACGATTATTTAATGAAGACGTACTTTTCTTCGCTAATTAATGATATTACGCCAAAGCAATTTAATGTGCTGAGGTCAGTTTATGATATGCAACCTGTAAACGTGCAGACGATTGCGAAAAAATATAATTTGTCAATGAGCTCTGTTAGTCAGCTTATTACTAAATTAGAAAAAGAAAGTTATTTGCATCGAGAACTTAATCCTGAAAATCGTCGGGAAATCCTTTTAACGCTTGGTCCTAAAGGGCAGGAATACTTTGATGAATATGAACGAATTGATCAATTTATTATAGAGCGCTACTATTCCCATTTATCTATGGAAGAAACACAGCAGCTAAAAGAAATTGCTAACAAGCTTTATCGAGTTGTAACAGGAGAGAACAGCGACAAATGAATGCGGATATCCAAGAAATTACGGTTCAGCTATTCGAAAGCTATGATAGTATTGCATTTATACTAAGTATTTTGTTGAATGTGCTCATTAGCATTGCTGGTGTTTTACCAAGCGTATTTTTAACAGCAGCTAATTTGGTTGTTTTTGGTTTTTGGGAAGGAATGGTTATTTCGTTTATTGGAGAATCAGTTGGAGCAGTTGTTTCGTTTTGGCTCTACCGAAAAGGTTTTCGAAAGCTAACTGCTCATAAGCGGTTGTCTTCTCCTAAAATTCAACAGCTTTTACATGCACGGGGAAAAGAAGCATTTCTACTTATTCTTTCTTTGAGACTATTACCTTTTGTCCCTTCAGGACTTGTTACATTTATTGCGGCTATTGGAAAGACTTCTTTAGGGATTTTTATTTTAGCAAGCTCAATTGGAAAGCTTCCTTCAATTCTTATTGAAGGCTATTCTGTTTACCAAGTCATGAATTGGACAAGCACTGGGAAGGTATTGGTTTCTTTCATAGGCTGCGTACTTATCATACTTGTAGTTCGAAAACTTTATACACGGTCTGCCATATGAAAGGAATGTTATAGGAAATGATTAATCAAATAGCAAAGCAAATCATTGAAATATTACCACAAAATGCGATTTCACGTGGAGTAGGGGTGTTAGGACGCTCAAGCATTAGCAGATATATCATCAAGCCATATAGCAAAATTTATAAAATTAATCTAGATGAAATGGAACAATCTTTAGACTCTTATCCTAATTTCACTGCATTTTTCACGAGAAAGCTAAAAGCAGAAGCCCGAGAAGTCGTAGCCGATCCATATACTCTTTCCAGTCCAGTAGATGGAAAAGTAGCAGAATATGGCGATATTAAGGAAGGAACTCTTATTCAAGCAAAAGGGATTGATTATCGAGTAGAGCAGCTGATTGGGTGTACGAAAGAAGAAGCTGAAAGGTTTGACGGTGGAACTTTTTTAACCATTTATTTAAGCCCTAGCGATTATCACCGCATTCATATGCCGCTTTCAGGAGCGGTCAAAAAAGCAACATATTTACCAGGACGTTTGTTCCCGGTTAATCGTATCGGAGTCGAGCATGTTCCTGGGCTATTCACAAAAAACGAGCGATTGATCACATATGTGGATACGCAAGCTGGAACAATAGCGCTTGTTAAAGTAGGCGCATTTATTGTTGGAAGTGTCCAGGTACCATACGGAAATCATACGACTAATGTAAAGAATGGAAAATATTATACGACATCTGTTAACGATACCTTTTATGAAAAAGGAGAAGAAGTGGGGTTATTTGAGTTTGGCTCAACGGTAGTCCTTTTGTTCGAAAGAGATAAGGTAAAGCTAACGAATACATTGGAACGTGGAACAAAATTAAAATATGGGGAACCGATTGGAACGTATAAGTCAGGAGATTTGGGATAAACACCAAATCTTCTTTTTATGTTTAAATTACATAATATTTCCAAATTTAGAAACACTGAAAGTCTAACTATTTAGAATTGAGGTGGATTTGATGCTGATTAAACGTTATCCCAAAAAGAAAAAACAAAAGCAAGCAAGCGTACCAAAGCAAGATCCAGCATCTATCAACATTCCGCTCAAACTAACAATTGAAGAAAATAAAAAGTATATTCAAGAGTACTTAGACTATACAAGTGATTTAGGTGAGCGCTGGTTAACTTTTAATGGTAAAAAAGCGCTTTTAATGTATTTTGTACCATTCATGGATTCGGTGAAATTAAACGAACATGTAATTAAACTAATGCTTCTTGAAAAGGAAGGAGACCCAAAAGAGGTTATTCAAATCGGTTCCGTTAACGAATCTCAAGATTTGCATGAAATCATTACGTTGCTCTGTCGCGGAGGAGCTATTTTATTTCTTGAAGATACACCCATTTTATATGTAATTGATGCTACGCTTCCTGCATCTAGGGAAGTTAGCCAAGCAATCGATGAAAAAGTTGTGCGCGGTTCTCATGAAGGGTTTGTTGAAAATCTAGATAAAAACATAAACTTAATGCGTCAGCGTTTTTTAGATGGAAGCTTAATCGTTAAATACCTTGAAGTCGGTACAATTTCGCGCACGAGAGTAGCTGTTTTATACCTTAAAGGAATTTCAAATCCAGAATACTATGAAGAAGTATTTCGACGATTAGAATCAATTGACGTGGACGCGGTGGAAAGCGGGAGTATTATTGAAGAAGCTCTTGAAAATTCACCGTTTTCACCTTTTCCACAGCCGCTTAATACAGAAAGACCGGACCGCGTGATGGGGAATTTATTAGAAGGAAGAATTGTGATTATGACAGCTGGAAACTCATCCACAATTGTTGCGCCTTCTTGCTTTTTTACATTCTATCAATCACCAGAAGATTATAATACGCGCTCTTTGTACGGCTCTTTCTTTCGATTGTTGAGGATCTTTAGTTTTTTTTGTGGCAATCAGTCTACCAGCATTATATATTGCTACGATTTCATTTCACTATGAGCTTATCCCTGTTGATCTAATTTTAACGGTGAAAAGCAATCACTCGTACCAGTAGAGACTCTTCAAACGATTTGTACATTGTTATTTGATGAAGGAAAAGGGTTAGCTCTACCTTATGCAAAATTTAATATGGAAAACATGTCTGTAGAAATAAAGGGAATTGCGTTATTTAATGGGGGGAATTTTCGGGAATAACGTTAAAAGATGAGGAAGCAAAAGCATTATTATTATCAAATAAAAAGAACAAATATATGACGATGACAGATAAGGTAAAGATGAATGGAAAAAAGACTATGCTCAAATCGATATTAAACCAGATGTAACTGTTGAAGTGATTCATCGAGGAATCATTAATTAATTACAAGAGGTTGAGACATAAGTGCTTCAAACAATGATATACCCCAACTATCACAAGTTAACTGCTTTTGATAGCTTGGGTATTTTTTTGTTGGTTCAAAAACAAATTCAAAAAACTAGCGTAAGGGAACGAACTTGTGCTTACAACCTAGCTATTATAACAAAGTAATGATTCGCCTTTGAGAAGGAATCATTTCATTGTGTCCCAGTCTCTTTTATTTTTAAAGTTTGGTATCCAGAAAAAGAGGTAACGTGATAGGATAAGGTAAGCTGAATGTTTCATAAATACATAGCATGTACAATATGATAGAAGTAAAAGCAGACGGTAAGGACAGAGAAGGTGTGGAAAAACATGACGGATAATACAAAGAAAAAAGTAAAACAAGGATTGCTTTTCTTGTTTATTATATATGGTGTGACACTTATTTACGTCACGCTCATTAAAGAAAACGAGCAAGTATATGGGCAAGCCATGAACTTAAGCTTATTTAGTACAATTAAGCTCATGTGGGCCAGTGGAAATCTTGAGCTAGCATTCGTGAACGTAATAGGGAATATTGTAATGTTTGCTCCAATTGGAATGTTTATACCGCTTTTTATGAAATCATTTGACGGATTTATTCAAGTGGTTGTCACAGGGTTCTTAATCAGTTTCACTGTTGAGATTTTACAATATGAGTTAACAGAGCGAGTTTTTGATATTGATGATATTCTGCTAAATTCAATTGGAACACTGGTCGGATGGATTTTAGTTAAGCTGCTCTTTTTCTTTAAAAGACTTATTTTAAAACGATAGACACCGAGATAAGTAGTTGCTTACCTCGGTGCTTTTTATTAAGAATAAAGTTTAGATCCTTTTTCAATAAATTCCTGTGATTTTTCTTTCATGCCTTGTTTAGCGAAATCAACGAGCTGTTTTTCATCCGCTAGTTGTCTAATATCATGAGAAATTCTCATTGAACAGAACTTAGGTCCACACATGGAACAGAAGTGAGCGGTTTTAGCACCTTCTGCTGGTAGTGTTTCATCATGGTATTCTCGAGCTCGGTCAGGATCTAACGATAAATTAAATTGGTCATGCCATCTAAACTCAAATCGAGCTTTTGAAAGTGCGTTATCACGAATTTGGGCACCTGGGTGACCTTTTGCAAGATCAGCAGCATGAGCAGCAATTTTATAGGTAATTACACCTTCGCGAACATCTTCTTTATTCGGGAGGCCTAAATGTTCTTTTGGGGTTACATAACAAAGCATTGCTGTACCAAACCACCCAATCATTGCAGCTCCAATACCAGACGTAATGTGGTCATAGCCCGGTGCTATATCAGTTGTTAGTGGTCCCAGGGTATAGAATGGTGCTTCGTGGCAAACTTCCATTTGTCGGTCAACGTTCTCTTTAATCAGATGCATTGGCACATGTCCAGGACCCTCAATCATTACTTGAACATCATGCTTCCATGCAATTGTTGTTAATTCGCCAAGCGTATCAAGCTCTGCAAATTGAGCTTCGTCGTTCGCATCAGCAATTGAACCAGGGCGCAGGCCATCTCCCAGTGAGATTGAGATATCAT
Organism: Priestia flexa NBRC 15715; assembly: GCF_001591565.1. Lineage (GTDB taxonomy): Bacteria > Bacillota > Bacilli > Bacillales > Bacillaceae_H > Priestia > Priestia flexa. The sequence goes on along the minus strand of NZ_BCVD01000046.1, from coordinate 7,413 downwards.
ATTGCTTACAAATTTCGCAAATCTCTTCAAAGTGTGTATACAAAAAGTTTTCTTGGTGATGTGCTAAGCACCATTGAGCCAAAATGGAACCACCCCGTGAGACAATACCGGTTGTTCGCGTAGCAGTTAGTGGAATATAGCGCAACAGTACGCCTGCATGAATTGTAAAGTAATCAACCCCTTGTTCTGCTTGTTCAATGAGTGTATCACGATAAACCTCCCAAGATAGGTCTTCTGCTATACCATTAACTTTCTCTAAAGCTTGATAGATTGGGACAGTGCCAACAGGAACGGGTGAATTTCGAATAATCCATTCGCGCGTCTTATGAATGTCTTTACCAGTTGAAAGATCCATAATTGTATCTGCTCCCCACCTTGTAGCCCACGTCATCTTTTCAACTTCATCTTCAATTGATGAATGAACAGCAGAGTTTCCGATATTTGCATTAATTTTCACGTGAAACTTTGTTCCAATAATCATTGGTTCAACTTCTGGGTGGTTAATATTGCAGGGAATGATTGCACGCCCTGCTGCAACTTCTTCACGAATCGTTTCTGCACTCATTTGCTCACGAATTGCGATAAATTCCATTTCAGGCGTGATAATTCCTTTTTTTGCATAATGCATTTGGGTGACGTTTCTGTCATCCTTTGCTTTTTGTGGTGAATAATTAATAAGGGGAAAGCTTTTCGTTTCGTTCCGTTGATCGCCTTCTTTATAGCCGTTATCTCTTGCTTGAACGGTACGGCCAGCATAGGAAAAAGTATCGTTTCGTTCTGCAATCCATGGTTTGCGTAAAGGTGGCAGTCCTTTTTCTAAATCTACACTATAGGCTGGATCGGTGTATACGCCGCTTGTATCGTAAACGCGAACGGGGGTGTTTTGCTCTTCACCGCGGTCGTTTACAGTGGGGGAAAGGTGGATTTCGCGCATCGGTACTTGAATATCACTTCGAGTCCCTTGCACGTATACTTTTTTACTGTTTGGAAACGGCTGTTGCATTGAAATGATTACTTGTTCTTTAGACATACTTATTCCTCCATTATGCTAGTAGATTTTGAGAAAATAAGCTATACCGAACAAAAAAATCGGGCTCTATGTAAGAGCCCGATGGAATAGACAAAAAAGAAAACAGCATAAAACACCGTTCTTTCAAGACTACTTCCCTACGTTGGTATAACCCAAATCAGGTTCAGAGGGTTAAAGAGCACAATAACTCTTCTCTCAGTCTGTGTAATCAGACACCCCTAGTAGAAAATCATTTAATTGACGACTTCATTCTACCATCATTAGGGAAAAATGCAAGCGGTTATTTATCTTTTTGCTGCTTCAAATGCAATAACAATAGCGGTAATAATATGCATAACCATTCCCACAACTGGGATTACGCCGACAAATGATGTCACCATCCCCAAAATATTTCCGTAAGCTGAACGACCTTCTTTATGAGATAAAAATAGAGCAATTGCATGCAGGAAAAAAGCAAATACTAAAGGTCCCCATGAAAAGCTTATGATGAATGCACCACCAATTAGAGGAATACCTAAAAATGCTTCATACCCAGCCGTTAGCCATTTCATAACACGTACATTTCCGCTCATGTATAAGAGCCTCCTATTAAGTAATATAGTAGTATATACGAACGAATTAGCTAGAAGTTTCATTTTATAGACTGACTATTAATGGGAAAAAATATAATTGATAAAATATTTTAATTTTTGTATACAAATCTTAAAAGTTTTGTTAGAATATTTTTATTCAATTAAAACACCTTATAAATTCGTTGAAGAGAACGAGTAGGTTATGAAAACTGTTCCCCAGAGAGCTAACGTTTGCTGAAAGTTAGCGTACAGTTCCTAGCTGAAAATCATCTCTGAGAAAATATGCTGAAGCCTTATAGTAAGTATATTCGGACGTCCACCGTTAGAAGGAACACGTATGAACACGTACGTTGGCGAGTGCTGCTGTTTTTAGCAGAACGAGGGTGGTAACGCGAGAATTATATCTCGTCCCTTTTTAGGGACGGGATTTTTTTGTGTATAAAAAGGAGTGATTCGAGTGGAAAGTGATATTGACATTAGACAGAAAAATCAGAAATACAAACAATCTAGGAGGAACTCACATGAATGCTTTATCAAGAAAAGATACACTGTTTATTAGTTTAATGCTATTCTCATTATTTTTTGGAGCAGGAAACTTAATTTTCCCTCCATTTTTAGGACAGTCTGCTGGAAGTGAATTGTGGCCAGCTGTTACAGGCTTCATTTTATCGGCTGTGGGGCTACCAATCCTGGGTGTCATTGCTGTAGCAAAATCAAATGGTCTTCATTCATTAGCAAACCGAGTCCACCCAGTTTTCGCCGTTGTATTTACGGTCATGATTTACTTAGCAATTGGACCTTTTTTAGGAATCCCACGAGCAGGAAGCTTAGCATTTGAAATGGGCGTACAGCCTTTTTTACCTGAAGGAGTAAATGTAAAAGCCGCGCTGTTTGGATATACGTTTTGTTATTTTGCACTTGCTTACTGGTTAGCTTTAAAGCCTTCAAAGCTTGTTGACCGCTTTGGAAAAGTATTAACGCCAGTTTTATTAGTTCTTATTTCACTTATTTTTATTCGTGCCCTTTCTTATCCTTTTGAGCCGGCTGGTCAACCTGCAGGTAATTATGTCACAAAAGCATTCGCTACTGGATTTACCGATGGTTATGCGACCATGGATACAATCGCTGCGCTAAACTTTGGAATTGTCATTGCAATGGCTTTGAAGCAAAAAGGAATGACTAGTGCGAAAAGTATTATGTCATCATCCATTCGTGCAGGAGTAATTGCAGGAACGTTGCTAGCTATTATTTATCTTATGCTGGCATATTTAGGATCTGTTAGTCATGCCAATGCAGCAAATGGAGCAATAACGTTAACGAACATTGTATTTACGCTTTTTGGACCGTTCGGAGCTGTTCTATTAGGAGTTGTATTTACGCTAGCGTGTTTAACAACTTCTGTTGGATTATTAACCTCATGCAGTCAGTATTTTGAGCAATTAGTACCGAAAGTATCATATAAGGTTTGGGTTAGTACAATTGCCGTATTTAGTTTACTTGTTGCAAACTTAGGATTAACCATGATTCTAAAAATTTCAGTTCCAGTTTTAACAGCTATTTACCCTGTTGCTATTATGCTAATTGTTCTATCATTAACGAATTCTTTAATCAAAGGAAAGCAAGGTGTATATGCTTTATCTATTTTATTCGTTGGAATTGTAAGCGTAACGGACGCTTGTCTTCAGTCAGGGTTAAACTTAGGTGCTTGGGGGGAACTTGTAAAGACTTTGCCATTGTATAACACAGGATTTGGTTGGTTAGTACCAGCAATCGCTGGGGCTATGGGCGGTTATCTTCTTAGCTTATATAATCTAAAAGGTAAAGTAGTTCACTCAAAACAAGTTAAATCATATAGTAAATAAGATTGTCCATAAAAAAAGCCCAGTTTGGGCTTTTTTTGTTCTTCAAATAAAGATTGTGTTTTTATCAGCAAACAATTATGATAAAAAGCGAATATTCACGTTTGCTATGAAGATGAAAAAATTATGTAATCTTGAAAGGTAGAGTAAAAATGTGGGAAATTATTGTTGCGATTATTTTAGGAATTGTAGAAGGTCTAACTGAATTTGCGCCTGTATCATCGACCGGACACATGATTATTGTAGATGATTTATGGCTGAATTCAAAAGAACTATTTTCACCAGAGGTTGCTAATACATTTAAGATTGTCATTCAATTAGGCTCGATCCTAGCCGTTGTTGTTTTGTTTAGAAATCGTTTTATTAATCTATTAGGGTTAAATCGTAAAAATGAGAAATATGAACAGGTAACAAATCGATTAAAACTTTCTCAAGTTATCGTTGGTTTGCTTCCGGCAGCTGTATTAGGATTCTTATTTGAAGATTTTATTGACAAGCATTTGTTCTCGTTGAACACGGTGTTAGTCAGCTTAATTGCAGGAGCAATTTTAATGATTATTGCAGACCGCTTTGCTTCAAGAATTCCAAAAACAGAAACGGTAGATCAAATGACCTATCGTCAAGCCATTGGTGTTGGATTGTTTCAATGTATCGCTCTATGGCCAGGATTTTCGCGTTCTGGTGCTACGATTTCAGGTGGGGTACTTTTGGGTATGAGCCACCGAGCAGCTTCTGACTTTACTTTTATTATGGCTGTTCCTATTATGGCAGGAGCTAGTGGGTTATCATTAATCAAAAATTGGCAGTATTTCACAATTGATGCATTACCTTTTTTCATTGCTGGTTTTATTAGTGCTTTCATTGTAGCGCTTGTTTCCATTCGCTTTTTCTTAAAATTAATTAATCGAATAAAATTGGTACCTTTTGCTATTTATCGTATTGTATTAGCAGTTGCTATTTATCTTGTATTCTTTTAAGAATGCTAAAACAGCCTTGGTTACATTTAGAGCCAAGGCTGTTTTATATTTTGGCATTTATATAGTTAAAAAGTTTTGAGTCATAAAAATAAATTGACAAGCTTTCGAAAAACAGATAAATTATTCTTATTGAATAAAATATTAATTCTGTATAATATTTCAGAAAAATAATTTAATAAGAAGCTTAGTCTACATTAGAGCGGGGGAACCACAAATTTGGTATATCATATGCCTTGGGGTGAATCTTTCCTGAGTGAAAGTAGGGTACTCTCAAACCCGAATCCGACAGTTAACCTCGTCTGCTTATTGAGAGAAAGAACATTGTCTTTTTGTCGACCATTCTTTCTTTTAGAATGGTCTTTTTTAAATTTTCAGAAAAAATAAAATCGCTTTACAACAGAGAGGAGAGCACATATGAAAAAATTGCGGTTTGGCATGGCAACACAAATTTTTGTTGGTTTAATTTTAGGTATTCTAGTTGGTGTTATTTGGTTTAATGATCCAAGAGTAGCAACGTATTTACAGCCGCTGGGCGACTTATTCTTACGCCTGATTAAAATGATTGTTATTCCAATTGTTATCTCAAGCTTAATTGTTGGTATTGCGGGCGCTGGTAACGGCAAGCAAGTAGGCCGATTAGGTGCTAAGACTATCATTTACTTTGAAGTCATCACAACGTTTGCAATCATTATAGGTGTTTTATTGGCTAATGCTTTCCAACCAGGTGTAGGAGTGGACATTGAATCTGCACAAAAGACTGATATTAACCAGTACGTAGAGACAAGTGAAGAACAAAGTGAGAAATCCGTTGCAGAAACGTTCCTTCATATTGTTCCAACGAACTTCTTCCAATCATTAGTGGAAGGTGACATGTTAGCCATCATCTTTTTCTCCGTGTTATTTGGATTAGGTGTAGCAGCTATTGGGGATCGTGGAAAGCCTGTTTTACAATTTTTTGACGGCGTTTCTCATGCGATGTTCCATGTTGTTAACATGGTGATGAAAGTTGCTCCTATCGGGGTCTTTGCTCTCATTGGTGTAACTGTTTCTAAGTTTGGTTTAGAATCATTAATGTCTCTAGCGAAACTTGTTATTCTAGTTCACGCTGGTTTACTGTTCTTCTTAATTGTGGTTTTAGGAGCGGTTGCGAAATGGGCTGGTGTAAATATCTTTACATTAATGCGTTATTTAAAAGATGAATTGCTGTTAGCATATAGCACATCAAGTTCAGAAACGGTATTACCGCGTATTATGGGCAAATTAGAAAAAATGGGATGTCCAAAAGCTATTGTATCGTTTGTTATCCCAATTGGTTATACGTTTAACTTAGATGGATCTGTGCTGTATCAAGCAATTGCCGCTATTTTCTTGGCACAGGTTTATGGAATTGACTTAACCATTGTCGAACAGCTAACGCTAATCCTAGTGCTTATGATTACTTCAAAAGGGATGGCAGCCGTTCCAGGAACATCATTTGTTGTATTATTAGCAACGTTGGGTACGATTGGAATTCCAGCCGAAGGTCTTGCATTCATTGCCGGTGTGGACCGAATTATGGATATGGCTCGTACAGTTGTAAACTTAATGGGTAACACAATTGCAGGAATTGTTATGTCTAAGTCTGAAGGCAAGTACAATCCTATAAAAGCTAATGAAGTGATGAAACAGTCGAGAGAGGCAAAAGCAGCTAGCTAATGTATCTTCTAATCTCGTAACAATGCTTAATGCATAAGGCTACTTACCGGTTCTATTTTTATGAACAGGTAAGTAGCTTTTTTGATAATTTTTTGATTAGTTCTTTATTAATAAAGAAATTAAACCTATAATTATAGTAGGTAACAACAGATATGTTTTTAAATAAACAAGCTGAGCGTGCTCTAGTATGTGGCATGTGAGTGAATTTAGGAAGAAAGCGTGGGAGGCATTTACATATGTGGAAGAAGCGCATAGCAATTATTGTATCGATTATTGCAGCTTGTTTTTTAATTCCTTATAGCTTACCAATTGTCTTTGCATTATTAACAGCAATTGTTCTAGAAGGTCTTATTCAAAAGTTGCAGCATTCTTTGAAGTTTAGTCGAATCTATGCTGTATTAGTAGCGTTTTTATTATATGTTGTATCCATAACATTAATTGGTTTCTTTATTATTCGTACAATTGTAACGCAAGTAGTGGCTCTCTCAAAAGTTACGCCTTCTTTTGTAAAAGAGCTTTATGAAACAACAATTTATCCTAACATTATTAAGTGGAAGTATTATTCAAACGCTCTTCCTACAGAAGTCATTTCATCCATTGAAAACGCAATCGAAAGCACCATTAATTCATTGGATACACTATTAAAAGGAACCGTTGAGTTAATTATTAGCTTTGCTGCAACCGTTCCAGGCTTCCTGCTAGAATTTCTGATTTATTTAGTTGCTTTAGTATTCATTAGCTTAGAGCTACCGAACATAAAAGAAAAAGTAAAATCGTTTTTAACAGATGAAACGAAATATAAAACAAAGATTGTTATTACGCAATTAATGCAAGCAGGTGTTGGCTTCATTAAAGCTCAGATTGTATTGAGTCTTTTAACATTTGTGATGGCTTATGTTGGGCTATGGCTATTAAATGTTCCGTACACGGCTTTATTGAGTCTTTTAATCGTTATCGTTGATATTCTACCAATTCTAGGAACAGGTTCCGTTCTAGTTCCATGGGGAATATTTGCTTTAACTCAAGGTCAAGACTCGTTGGCAATTGGTCTATTTATTTTATTTGGGGTGATTACCGTCGTTCGAAGAGTTGTAGAACCAAAAGTTTTTTCAACAAACATGGGGATTTCTCCTTTAGCTGCGTTAATTAGCCTGTATATTGGATTTAAATTGCTAGGGTTTGTGGGGCTGTTTTTAGGTCCAGCTCTTGTCATCTTATATGATGCGCTTCGAAAAGTTGGCGTCATCCAAATTAACTTTAAAATTTAGGAGACTGAGACA
>NZ_BCVD01000045.1 GCF_001591565.1 Priestia flexa NBRC 15715 | reverse complement strand
CCCCGCGGAAAGCGAGTGGCCGTAGCGCAATGGAATAAACTTGTTCTGACAACGTAAAGAGGTGAGAAAAGCGAGTGTTCGTCTTTTTGGAAATTTGTTTTGTTATGTCCCACCCTCATTTTGTATGTACGATTTAACGTTCTAACGGCTTTTTATTTTCATCCAATGTAAAACCCTCACCTAGTACATCGTGAACGTCACTCACCGCTACAAACGCGTATGGGTCAACAGAAGTGATGACCTGTTTTAATCGAAAGACTTCATTTTTACTTACAACACAGTACAATACGTTAGTTTCTTGTTTAGAATAGGATCCTTGGCCTTTTAAAATAGTCACTCCACGATCCATTTCCTGCATGATTTTTGCTGAGATCTCTTCGTTACGAGCAGAGATAATGGTTGCTCCTTTTGCGGCGTAAGCTCCGTCTTGAATAAAATCAATGACTCTAGCAGCGACAAATACGGCTACGAGCGTATACATTGCCTCTGTATAGGTTAGGTAATAGATAAGAGAGGTAATAATAACAAGAAAATCGAATAAAAACATTGTTTTTCCCATGTTCCACCCAATATATTTCTGAACGAGACGAGCGATAATATCAACTCCACCCGTTGTCCCTCCGTATCTAAAAATAATTCCAAGCCCCACTCCAATAAATACACCTGCAAATAGAGCTGCGAGCGTCATATCATCTTTTAAAGGCATATCGACTGGAAAGCGCTGAAAAATCCATAAGAAAACAGAAAGGCTGATAACGCCTAGTATGGTGTAGTAAAATGAGGTTCGTCCTAACAGCTTCCATCCGACAAAGAATAGTGGAATATTAAGCACTAAGTTTGAATAGGAAGGGTCGATGTTAAATAAAAAGTATAAAAGCAGTGTAATACCAGTAAAACCGCCTTCTGCTAAGTTGTTTTGCATGTTAAAATTCACAAGTCCAAATCCAAAAATAGCCGAACCTAACAAAATAAAAAAGATATTCTTGAACTTTAGTCCTTTCACAATAGAAAACCTCCTTCTATAAACATGAATACATTCTTTCCTATCATACTAAATGGATAAGAGAAATGTCATCGTCCAAATGAACCGTCCAAAGCGCTTTGTTTGTATCATACACGTTTAAATATTGAATCATGCACGGCTAAAGAGAATAGCTTTATTCATTTATAATGTTTGTTAATCAAACTTTTCTATTAAGAAATTTAGGGAAGAAATGTTATAATATGAAGTTGAATGTACAAAAAAATAAAAGGTAAATACTTATTATGCAATGAGAGAGGCATAGAAGGTAAAGAGGTGAATACATATGGCAGATAAATCAATGAAGGTTATGCAGGCTGAAGTTGATCAATATATTGGACAGTTTAAAGAAGGCTACTTTAGCCCCTTGGCGATGTTGGCTCGTATGACTGAAGAAGTTGGAGAGTTATCCCGTGAAATTAATCATTATTACGGAGAAAAGCCTAAAAAGACAACAGAAGCAGAGCGGACAGTTGAAGAAGAAATGGGCGATATTTTATTTGTATTAATTTGCTTTGCCAATTCGTTAAATATTGATTTAGAAGAAGCACATAATCGCGTTATGCAGAAATTTAATACGCGGGATAAAGATCGTTGGACAAAAATTGATGAACAAGGAGAGAATTAACATGAAAAAAACTCGAATTATACTTGCAGGCCCTCGTGGGAGAATGGGAAAAGAAGCTGTGACCCTAATTCAAGAAACAGAAGCGTTTGAATTAGTAGCTGCTGTTGATCGTATTCATGAAGGGAAGTTAATTAGCGACTTAGAAGGAATGCCAAATGTTCAAGCTCCTATCTTTACAGATATTGAAAAATGCTTCCAAACTGTTGAAGCTGATGTATTAGTTGATTTAACAACGCCTGAAATTGGAAGAGTACATACGAAAAAAGCGTTAGAATACGGCATCCGTCCAGTAGTCGGAACGACAGGTTTTTCCGAAGCAGATTTAGCGGAATTAAAAGAATTAGCAGAAGAAAAAGGAATTGGCTGTATCATTGCTCCAAACTTTGCGATTGGTGCTATTTTAATGATGAAGTTCTCTCAAATGGCAGCTAAATATTTTGACGATGTTGAAATTATTGAGCTTCACCATGATCAAAAATTAGACGCACCTTCTGGAACAGGGTTAAAAACAGCAGAGCTCATTAGTGAAGTTCGTGAAACGAAAAAGCAAGGTCACTCAGAAGAAAAAGAAATTTTAGCAGGTGCAAGAGGAGCTACATATGACGGCATTCATCTTCATAGCGTACGCTTGCCAGGATTAATTGCTCACCAGGAAGTATTATTTGGTGGCTTTGGACAAGGATTAAAGATTCGTCATGATTCGTATAATCGTGCGTCCTTCATGTCTGGCGTGAAGCTCGCGGTTGAAGCGGTAATAAATATTGATACGCTTGTATATGGTTTGGAAAATATTATTGAGTAAGGAGAGTCATATATGAAAATAGCATTAATTGCACATGATAAAAAGAAAAATGACATGGTTCAATTTACAACTGCTTACCAACATATTCTAAAGAACCATGAGCTTTTTGCAACGGGTACAACGGGAATGCGAATCTCTGAAGCGACAGGATTATCGATTCATCGTTTTCAATCGGGTCCATTAGGTGGAGACCAAGAAATTGGTGCTCTTGTTGCACAGAATAAAATGGATATGATTATCTTCTTTCGTGATCCGCTTACAGCTCAACCTCATGAGCCAGACGTATCAGCACTTATGCGCCTATGTGATGTGTATGCTATTCCACTCGCAACCAATATGGGAACAGCTGAGGTTCTAATCCATGGTTTAGAGCGAGGAGATTTACAGTGGCGTTCAATTTTAAAACAATAGGGTGAAATAAAATGATTGAAAAAATAGATGTTCTTGCTTTTGGAGCTCATGCTGATGATGTTGAAATCGGCATGGGCGGCACTATCGCCAAGATGACTGAGCAAGGTTTAAAAGTTGTTATCTGTGATTTGACAGAAGCAGAACTATCGTCAAACGGAACGGTAGAGCTACGCAAACAAGAGGCTGAAAAGGCGGGACAACTTCTTGGTATATACAAGCGAGTTCAATTACAGATGCCGGATAGAGGACTTTTGTTACAGCGATCCTACATTAGAGAAATTGTATCGGTAATACGCAAATATCAGCCAAAACTTGTGTTTGCTCCTTATTTTGATGATCGTCATCCGGATCATGGAAACTGCGCGCGCCTAGTGGAAGAAGCCGTATTTTCAGCTGGAATTCGCAACTATACGGCAGAGCAAAACGTGGGGTCTCATCGACCGGATGGACTGTATTTTTATATGATTAATGGTTTTCATAAACCCGATTTTGCTGTTGATGTAACGAATACATTTGAAAAGAAAAAGCAAAGCTTACAAGCTTATGAAAGTCAGTTCATCAAACAAGCAGGAAGCGTGGAGACGCCGTTGGTCAACGGGTATATAGAAACAGTTGAAAGCCGAGAGCGCATGTTTGGAAAAGAAGTAGGCGTTCAGTATGCAGAAGGCTTTCTTTCTAAGAAGCCGCTGCTTATTTATGATGATTTAGTAGGTGGCGGTAGATGAAATTAAAAATTGGTATCACGTGTTATCCTTCAGTTGGTGGTTCTGGTGTCATCGCAACTGAATTAGGAAAGCTCCTTGCAGAAAAGGGACACGAAATTCACTTCATTTCCTCAAGTATGCCTTTTCGTTTAAATAAGGTATATCCAAATATTTATTTTCATGAAGTAGAAGTGAACCAGTATTCTGTATTTAAGTATCCACCTTACGATTTGGCACTAGCAAGTAAGATGGCAGAAGTTGCACAGCGTGAGAAATTAGATTTAATTCATGCTCATTATGCCATTCCGCATGCGGTGTGTGCGTTTCTAGCTAAGCAAATGGTGTCACCAAATCTAAAAATAGTAACGACGCTTCACGGGACGGATATTACGGTTCTTGGAGAAGACTCGTCTTTAACAGAACTAATCAAATTTGCAATTGAAAAATCGGATTGTGTAACTGCGGTATCTGATGCGTTAATTGAGCAAACGAATCAGCTCATTAATCCAGATAAAGATATTTGTACAGTTTATAATTTTATCGATGAGCGAGAGTACCATCGTAAAGATGTTGGTAATTTAAAGCAGGACTACGGTATTTCAGACGATGAAAAGGTCATTATTCACGTTTCAAATTTCCGTCAAGTTAAAAGAGTACAAGATGTTGTGCGTACGTTTAAACGAATCCATGAGCGCATTCCTTCTAAGCTTTTGCTCGTTGGGGACGGTCCGGATATGAGAAATGTAAGTCAGCTTGTAAAAGAATTGAACCTTGAGGATGCTGTACTGTTTTTAGGGAAGCAAGATAATGTAGCGGAGCTCTACTCCATTAGTGATTTAAAGCTTCTGTTTTCTGAAAAAGAAAGTTTTGGTCTCGTACTACTAGAAGCCATGGCTTGTGGTGTACCTTGTATTGGCACAAGAATCGGTGGTATTCCAGAGGTTATTGAAGATGGTGTAACAGGTTATATTTGTGAATTAGGGGACGTTGAAACAGCTGCGAGTAAAGCAGTGCAATTGTTAAGTGATCAACAGCTTCATCAACAAATAAGCAGAGGAGCTTTACAGGCAGTGAATCAAAAATTTCATTCAACGGAGATTGTAAACCAATATGAACAGCTTTATTACAATCTTTTACAACGTTAAGGAATGGAGGATATTATGAAAGAGCCTTTCATCCATCCATTATTTATTATTCACACACTACAACAAGCCGGACACGAAGCTTATTTTGTTGGTGGTGCTGTTCGAGATATGATTTTGCAGCGAAAAGTAGGTGATGTAGATATCGCGACATCTGCTCGTCCTGACGATGTTATGAGTCTATTTCCAAAAACAATTCATGTGGGGATTGAGCATGGGACCGTTGTGGTGCTTCATGAAGGAGAGCAATATGAAGTGACTACCTTTCGTTCAGAAGGGGAATATGCAGATTTTAGACGCCCGACATCTGTTCAGTTTATCTCATCACTGGTGGAAGATCTAAAACGTCGTGATTTTACCATCAACGCTATGGCTATGAATGAAAAAGGTGAAATTATTGATCCGTTTAATGGCAGAGAGGATCTACGTAACCAACTTATTCGTACGGTAGGGAATCCAGAAGAACGTTTTCATGAAGACGCGCTGCGAATGATGAGAGCTGTTCGTTTTGTGAGTCAACTAGCGTTTTCTATTTCAGATAAAACGAAGAGAGCTATTTCAGAGCATGGAAATCTATTGAAGCACGTATCAGTTGAACGAATTACCATTGAGTTTGAGAAGCTTCTTTTGGGTAAACGCCCCTCTTTAGCTCTTGCGCTCATAGCAGACACTAAATTATATGAGCATTTGCCGGGATTAGATATTGGTGAAGAAGCTTTTCGACGCTTGTGTAAATACGACTGGATGATGCTTGAAGATATATCGGAATGCTGGACGCTTCTTCTTTATTTACTAGGCGTTGATTTAGATCCATTTTTACGTAAATGGAAGCTTGCTAATCGACAAATAAAATCCGTGAAGCTTCAGCTTGGTGGACTTGAGGACGTATTAAAAAATGGTTGGTCAAAAGAAACGATGTATAAACTTGGAGAAGAGTCTTCTTTAAGAGTAAATCGAATTTTGCAATTAGTGAGAAGTACTAATTATCTGCATACAACCTTGCTTGTTTCTCGTTATCGAGAGCTTCCTATTCACTCTATGAAAGAGCTTGCCATCACGGGGCAAGATGTTATGACGTGGCTAAATCGTAAGGGCGGTCCATGGCTTTCAGCCTTGTTACAAACCATAGAAATGAAAGTATTAAATGGTGAAATAAAAAATAGCAAAGCGTCGATAAAGGAGTGGATTCAGTCTTGCAAACAGATATTAGAAGAACGTTATTAGAGATGTTTACAAACGCAGAGGGTGAATATGTATCTGGCCAGCGCATTAGCGACTTGCTAGGCTGTTCAAGAACGGCGGTGTGGAAACATATTGAAGACTTACGAAAAGAAGGTTATGAACTGGAAGCTGTTCGAAAGAAAGGCTATCGTATTGTCACTAAGCCTAATAAAGTAAGTACAAACGAGCTGCTTCTTGGCCTGCATACGAAAAAAATTGGTCAAAACCTTCACTATGAGGAAACCGTGGAGTCAACACAAAAAATTGCGCATCGTCTTGCTCAAGAAGGAGCTGTAGAAGGAACGGTGATTGTAGCGGAAGAGCAAACAGCTGGTCGAGGTCGCCTTGCTCGCAAATGGTACTCTCCTAAATATACGGGAGTATGGATGAGCATTATTTTACGACCTGCCATTCCACCACAGCATGCACCACAGCTGACCCTATTAGCCGCTGTAGCGATTGTACAAGCGATACAAGAAGTAACGAATGTGCTACCTGATATCAAATGGCCAAATGATATTTTAGTGAACAATAAAAAGCTAGTAGGAATTTTAACTGAAATGCAAGCTGATGTTGAGCAAGTTCACTCTGTTATTATTGGGATAGGAATCAATGTCAATCAAAAGCTAGAACATTTTGATTCCGACATTCAACACTTGGCTACTTCTTTATCAATTGAAGAGCAAAAAGAAGTGAATCGCGCAGCCCTTATGCAAGCGATTTTCTTAAAGATGGAATCTTTGTATGAAGATTACTTGGAAAATGGTTTTGGATTAGTAAAGCATTTATGGGAATCTTATTCTATTAGCATTGGAAAGCGGATTATTGCACGCACTTTAAAAGCAACGATTGAAGGGCATGCAAAGGGGATTACAAACGATGGCGTCCTGCTGTTAGAGGACGATAATGGAACGGTTCATCACATTCATTCCGCTGATATTGAACTCTCTTCGAAATAAAACTAGAAAATGTAAGAATATTTCTTTATAATACGAGTATCAGGGTAGTATCGACAGAACTTCACCTGATACTCTTTTTTATAATTTATCGTTTACGAACTGCCTTGATCTAAAAAAGACTAGGACAGAGGGATGACAATATATAAGGACAAGCGTGTGCGTTTAAGCACGCTGTTTAGCTATAGACTACTTTTGTCAAAAACCTTCTTCCGCTTTAGTGTAAGAAGGTTTTTTGCGTTGTCATCTCCTCTAGTATAGGAGGAGATTTATGTTGAAAACGAAGCTGGATTTTTTAAAAATGAAACAGCAACAAGAACCAATTGTGATGCTTACTGCTTACGACTACCCGTCTGCGAAATATGCGGAAGCATCAGAAGTGGACATGATTTTAGTAGGAGACTCATTAGGAATGGTTGTGTTAGGATACGACTCAACGATTCCAGTGACGGTCGATGATATGATTCATCATACAAAAGCGGTGAAAAGAGGCGCGCCTAATACATTTATCGTAACAGATATGCCTTTTATGTCTTATCATATTTCAAGAGAAGAAACGATGAAACAAGCCGCTCGAATTATGCAAGAAAGTGGGGCGCATGCTCTAAAGGTAGAAGGCGCAGACGACGTTATTTTTACAATTTCAGAATTAACCCAAGCAGGAATTCCGGTTATCGCTCATCTTGGCTTAACACCTCAGTCTGTTGGAGTTCTTGGGGGATATAAGGTACAAGGTAAAGAAGCGAGCGGAGCGAAAAAGTTGATTGAAGATGCCGTGAAATGTGAGCAAGCTGGTGCAATTGCAGTGGTTTTAGAGTGTGTACCTAAACAGGTGGCTAAAGATATTTCTACCAGACTAAGCGTTCCAACTATTGGAATTGGAGCAGGAAAGGAAACAGATGGTCAAGTGCTCGTCTATCACGATGTATTGACGTATGGAGTTGAGCGCTTTCCGAAATTTGTTAAGCCGTTTGGTAACATTGGAGACGTTGCAAAAAAAGGTCTGTCCCAGTATGTGCATGATGTTAAAGCTCGTGAATTTCCGGAAGAGAGTCATACATTTACCATGAATGATGAACAGCTAACGGCTTTATATGGGGGTAAGTAAGATGAAAGTAATCTCTACTGCCAAAGACATGCAGGAGCTTTCAATCAAGCTTCAGCATCAAGGAAAAACAATTGGATTTGTACCGACGATGGGGTTTCTACATGAAGGTCACCTCGCATTACTTAAGCAGGCACGTGCTGAGAATGATATTGTGGTTTTAAGTATCTTTGTTAATCCAACTCAGTTTGGACCAAACGAAGATTTTGATACGTATCCACGAGATTTTGAACGTGATGAACGCTTGGCAAAAGCGGAGGCAGCTGACTATTTGTTCTATCCAAGCGTAGCTGAAATGTATCCCGGTCAAGCTTCTGTTTCCATATCGGTTATTGATCGTGTGGATGTACTTTGTGGAGCAAAGCGTCCAGGACATTTTGACGGCGTTGCAACAGTGCTGACAAAACTATTCCATCTCGTGCAGCCAAACCGAGCATACTTTGGGAAAAAGGATGCTCAGCAAGTAGCCGTGGTGCATGGATTGATTACTGATTTTAAGTTCCCAATTGAGCTCGTGGCAGTTGATACGGTGCGTGAAGAAGATGGCTTAGCAAAAAGTTCAAGAAACGTAAACTTGCTAGATTCTGAACGTAAAGAAGCGCCAGCCTTATATCAAAGCTTGCAAAAAGCCAAGCAGTTAATTGAAAGTGGCGAACGTGACGTTGAAATGGTTAAAATGGAAATTGAAAGAACGATTAAAAAGAATACAAGCGGTACAATAGATTACGTAGCAATTTATTCTTACCCAGAGCTAAAGCCTTTAGACAAGCTAGATGGGCAGTTTATTATTGCAATTGCTATACAATTCTCTAAAGCTCGATTAATTGATAATATTATTATGGGAATTTGACCATAGAAAGAGGGTTTCACGATGTTCCGAACAATGATGAATGCAAAAATTCATAGAGCACATGTAACAGAAGCAAATTTAAATTATGTAGGAAGTATTACGATTGACGAAGGCTTAATTGAGGCTGTAGGTATCCAGCCAAATGAAAAGGTGCAAATCGTAAACAATAATAATGGTGCTCGCTTAGAGACGTATGTTATACCGGGAGAGAGAGGCAGCGGGGTTGTTTGTTTAAATGGTGCGGCAGCACGCCTTGTACAGCCTGGAGACGTTGTTATTATTATCTCTTATGTACTAGTAGCTGAAGAAAAAGTAGCTGATCACCATCCAACAGTAGCCATTATGGATGAACACAACAAAATTAAACAATTGCTTAAACAAGAGCCAGCTGGTACAATTTTATAATATTATCCCCCTTAATCGAGGGGGATTTTTTTGAGCGAATATAAGCTCTACATAAGTAGTTTCGTATAGAAGCATGTATTTTCTTTTATACTATAAGAACAGGCAGGTGAGGTCATGATGATGAATAAACGCTTTGTTGTTGTTGATTTAGAGACGACAGGACATTCTCCAAAACAAGGAGATCAAATTATTCAATTTGCAGCCGTGGTTGTTGAAAACGGTCGCATAGTTGAGCGTTTCTCAACGTTTTTGAACCCCAATATACCAATTCCTCCTTTTATTTCACAACTGACAAATATTCATCAAAAAATGGTCGAAGATGCCCCGACGTTTGAGGATATTTCCGAGAACATTATTGAACTGTTAGAAGATGCTTATTTTGTAGCACATAACGTTGCTTTTGACCTTAATTTCTTACAGGAATCATTAGCTCAAAGCGGGTATGATAAGCTGTATCCATCCACGGTGGATACGGTCGAATTAGCGCGTATGCTTCTCCCTACAGTAGAGGGGTATAAGCTCAATCAGCTGGCTGAATATTTAAATTTAAATCATGATCAGCCTCATCAAGCTGACAGTGATGCTGAAGTGACGGCGAAGATCTTACTTCTATTAATGGAAAAATTAAATAGTCTTCCTCTTGCAACATTAAAGCAGCTATACACGCTGTCTTTGCATTTGAAAAGTGAGATTGGTGAGTTGATTCAAGGTATAATGAATGAAAAGCAAGATGATTATCATGAAGGTTATGATTTTGTTCATGGCTTAGCGCTTAGAAAGCAAAGGCCTGTTGTGAAGCCATCGGAAGTTCTTGTTACATACGAGGAGTTTCAAGAACAAAGGGAAACTTTAGCATCAGTGTTTAGCTCATTTGAAAAGAGAACGGGTCAAGAAAAAATGATGAATGCAGTCCATGAGAGCTTAATGGATAACGAACACGCGCTTATTGAAGCGGGAACTGGTATTGGAAAAACGATTGCTTATCTAATTCCGTCTGCTTTTTATGCTCAACAGCATAAAAAGCCAGTAGTTGTTTCAACGCATACTGTAACGTTACAACAACAGCTAATGGAAAGAGATATACCAATGTTAAAAAAGCTTATGCCATTTGAGCTAAGCGCAGCAGTTTTAAAGGGGCGTGAACATTATCTTAGCATTCGGAAATTTAATCAGTTTTTAAAAGAGCGCAACCATAACTATGATGTTATTCTAACGAAAGCAAAGCTATTGATTTGGTTGACGGAGACGGACACAGGCGATGTTGATGAAATCAACTTACCGTCAGGTGGAAAACTATTTTGGGAACAGCTGAATGAAAGCAATCCTTCCCACTTAGACTTTAAGCATCCGTGGAACCAACATTCTTTTTATAATCGTGCACAGGAGCGTGCAGCACAAGCTCAGATTATCATTACAAATCACCGTCTTCTTTTGTTAGACGTTGTAAGTAAGCGGAACTTACTTCCAAGCTATGAACAGGTTGTAATTGATGAAGCGCATCATTTCGACACGATTGCAAGCGAAGAGCTTGGAGGGAGGTTAGATTACTTTTCCATTCATGCCTTGTTGAGCAGGATTGGCTTGTTAGACGATAAAGGTTTGTTAAACAAAGTACATAAGCTTTGTCAAAAACATGATATAAGGCTAAATACGAAAAAACTAGAAGAAATGCTAGAAAAGCTTCGCATTGAGTGTGATGACTTATTTCGTCTTGTCCATGCGTATGTAATGAAAAAAAATAAGCAAACGGATAGTGAAATTGGGCGAGTGAGCTATCGCTATAATGTTCAAGAAGAGAATACTCTTCATTGGCATACCATCCAGGAACAGGCATCTCGAGTGAGATTTTTAATGAACGATATTCTATCTCTTTTACATGCTGATTTTCAGGTGATGGATTCCTATCAGGAGCAGCTTACAAAAAGGGAACAGTCCCATATTCATGAGTTAACAAGCGCAATTGAACAATTTCATCATCTGTCGAGTGAGTTTGCGGACTTTTTCTTCCAGCCGCATCTTGAAGAGGTAACGTGGATTGAAATAGAGCCAAAAGGAGCGGCAAACGCTACCTTTTTATATCGTCAACCGCTCTCGGTAGCGGACACGTTAGCAGATACGTTTTTTGCGAAAAAGCAAAGCGTTATACTAACTTCTGCTACGCTAACGGTCAATCATTCTTTTTCATATATTATTGAACAGCTTGGTTTATATGATTTTCAACCACTTCAAATGACGATACCGTCTCCATTTGACTATCGAAGCCAGGCAAAAGTATATATCCCAAAAGATATGCCAGCTGTAAATGATGTAACGCTTGAAGAATATAGTGCGATTATGGCAGAAAGTATTTTAGATATCGCATCTATTACTAAAGGGCGCATGCTTGTACTATTTACCTCTTATGAAATGTTAAAAATGACGTATCAGTATATGAAAGAACTAAATGATTTAGAGGAATTTGTCATCCTTGGTCAAGGAGTCACAACCCGTAATCGAAATCGATTATTAAAAGACTTTGCGCAGTTTTCACAATCGATTTTATTAGGAACGAACAGCTTGTGGGAAGGCATTGATCTTCCTGGTGAATTAGTATCTAGTCTCATCATTGTTCGCTTACCTTTTGCGTCACCACGACATCCATTTCTAAAAGCAAAATTTGAGCAACTCCGAAAAGAAGGGAAAAATCCATTTATGGACTATTCACTACCTCAGGCTGTCATTCGTTTCAAGCAAGGATTCGGAAGACTAATTCGAACCAAGCAAGATAAAGGATCTATCTTTATTTTAGATAATCGTATGATTACAACGATGTACGGCTCTCATTTTCTTCATTCTTTGCCGGATGTAGATATCGTAAGTGAGTCATTTTCGGTAGCACTTCATGATTTTGAAGCATGGTGGACGTCAAAAAAGCTTTAGCATACTCAGTGCTAAAGCTTTTTTTGCATAGCTCTTCTTGTAGATGTACACGCTAAGAGTGGAAAACACAGGAAGTGAGGGTGTTTAATATGATTAAACGAAATATGTTAATATGGACGGTATGCTTATGCTTTTTTAGCAACGGTTCTACCGTGCAAGGGGCTAGTCAAGTGGACTTTAGCCTTAAAGAAGATGAAGCAGCAATTTCTTTTTTTCCTTTATTCGATGGAGAAGCCACGCTTTTGCAAGACGGAACGGATCGAGTTATTCTCATTAATACAGGTAGTAAAAAATCGCGAAAAGAGTTGGCGTATTGGCTGGATTTTTATCATATTAAGCAAATTAACCAAGTGATTATTACAAAGCAAAGCGAGAAATACAACGGAAATGTAGACTGGGTTACAAAGAAATATCAGGTGGAAGAAGTAGTTTTGCCTAAAGGCTCAAATGATTTACAAAGTCAACATATTCGCATGTGGCAAGGTAGGGATGTGTATCAGCTATCAAAGCATATTCATGTATCTGTTCTTTATCATGAGGAAGTAAATTCACCCTCAATGGATTTGATAATAGCATTCGGCGAGCATCAAATGCTTTATATGAGTAACTCAGCATCTACTATTGAGAGGCATTTGCTTATGAAGCCATTAAAAAAAATAGACTTGATTAAACTCGCAAATTTTGGTGAAGGTGAGCCGCTGTCTGAGTCGTTTTTAAAGCAGTTAAACCCTCAGATTGGTGTTTTATTCTCAAAAGAAGACCGTACTATTCATCCTGAGCTTGTATCAAGATTAACGGATGGATGGGTTGAGTTATACGATACAAATAAAAGAGAATCGCTTTCTATTAAAATGTCACCTACCATCTATGACGTCATGAAATTTAAGAAGACTACCTAAATTTCTTTTGCAAAAGAAAGAGAGATAATTATAATGAAAATAGAGAGGCTTTAGAGGGAGCGGAACGAATTCTCTCAGTTTGATTTTATGTTTAGGTGGGGAATACAATAGCCCAAAAGCCAAGCCGTGTGTTATGATAAACAGATAATCATTTTATTTAGAGGTGTTTGGTAAGAGGAGGAACAGCATGGAAAGCAAAATTGAAGTTTTATCAACCGTTCGTATTGAGCATTCTTCTGATTTATATAAAATTGTGGACAGCTTAAATCGAACGTTAAAAAAGAAAGATTTGATGTTTGGCCTAGCGTTAGACCAAGAAGATCAAAGTAAAGCAATTTTTACGATTTATCGTACATAAGTAGGGATAAAATGAAAAAGTGGTTTATTGGAATTGTTGTTGTTGTATGTTTAGTAGCAGGGTGGCAAACCCATTCAATTTATAAAGCGGCTGTAAACGATGTACAAGCTGACGAAAAAAAAGCATCAGCCAAGGCAAAAGAAGATTTTAATCTGAAATCTGTGACGAGTACACAAGCATATTTTGGAGATCATACATTTTATGTAGTAGAAGGTACTAACAATAAAAACGAAGATGTTATCGCTTGGGTTCCAAAAAGTCAAAAGCAAAAAGCGGTGCTAAAAAAAGTAGCAGATGGAATTACAAAAGAACAAGCCATAGAGATTGTTCAGCGAGACCGAGATCCAAAAGAAATTAAATCAGTTCGACTAGGAATTGAAAATGAAAAGCCGCTATGGGAAGTTACGTATATTGATCAAGAAGAAAAACATTTAACTTACTACTATCTTGATTTTACAAGCGGGGAGTTTATGAAGCGCTATAGCTTAACAAAACCTGAATGAGTTTATTTATAACGTATGTTTACACATACGTGTTATAAAACGCTTTGCACCTTAGAGTGAAGCAAAATTGTTGCTATAATCAGCTTTACATAGCTGATTATAGCCGTAGTTCATAGGGGGAGATTTTAGTGAAATTAGCAAAACGTGTATCAGCTTTAACACCATCATCGACATTGGCTATTACAGCCAAAGCAAAAGAGCTCAAAGCCGCAGGACATGACGTCATTGGCTTAGGTGCAGGTGAACCAGATTTTAATACGCCGCAGCATATATTAGAAGCATCTGTAAAAGCAATGAATGAAGGCCAAACAAAGTATACGCCTGCAGGTGGACTTATGCCTTTAAAAGACGCAATTATTGAAAAGTTTAACCGTGATCAGAGCTTAACATACAAGCCATCTGAAGTTATTGTATGTTCAGGTGCAAAGCATGCTTTGTATACATTGTTTCAAGTAATTTTAGATGAGGGAGATGAAGTGATCATCCCAACTCCTTACTGGGTAAGTTATCCTGAACAAGTAAAGCTAGCAGAAGGTACACCGGTTTATGTTGAAGGTTCTGAAAATAATGAATTTAAAATTACGCCAGCACAGCTAGAGTCAGTGATTACTAATAAAACAAAAGCTGTGATTTTAAACTCACCAAGTAACCCAACAGGTATGATTTATACGCGTGAAGAGCTAGAAGCAATCGGTGAAGTTTGCTTAAAGCATAATGTATTAATTGTATCAGATGAAATCTATGAAAAGTTAGTATACGATGGTGCAGAGCATGTTTCGATTGCAGAATTATCACCAGCTCTCAAAGAGCAAACGATTATTATCAATGGGGTATCTAAATCTCACTCAATGACAGGATGGCGCATTGGTTACGCAGCTGGTAATGAGACCATTATAAAAGCAATGACGAATCTAGCGAGTCACAGCACGTCTAATCCAACGTCGATTGCTCAATATGCAACAATTGCAGCTTATAACGGAACGCAAGAGCCTGTGGAAATGATGCGCAAAGCTTTTGAAGAACGTTTAAACGTAATGCATAAACAACTTAATGACATTCCTGGTTTTTCTTGTTTAAAGCCTCAAGGTGCATTCTATTTGTTCCCTAATGCAATCGAAGCTGCTAGACTAACAGGATTTGAAACAGTTGATGCTTGGGTAGAAGCGATTTTAGAAGAGGAAAAAGTAGCGCTTGTTCCAGGTTCAGGATTCGGTTCTCCTGAAAATGTTCGTTTATCTTATGCTACTTCGCTTGAGCTATTGGAAAAAGCAGTGGCGCGAATTGCGTCATTTATGGCAAGACACATGAAATAAAGTGATGGAGAGCGGCTTCTATAGAAGCCGCTCTTTTATTGGTGATGTCATAAGTTTCCCATGATTGTTACTTGTTATTGTGAGTGTCGAAATGTATAATAGGGTGGCATACATAATTAAAGGATGTAAGTTTTTTGGAGGGATTTTAATCGTGAAAATTACGATTTCTGAAGCAAGTAAGCACGTTGGAAAAGAAGTGACAATCGGTGCTTGGTTAGCAAATAAACGTTCAAGTGGTAAAATTGCATTCCTACAGCTTCGAGACGGCTCTGGATTTATTCAAGGGGTTGTTGTGAAAGCAGAAGTAGGGGAAGATATTTTCAAAAAAGCAAAAGCCTTAACGCAAGAATCTTCTTTATACGTAACAGGAACTGTTCAAGAAGACGAACGTTCACCTTTTGGATATGAATTAACAGTAACGGATGTAGAAGTTATTCATGAAGCAGTTGACTATCCAATTACGCCAAAAGAGCACGGGACAGAGTTCTTAATGGACAACCGTCACTTATGGTTACGTTCAAAGCGTCAACACGCTGTAATGAAAGTGCGTAACGAAATTATTCGTGCAACATATGAATTCTTTAATCATAATGGATTTACAAAAGTAGATCCTCCAATCTTAACGGGAAGCGCGCCAGAAGGTACAACAGAACTTTTCCATACGAAGTACTTTGATGAAGATGCATTCCTTTCACAAAGTGGCCAACTTTATATGGAAGCAGCTGCAATGGCACTTGGAAAAGTATTTTCATTTGGTCCAACTTTCCGTGCAGAAAAATCAAAAACGCGTCGTCATTTAATTGAGTTCTGGATGATTGAACCTGAAATGGCGTTCTATCAATTTGAAGATAGCTTAAAAGTACAGGAAGAATACGTATCACACGTGGTTCAGTCAGTACTAGAGAACTGTAAGCTAGAGTTAAATGTACTAGGTCGAGATACGTCTAAATTAGAGCAAATTAAAGCTCCGTTCCCACGTATTACGTATGATGATGCACTAAAATTCTTACATGAAAAAGGATTTGATGATATTCAGTGGGGAGATGACTTCGGTTCACCACACGAAACGGCTATCGCAGAAAGCTATGATAAACCTGTGTTTATCACGCACTATCCAACGTCATTAAAACCATTCTACATGCAGCCGGATCCAACAAATGCAGATGTAGTGTTATGTGCAGATTTAATTGCGCCAGAAGGTTATGGTGAAATCATTGGTGGATCAGAGCGTATTCACGACCAAGAACTACTAGCTCAGCGCGTAGCAGAACATGAGCTAGATACAGAAACATATAAATGGTACTTAGAGCTTCGTAAGTATGGATCAGTTCCACATTCTGGATTCGGATTAGGGCTTGAGCGTACGGTAGCATGGATTAGTGGTGTTGAACACGTTCGTGAAACAATTCCATTCCCACGCTTATTAAACCGTTTGTATCCTTAATAGAAGCGAAGTGACTTCGGATGTAAAATTATTCCATTAGAAAAAGGTGGCATTACGCCATCTTTTTCTAATGAATGTTGTTTCACATTAAATAAACGTCCACCCTTTTTAGAAAACGGTGGATTTTTATTTGTTTTTTGATGAAAGTTTTCGTAAACAGTTTTTCGTTTTCATCTGTCCTTCGTGATATACTAACTTTAGAGGTGTTCCAAAATGAAAAAAGATGACATGATCGCATGGTTTGAGCAAGGCTCAGTTTCTATTCCAAAGCTATTGTTTAATCACTATAGCGATTTAGGCTTAGACGAAACAGAATTTATGATGCTGATGCATCTTAATGTATTTATTGATAGTGGTGAATCCTTTCCCACTCCACATGATCTCTCTGCAAAAATGAGCGTCTCCACGACAAAGTGTATGGAAGTACTTCGAAATCTTATTCAAAAAGGTGTTCTAACGATCGAACAGCTTGATGATTCCTCTTCGGTTATTTCTGAGCAATATTCTCTTAAACCGCTTTGGAGAAAGCTAATCAATTTATTAATGCAAGAAAATCAAAATGAAGTGCAGCAAGAGCAGGAGCAAGAAGAGATAAATTTATATTCTATTTTTGAAAAGGAGTTTGGTCGTCCGCTTTCGCCGTTTGAATGTGAAACGTTGGCTATGTGGGTAGACCAAGATCATCACGACCCACTCATTATTAAAACGGCTCTTCGTGAATCCGTTATGTCCGGAAAATTAAACTTTCGATACATCGACCGCATCTTGTTTGAGTGGAAGAAAAACGGCATTAAGACTATTGATCAAGCACGAGCGCATAGTCAAAAATTTAGACAACATCAACAACCAAAAAATCAGAAGCCTTCTCAATCTCAAAATTCCTCAGCCGTTCCATTTTTCAACTGGCTTGAACAGTAAAGTAACATGCTCTATTACTTAGAGTGGTTAACGGAAGAGGAAAGCTGATTCAACATCAGGCGTGCCTGATGTTGAATCAGCTTTTTTAGCATGATAATACATACCAAAATAAAAAGGGGTGAAAAGCTAAAACAAATTAAGTTTGTTTTAGTAAGCTATGTTAAATCTAACACAAATTCGTCACTGCTTAGACGTAATGGCTGAAATGTTTCCTGATGCACACTGCGAATTAGATCATAAAAATCCATTTGAGCTTGTGATTGCAGTTGCTCTATCCGCTCAGTGTACGGATGCACTTGTCAACAGAGTAACAAAAGAATTATTTCAAAAATATCAAACACCTGAGGATTATTTAGCTGTTTCATTAGAAGAGCTTCAGCAAGATATTCGTTCAATAGGTCTTTATCGTAATAAAGCAAAAAATATTCGAAAGCTGTGTGAGCTTTTAATTCATGAGTACAACGGTGAAGTACCGCAAGATCGAGATGAGCTTACTAAGCTTCCTGGAGTGGGCCGAAAGACAGCTAATGTCGTCGTTTCCGTGGCTTTTGGTATTCCCGCTATTGCGGTTGATACGCACGTGGAACGGGTTAGTAAAAGGCTTGGTATTTGTCGGTGGAAAGATTCAGTATTAGAAGTAGAAAAAACGCTGATGCGAAAGGTTCCAAAAGAAGAGTGGGGAGTTACTCATCACCGCTTAATTTTCTTTGGTCGCTATCACTGTAAAGCTCAGTCTCCGCAATGCCCAACCTGTCCATTATTAGAGCTGTGTCGAGAAGGAAAAAAGCGAATGAAAGCGAGAGGTGAGCATGTTAGCAAAAGTTAAAGTGCCGCCTGAATTTAAGCGTGATCCATTTTTTTTCGCACAAGATGTTATTTCGTTTCAGCCGCCTCTGCTAAGGCATAAAACGCATCATCAACCAATTTTTATCTATGATATAGTAGCGAAAGAAGAAGGGCTTTTAGAAGCACCGTGGAATTCACTAGAAGACTGTATCCCCTCGTTGTTTATAGAATGGAAAACCCAAGAGAAAATTCTCCATGAACAATTTTCTCTGCGTAAAGTGACAAACGCAAAAGAGATAGTCACTGAATGGAGTGGACGGTTTTTAAGCGCGCTGTTTTGGATTAATGGGGGACCTCTTCAAGGTCTTACAGCACTGGAAGCTAATATTCAAAAGCTAACATACAAGCCAGTTAACACGTCTGAGCGCGTATTATTTTTGTTGAAAAAGCCTGGAATGTATCACTCATTCGTTCAACTTAGTGAACTATATACAGAATTGCAAAAGCAGTATGCCATTAAGCGTATACGTTTAAAAAAATAAACCGCTCATCGTGAGCGGTTTATTTTATTCATTTTCAGTTTGTTGATCTGGAGTGGCAGGAGGCTGTTGGTTGTTTCCTTGTCCATTGCCGTTAGTGCCATTATTTCCGTTTCCATTATTGCCATTGTTTCCAGGCTGACTAGGTGGTTCACTAGAGTTCTCCGTTTCACCTTGATCAGGCTGTTGACCTTGATCAGGGTTCTGTGGACCTTCGCTATCAGGCTGATCGGTTTCTTCACCATCGTTTTCGTTTTCATCTTCAGGGCGCGTTCCTTCATCAGGATTTTGCTCTTCATCACCCGGTTCGGATTCCGAATCATCTTCTGGTTCCTCTTCAGCTGTTTGAGGTACCTTTACAGAAGCACTTGCGCTGCCGGCGTTATTTGTACTTAAGATGAAGCTATACGTCGCACCTGGAGTAGGTGATGGGATAGAGGTGCTGCCAGCACTTCCTTTATCCGCTAACGTTTGGCTCACGCCATCAGAAGAGGTCATATTGACGGTAAATTCTGTTTCGTCATCGCCACCTGACCAGTTAACGTTAATGGCGTTAGAACCTTCGCTGAAGGAAGCTGTAAGTTTTGCTTTTTCTTCTTTCTCTTCTTTCTCTTCTTTTTCTTTCTCTTTTTCTACAAAGACTTGAGAAACTTTTGTTGGCTCTGTGCCGCGTACGAAGTACTCATACGTGATTGAATCTTTTGGTGTTGCACCACTTGGTTTCTTCACATCTTTACTTGAGACTTTTTCAACGGCACGTTTTACCACGCTATCAGGTTGTTTAAAGCTGCCTTTTTCTTCACCTTGAGATACGTGTGTAATGACTTGCTTGAAAATATTCTTTGCCATGGCTTTTTCGTTTTCACTATAAATATAGCCGTCGGAATTTTTCTCATATCCTGTCCAAACTGATACCGTGTATTTTGGCGTGAAGCCTGAGAACCACACATCTTTTACGCCGCCTTCTGGAATATTAAAGCTTGCTTTTTCCTTGGCACTAAAGTTAGATGTTCCGGTTTTACCTGCGATGTCTAAGCCAGGTACACGTACAGCACGTGCTGTTCCGTACGGTGCTTCAACAACGGATTTCATCATGTCCGTTACCATAAACGCCGTGTAGTCTTGCATCGCACGCTTCGGTTTTGGCGATAGGTCTAACTCTGTACCATCTGAGAATTTTACTTTTGTTACCGTATAAGGTTTTGTAAACATTCCTTCGTTAGCAAATGCGCTATAAGCGCCGGCTAGTTCCATAGGCGTAACACCTTTAGTAAATCCACCGATAGAAAACGCTTCGGCAAACTTTTCGCCGCTAGATTCTCCAAGCTCAAGACCTAAGCCTTCACCGAACTCTTGTGCTTTATCAGCTCCTACAGCTTGGAAGGCTTTTAAAGCAGGGATATTTAACGAACGTCCTAGAGCTTCACGAGCTGATACCCAGCCTTTATAGTTTCGGCTATAGTTTCGAATTTGCGTACCGTTTGAGTATTGATGTGGTTCATCCTTAATTGGTTCTGCGGTAGACCATTTTAAATACTCAACGGCTGGTCCATAGTCAAGAACAGGTTTGATTGTTGAGCCTGGTTGACGCTCGATGTCGGTAGCAAAGTTTAGGCCTCCAGCTACGCGGTTACGACCTCCACCAATTGCTTCAACTGCACCTGTCTCATTGTTTAACACGACAAGACCAGCCTGGAACTTATCGTTAGGGAAGGTGACAATTTCGTTATTCATTAATTGGTCAACATAATCCTGTGCATCCACGTCAAGCGTTGTGTAGATTTCTAATCCAGAAGAAGAGACGTTAGCATCCGTTTTTTCTTGAACTTCTTCAATTACTTGGTCAATGAATACATCATACTTTGACGTTTTCTCATTTTGTTCAACCAAACTTGCCTGCACGTCAACTTGCTTTGCTTTATCTGCTTCTGCTTGTGTAATAAATCCGTTTTTAGCCATTAAATTTAATACTGTGTTACGGCGTTTTGTAGCATTCTCTGGGTTTTTATACGGATTATACGTTGATGGTGCTTTTGGTAAGCCAGCGAGCATAGCGGCTTGATCAATTGTTAAATCGTTTAGATCAGTCACGCCATAAAATGTTTCTGCTGCTTTGGCGATACCGTATACTTCTCCAGTCGAGAAGTAGATTTTGTTTAGGTACATTTCAAGAATTTGCTGTTTTGAATATTTACGTTCTAGCTGATAAGAGAGCCACATCTCTTGTACTTTACGCTTTACGGTTTTTTCAGGTGATAAAAATGAATTTTTCACAACCTGCTGCGTAATGGTACTTGCGCCTTCTGATCCAAAGCCCTCTTTGAAGTTGGCCACTACAGCGCCACCAATTCGATAAAAGTCAATTCCATGGTGTTTATAAAAGCGAACATCTTCGGTTGCAATGAACGCATTTTTAACAGTCTGAGGAATTTCATCATATTGTACGTATGTACGCTTTTCGCCTCCGACTTCTTTAATGACCGTTTTTCCATCGTTTGCGTAAATCTTAGATGAAAACGAGTCTTTTAAAACAGAGTCGTCAACTTTAGGTGCATCGCTTATTAATGCGAAAAAGGTTCCAACACCAGCTATCAGTCCAATAATACCTAAAATGAAAACTGCAGCAACAATCTTGCGGAAAATGCCGCCTTTTTTCTTTTCTTTTTTCTTGTTTCCTTGTGGTTTGTTCGTTTGTTTGTTGTCATTCATTGCTCGTCTTC
The DNA here is from genome assembly GCF_001591565.1 of Priestia flexa NBRC 15715. GTDB lineage: Bacteria > Bacillota > Bacilli > Bacillales > Bacillaceae_H > Priestia > Priestia flexa. Next base: position 4,401 of record NZ_BCVD01000045.1, on the reverse strand, counting down.
GTTCTTCACGCGAGCGATAATTATCTGACATAAAAGCTCCTACCTTTCAAACAATTGTAAGAGAATGATTTCCGTAAACATATATATCATACTCTTAAAAATACAATTTATCTATAGTTTTTATGTAATCGATTCTAGGATGGTAACCAAGTTCGATTAAATGTCCTTTTTTTTCAATATCGGCTTTTGGGATGGATTTTCGTCCATCTTTTTTCATATCTTGCCAATAGGGAAAAAGGGACGGTGCTTCAAAAAGGTATATTTCTTCCAAAGAAGTAAACATTAATATAACGAATGAGATTCCATTTTGTTTCACGATCTGGTTCATATGTTGAATTTGATGTTCGTGAAAATTACGCAAGGGAAAAGACGTTTTATTTTTTGTTTCTTTTGCTTCAAAATCAATATACTTTCCTTTGTATACGCCGTTGTAATCGGTTGTAGAAGCTTGTTTAAAATAAGCTTCTTTAATAACTGCAGCACTTCGCTTAGGATAGTCAACGTTCACAATTTGAATCGGCGTAGGTTTTTTATGAACCACTGCTATTCCTTGTGCTAAATAATACTCATTGGTTTCATTTAAATCTTCTTCCAAAGTCATACCTCGATTACTGTATACGGACTCAACTTTCGCCCGGGAAGGACTGTTGGGAGGCTTAGCAGGGTTATATGCTTTTCCGTTAGGATAACGAATCATGCACATCACTCCTTTACTTAATTTCACACGCGCACACTCTATTATACCAAATTTCAGTTGAGATAGAATGAAAACGTACTTAGTGTTCATACCAAATGTAAAGGAAGAAAGCAGCATGTTGACAAGCTTTGAACAGCAAGTAGTGGAAACAATTAGGCTCAAAACAAAACAGTTGAACATTGATAATATATCAAGAACAGAAGCTTACGCAACTTTTTACAATAATCATCCTGAAGTAAAGTGGTCGTTTCTTGCTAGCATGGTTTCACGAAACGCAGGCTGGAATATGTGTGACTTGCAGGGAAAGTGGTTTCCTGAGCTACTATCTATAGAAACGCGAGATTTATTGTTTTTAACGTACGAGCGAGCGAATTGGCTGATCTTTCAAGACGCTTTTCCACAGCTGCTGCTATATGAAATATCAAAAAAACACGAGAAGTCTTATTTTCACCTTCTTGAATATTTTGATGTATCTCCGTTCATGTACGAAAAATGGACTGTCTTTTGGGAAAGGAAGAAAGAAATTGAGCTTATGCATGCTCTCATTATTAATGAACAGCATATTATTGAGCCAGCGGTGATAGCACATCCTTTCTACCAGAAGAAAGTGTTTCATCGCTTAGTATTTCACTTTCAGGACTCTTTGCATTTTAGTTCCGTTTTGTTCCCTACAATGGAAGGTGAAATTTATGGGTGCTCCGTACATAGCTTCACCAAGGTAGATGAGCGAATTAAGCTTGGTAAAAAGCTCGGTGAACTGTTGTTTTCACAAGCTTTGTATCCAAAGTTCCTTCAGTTTTCAATGTCGACTGTTCATACAGGATCACGCGTTGATTATGAACAGTATGTATTTCGGTCTAAAAGAAGAGACACACCCTATTTGCGAATGACCTTTCCAATTGTTCCACATCATGAGAAAAAAAGGGGACAGTGGAGAATTTCAAAGCGTAGAGAGAAGAAATTAATGAAGAGTCTTGATTTATCCGCACCTATGCCGATTACGGAGTGGTACCAAAATAAACAGAAGCAGCTGCATGTCTTGGTAGGAATAAAGAAGTTTTTTAGATAGAAAAAGCTGTTTTGTACAAACAGCTTTTTCTATCTAGGTGGACATATTACGTAGACGGACGGTTTGGTCCGTTTAATTTTTTAGGGTCACCAAATGTTTTTGTTTCAGGCTTGTTTTTTGGCTGTTTTTGTTCATGCTTATTTGCCACTTCTTACACCTCCAAATGAATGTTGTAACAAAGTTGACTGCACATACAATACGTGTTTCTTGCACAATCTAATCATAGTGTTTTCACTCATCCTCATTTCAATTCGTGCAAATTAAAACATTTTCTGCGTAAAACATCTTTCTTTGCCGAATGGAAACTAGTTTTGTCATGTGTGAAGGTAGATTAAAAATAAAAAGAGAATAGGTAGTTAAACGAAAAGTTGGAGGGATGGCTATGAAGCTGAAAATGGTAAATACGAACGAAGTGTTAAGTTTATTCGATAATGTATTAGAGCAAATAGATGTTGTAGAAGATACATTATCTTCACAAGTTAATCAAGCGTTTACTACTTGTGAAGAAGTATATAGCAATCACGTTCAGCGTATTGACGAGTCGTTACGAGAAATTGAAGCTGCAGCCTATGAAATCCCAACTCAATCAGAATGGCGGAGAAGAGAAGTACTACTACGTACAGTGTAACGATGATTTATGGTACAATGTCATCGTTGAGGTGACAAATATGAATTTAATGATAGAAGCAACAAAGGTACTACATCACTATAATGAGTTAGCTCTTACTCGTTTATCCACTATTAAAAGTAATTCAGAGTATGAGGTGAATTTCTTTGGGGAGGTCAAACCATATGTTGATCAGTTTTTTTATGAGTTAGATATGTGGACGGATCTTGTTACCAAGTGGCTCAAAGAAACAAAGCCTAAATATATTCACATCAATCAAGTAGATACCCTTCGTGAAAACTTGCAAAACGTAGTGCTCCAGTCTTTTTATCAAGAGACGCGAGACAAGCGCTTTAAGCAAATGTATCAATCAAATAAGTACGTATTAGAGTCCATTTTAATGAACGGTTAAGTTTGATTAAACAGTAAAAGCCTAAAGGTGTGTTTACACTTTTAGGCTTTTGCTGTGTTGTAATTGAATTAATCGTTATCTTTTTGCACGTGGATGCTAACAGCAGGATCGTCTTCCGTACCGACTGTATTGATTACATAATCCACTTTTTGAGTGTGTTTTGGTGTAACGGGCTGCCCCGCTTGCGAAACGGTTGGTTCATGCCCTTGCTTTTTATGGTTAAAGTGTTTTCCTCGACTCATCGAAACTCCTCCTTGAAATGAAATGGACGATCTTTTTTAATATGCGTCACAGTAGCGGTGAGTATAAGTAGTTAAATATAGAAAAGCCCTCAGTCAATTAGCTGAGGGCAATGTAGTACAATTAATTCTCGTGTGCAAATTCGGGTTTTGAAGCTCCGATTTGTTCTAACTCACGAACGGCGATTTTATAATCGGATAGTGTTAAACAACCTTTTAAATACTGCTGCTGCGCGAAGTCTAGCAGCTCATTACTTGAAGTTGGCTCATACTGTTTTTTAGCCATAAAAGCTTGTTGAAGCTCGTTCACATACATGTAAATTCACTCCTTATCCCCATTTTGTGTGCTTGTCTTGTTAGCATCACTTATAGTTATCGTAACATAGATTGAAATTATCTCGTTTTTTTGAAAAATTTAAACTTTCGACAGAAACTAACATTTTTCACAACTTTCTTCTAAATATAAAGTGAAAAATAAAAGGTGTAGTGCGTCACCTCAGATTGAGTACCCACATACCATATAATAAAATTTTTAAAGGGAGGTAGCGAGCCAGTATGTATAATCAACAGAATCCTTATCCATATTACATGCAGAATCAATGGGAAGAAGAACGGTTTGATTTAAGTCAGGTGTACCCATTTCCAGAATATCATCAGCAACCATGGCATCATACACAGTTGCCGCAACAGCCTTATGCTCAAGTTCCACCCCAAATGCAATATGTAAACAACCAACAGCAATACCCTTTTTATCAAAATGGAATGCCTTTTCCAAATCCTTATCCAAAAGGTAATCAGCAAATGAAGCAACAGCCTAACCAGTTTCATTCTTTAATGTCTCAATTTAAATCTTCAGACGGAAATTATGACGTTAATAAAATGATGAATACAGCGGGACAGATGATGGGAGCAATGAATCAATTAACAAACTTAGTAAAAGGGTTTACAGGTATCTTTAAAATATAAAGAATTGTATAGTATGTAAATGGAATAAAAGGGCTCTACAAGAAGCTATAACGTCTTGTAGAGCATGTAATGTTTTATCTAAAGAAGCGGTTGAATGGGTGATTACAGAAGCAAGGAGAATGGTCACATTTTTTAACTGGCTTTTTGCCTGTAATTGGATGGCTTGTTAAGTTAGGTAAGTGTGAATGCCCAATTTTTTTCTTGTGACCATATTTTTTTGAAGAGTGTTTCTCTTTTTTATGGGAATGTTTAAACGTTTGAGAAGGTTGATGCTTATTGTAAGAGTGTTTTTCTTTACAGAAACATGTTTTTTTCTTTTCAGAGCGGTGTTTTTTATGAGAGTGTTTTGTGGAATGAGAATGTTTTTTATAAGAACGGTGCTTTTTATGAGAATGCTTTGTAGAGTGAGAA
>NZ_BCVD01000044.1 GCF_001591565.1 Priestia flexa NBRC 15715 | reverse complement strand
CGTGTTCTGATAACGTAAAGAGGTGAGAAAAGAGATTGTGTGTCTTTTTGAAAATTTGTTTTGTTATGTCCCACCCTCTTTTTTGTAATGGTTATTCTCCACTATTTAGTAGAAGTGTGGTAAACTATTTAGCGAGAAAAGATTTTGTTAGTAAGATTGGAGATGCAAGATCATGTTAGCGAATCATGATAATCAACAGCCCATGAGTCGTTCTGAACGAAGAAAACAAGCTCAGCCAAAGAAAAAAACTCAAACGTTTCAAAATCGTCTTTTAAATGGATTAATTTTAATTGTCTCAATATGGATTTTATATTTACTGGTTAAAATTTTGTTTTTAGTTCAATGAGCAACGGATACAGTTGCTCTTTTTCATTTGGGTAAAAAGGAGAGAATATTATGCAAAGAGAGCTTGCGCAAAATATAGCAGTTGGTTCAAAAAGCCGTTTGCTGCTTGTTTTAATTTTAGGAGGGCTGGGTGCATTTGGGCCTTTTACAATCGATATGTATTTACCCGCTCTGCCAACAATTGCAAAAGAACTTGATGCGACAACATCTTTAGTTCAAATTAGTTTAACAGCCTGCTTGATTGGGTTAGCGTTTGGTCAACTGTTAATGGGGCCTTTTAGCGATATTAAAGGTCGAAAAAAGCCTCTCGTTATTTCAATTATTATCTATACAATCGCTTCAGCTTTATGCGTTGTGGCACCTACTATTTGGATATTTATTGCCTTACGCTTTATTCAAGGAGCTGCAGGGGCGGCTGGTATGGTCATTTCAAGAGCGAGCGTGCGAGACTTGTTTTCAGGAACAGATTTAACTAAATTTTTTGCAATGCTGATGCTCGTTAACGGGTTAGCACCTATTGTAGCACCGATTGCAGGAGGTCAAGTACTGGAGTTCGTATCGTGGCGAGGAGTATTCGGTGTTTTAACCGTAATTGGCTTAGTTATGTTAATCAGCGTTATGGTTGGACTAGATGAAACACTACCGCCGGAACGCCGTAAAACAGGCGGATTTAAAGAGATTTTACAAACCTTTGGAAGCTTAGTGAAAGACAAAACATTTGTAGGTTACGCGTTGACGCAAGGGTTCGTAATGAGCGCAATGTTTGCTTACATTTCGGGCTCAACATTTGTTCTTCAAGAAATTTATGGGTTGTCTCCACAAATGTTTAGTGCTGTGTTTGCTATTAATGGTTTAGGTTTAATTATTGCCACGCAGGTGACGGGACGTTTGGCAGGAAGAATTTCTGAAAGTATCTTGCTGACGTATGGTCTGATTCAAGCTGCTGTTGGCAGCATTAGCTTAGTGCTCGCTATTTTATTTACAGACTCTGTGTTGCTGCTGTGTGTTTTTTTATTCTTCTCAGTAACAAGCGTTGGGATTGTCAATACAACGGTATTTTCATTAGCTATGCAAACTCAAGGAAAACAAGCGGGGAGTGCAGCTGCTTTATTAGGACTACTCCCATTTTTACTAGGAGGATCCGTAGCGCCGTTAGTAGGCGCATTTGGAAACAATACGGATTTAGCGATGGGAATTGTTATTGCAATCTGTGAGTTACTTGCTTTATGTGCTTATATGTTACTTGTAAATAAAAAAGGATAACATTACAAAAAATAGCGCTTTACATAACGTAAAGGGCTATTTTTTAGATGAAATCACTTTCAATTTCTCATGCATATGCTGTAAAAAGAACTTTATGACGGGGCGTGGCATGGATGGAGAATGGACAATTGGAAGTAGTTGGAGCTGCAATTGCCGCTATCGGAACCATAACGGCCGCAGTTGGAAGTACGCCTTTCTGGTGGCTTTCTGAACAAGCTAAGTACAATTTAAATCTTTGGGGGAACTTACTTCAGGGAACAGGTAACGCATTAGAAGCAAATGGGCAAGGAGAAATCTCACTCGAAAAAATTGGAAACGAAATTCAAGCTGTCGGCAACTCCACCATTGTTGCAGGCCTTCTTTTGTTAGAAGAAGGGGAAGCACAAACTCGTCTTACTATTTCTGGAAACTTAATGCAAGCTTTGGGAGGAGCGGCTGCTTTAGGAGATGAGTTAAAGGACGACTCAAATATTGGAGAGGTATATAGCATCGTCGGAAATATCATGCAAATTATTGGGAATTCGATGCAAGCTCTAGGTGATGGGTATGATTTAAGAGCAGAAGAACTAGAAGAAGCAACAGGGACAGATAATGGTTCTGATGAAGATAATAATAAAGGAGAAGTATTAAATGTGTTTGGAAGCTGGATTCAAGCAGGTGGATCTGTACTATCGTTCATCGGTCAGGTTATAGAAGAAGAGGAAGAATAAAAGGAAGCACCGAGGTTCTAGTTGAAAGTAGAAACTTCGGTGCTTTTTGCCATATTTATAAAGTTCTTTGAAGCTTGACTAAGGTAAAAATTCTTAACGTGAGCGAATACAAGCGTACGCGTAGCGTGCTCTAGTTTTATATAGCGAATTGTGGAAGGATTATCATGTTTAATAACCATTTCAGGAACAATGGTAACTCCAAGGCCGTTCAAAACTAATGCTTGAGCTGTTTCAATACTACTTGTTTCATAAGCTACTGCTGGTTGAAACTGGTGATTTGCACATAAAGAGAGTACCTTCGAGCGAAAGTCAAACCCGCTTTTTAATAAGATGAATGGGCAATTTTCGTAATCGGTTAAGCGATTCGATAAAGGTGGTAGCCAATTGGGCGAATTCTTTGGAACAGCAAGGTAGAGAGCTTCTGTTAAAAAAGGTTCATATTTTAAGCGTTCATCTTTAATCGGAAGTGATAGCAAAGCAAAATCTACTTTAGCGTTGACCAATAATTTCAGTATATTTTCGCTTGAGTCTTCCAGAAACTTTACTTTTACAGTTTGATACTGATGCATAAACTGCTTTAGCAAAGGCGGAAGAACATGTCCACCTGTGATAGGGGTAACGCCAATTGTGATACTGTTTTCTTTTATGTTTTTGGAATCCTCTAGCTCTTTTTGTAAATTGTCATGCATACGTAAAATAGCCTGTGCTCTTACAACAAACAGCTTGCCTTTCTCTGTTATTTCAATACCAGTTGAATAACGATTAAATAATAAAATACCCAGCTCATCTTCTAGCTTGGAGATTTGTTTACTTAAAGAAGGCTGAGCGATATGTAAATTCGCAGCGGCTTTCGTAAAGCTTTTCATCTTGTAGATTTCTATTACATATTGAAATAAGCGTATCTCCATTTTTTCCTCCATAGTTTTAAACTATCAATGTAATAGCTACCATATATTAGCCATTAAATCATTTAGTATGTAGGATAAATATAACAAATATTTCTAAAAAGGGGTTAGTTAAAAATGAACTCAATAAATGTTTGGAATCCTTCTTTATATGACCAAAAGATGCAGTTTGTTTCAAAGTATGGTGAAAGTTTAATTGATATTCTTTCTCCTAGAGAAGGTGAACGGATTTTAGATTTAGGATGCGGTACAGGTGATTTAACTGCAAAAATTGCTGAGCATAATGCGTTAGTCACGGGTATAGACTATTCCGAAGAAATGATTAATGCTGCTAGAAACAAGTATTCACACATACAATTTAATGTCGGAGAAGGACAGTCATTCGAAGTTAATCAACCATACGATGCGATTTTTTCAAACGCAGCGCTTCACTGGATGAAAGATGCTAAAGGTGTATTATCATCAGTTTATCGAGCTTTAAAACCAAAAGGGCGATTTGTTGCCGAATTCGGTGGGAAAGGAAATATTCAAACCATCATTGAGAGCATTTCGTATTTTCTACAACATGAATATAGCATTGATGCAAAAGAAAGGAACCCTTGGTATTTTCCTAGTATAGGAGAATATAGCGCGTTGCTTGAAGAGACCGGGTTTAAAGTGCTCTTTGCACAGCACTTTAATCGCATTACACCGTTAGCTGATGGTGAGGACGGTATGCAGCAATGGTTAGAAAGTTTTGCTGGTGATTTTGTGACAGGCCTTAGTCATAGTGAGAAGACACACCTTTTTGGACAAGTTACTAAGCATCTTAAGCCACAGCTGTATATAAAAGGTCAGTTTGAAGCCGATTATCAACGTATTCGAATAGTGGTAATAAGAGAATGAAATAGTCCATCTATAAACTAGAGACTGGGACATAAGTATTTCAGTCAATGATCTGTCCGAATTGTCGACGGTTAACGCTGTTTGATAGTTCGGATGTTTTTGGTTGGTTCGGAAGATAATTTAAAAAAAGAGTGTCTGTAGCGCAATGCAACGAACTTGTTTTTACAACCTAACTATTATAATAAAGTAATACTTCGTCTTTGAGAAGGAATCATATCGTTATGTTTTAGCTCCTTTTTGTTTAAATACCATTATTATGTTTTCTGAAGCCTCATATTAATATTTTTAATACAACTAATAAATTATCTGTATTTTACTACTTTTGAATTTTAGTGTAAAATCAATTAAAAAAATAGGAATAGTAGAGATTAAGAGATTTTTAGAGAAAAATTCGTCAGAATAATGAAATCATTTTGTATAATTTGTATACATACTAAGCTTTATATTCCTTTGTGAGGTGGATATTTTTGCAACTTCAGGTCACAAACAGTCCTTTTAATCAAGAGCAGGTAGAATTATTAAATAAGCTACTACCAACGCTAACAGAATCCCAAAAAATTTGGCTAGGGGGATACTTGGCTGCGAGCGGTTCAGCACCAGCAGCAGTATCAGCACCTGTTGCTGAATCGGTGCAGAGCGTATCAGTTGCTCAGCCTGTGTCTAAAGACGTAACAATCCTTTATGGATCTCAAACAGGAAATGCTCAAAACTTGGCAGGTCAAACGGGTAAAACATTAGAAGCAAAAGGCTTTAATGTTAAAGTCGCATCTATGAGTGAATTTAAACCCAATACCCTTAAAAAACTTGAGAATTTACTCATTGTCGTAAGCACACACGGAGAGGGGGAGCCACCTGATAACGCGCTCTCATTCCATGAGTTTTTACACGGAAAACGCGCTCCAAAGCTTGAAAATTTACGCTTTTCAGTTCTTTCTCTTGGAGACAGTTCTTATGAGTTTTTCTGTCAAACAGGAAAAGAGTTTGACCAACGCTTAGAAGAGCTAGGCGGTACGCGCTTATATCCACGAGTTGACTGCGATTTAGATTTTGAAGAACTAGCAGCAGAGTGGACAGAAGGTGTTTTGAATGGTTTAAGTGAAGGTAGCGGCGCTCAAATGGAGGCGGCTGTAGCAGTGGAAGACGCATCAGCTCAGCCATCAACTTACTCTAGAACGAATCCATTTAAAGCAGAAGTACTAGAAAATTTAAACTTAAACGGTCGCGGATCAAATAAAGAAACGCGTCACTTAGAGCTATCTTTAGAAGGTTCTGGATTAACGTTTGAACCTGGAGACAGCTTGGGCGTTTATCCAGAGAATGATCCTGAGCTTGTTGATTCATTAATTTCGGAGCTAGGTTTCAACCCAGATGAAGTAGTGAAGGTGAACAAACAAGGCGATGTGCGTTCTCTACGTGAAGCGCTCATTTCAAACTTTGAAATTACTACATTAACAAAACCGCTTCTTGAACAAGTGGCAAAGCTTACAGGAAATGAAGAACTGCATGCTCTTATCAGCGATAGCGCAAAAGTAAAAGAGTATGTCTATGGGCGTGATCTTTTAGACCTTATTAAAGACTTTGGTCCGCTTGGAGTTTCAGTTGGAGATTTTGTTGCCTTATTGCGCAAGCTACCAGCACGTTTATATTCAATTGCAAGTAGTTTAGAAGCTAATCCTGATGAAGTGCATTTAACAATTGGAGCAGTGCGCTATGATTCACACGGAAGAGAGCGTAAAGGCGTATGTTCTATTTTATGCGCAGAACGCTTACAGCCAGGTGATACTTTACCTGTTTATATTCAACATAATCAAAACTTTAAGCTTCCAAGCAATCCTGAAACGCCAATTATTATGGTGGGGCCAGGAACGGGAGTTGCACCGTTTCGTTCGTTTATGCAAGAGCGTGAAGAGGTTGGTGCGGAAGGTAAGTCATGGATGTTCTTTGGCGATCAGCACTTTGTAACAGACTTCCTATATCAAACGGAATGGCAACAGTGGTTAAAGGACGGTGTACTTACCAAGATGGATGTTGCATTTTCACGTGATACAGCTGAAAAGGTATATGTTCAGCATCGTATGAAAGAGCATAGTAAAGAGCTTTTTGAGTGGTTAGAAGAAGGTGCAGTTGTTTATATTTGTGGAGACGAAAAGCATATGGCACATGATGTGCACAATACGCTAATTGATATTATTGAACAAGAAGGCAATGTAAGCCGTGAACAAGCAGAGCAATACTTAGCTGATATGCAGCAGCAAAAGCGTTATCAGCGCGACGTATATTGAGGATTGAAAGGAGAGTTTCAACATGGTTAACAAAATTTTAAAAGCGCCCGAAGGTCCTCCAAGTGACGTTGAGCGTATAAAAAAAGACAGTAATTACCTGCGCGGTACATTAAAGGAATCGATGCTTGAACCGATTAGCTCAGGAATTTCGGATGACGATAATCGTTTAATGAAATTTCATGGCAGCTATTTGCAAGATGACCGTGATCTTCGTAACGAGCGTCAGAAGCAAAAGCTAGAGCCAGCTTATCAGTTCATGCTTCGCGTTCGTACACCAGGTGGAGTTTCAACGCCTGAACAATGGCTTGTTATGGATGATTTAGCTCAGAAATACGGAAACGGCACGCTTAAGTTAACAACACGTCAAGCATTTCAAATGCATGGTATTTTAAAGTGGAACATGAAGCAAACAATTCAAGATATCCATGCATCAATGCTTGATACAATTGCAGCATGTGGTGACGTAAATCGTAACGTGATGTGTAATCCAAATCCGTATCAATCTGACATTCATGAAGAAGTATTTGAATGGTCAAAGCAACTCAGTGATTATCTATTACCACGTACGCGAGCATATCATGAGCTTTGGTTAGATGAAGAAAAAGTTGCTTCAACGCCTGAAGTGGATGAAGAAACTGAGCCAATGTACGGCCCGTTATACCTACCTCGTAAATTCAAAATTGGAATTGCGGTGCCGCCATCAAATGATGTTGACGTATACTCTCAAGACCTAGGTTTTATTGCAATTGTTGAAGAAGGTAAGCTAGTTGGTTTTAACGTTGCAATCGGCGGCGGCATGGGGATGACGCACGGGGATAAGCAAACGTACCCGCAACTAGCAAAAGTGATTGGTTTCTGTACACCAGACCGAATACTTGAAGTGGCTGAAAAAATTATTACAATTCAGCGTGACTACGGTAACCGCTCTGTGCGTAAATACGCGCGCTTTAAGTATACGGTTGATCGCTTAGGGTTAGATACTGTCGTTAAAGAATTAGAAAATCGCCTAGGGTGGAAACTTGAAGAAGCGAAAGAATTTCACTTTGAACATAACGGCGATCGCTATGGCTGGGAAAAAGGTGTCAGAGGAAAATGGCATTTTACACTATTTGTTCAAGGTGGTCGCGTAACGGATTACGATGGCTATCCGTTAATGACTGGATTGCGTGAAATTGCGAAAGTGCATACTGGAGACTTCCGCTTAACAGCCAATCAAAATTTAGTTATTGCTAATGTATCAAGCCAAAAGAAAAAGCAAATTAGTGAATTAATTGAACAATATGGATTGACAGACGGCAAGCATTATTCCGCGCTTCGTCGCAGTTCACTTGCTTGTGTATCGTTACCTACCTGTGGATTAGCGATGGCAGAAGCAGAGCGCTACTTGCCGACGCTTATTGAACAAATCGATGAAATTTTAGATGAAAACGGTCTTCGTAATCAGGAAATTACGATTCGTATGACAGGCTGTCCAAATGGATGCGCTAGACCTACACTTGGTGAAATTGCCTTTATCGGTAAAGCGCCAGGAAAATATAATATGTACTTAGGGGCTGCTTTTGACGGCAGTCGTTTAAGTAAAATGTATCGTGAGAACATCAGTGAAAGCGAAATCTTAAGCGAGCTACGCGTGCTAATTAGCCGCTATGCAAAAGAGCGTCATGATGGTGAACACTTCGGTGATTTCGTTGTACGCGTTGGCGTTGTGAAAGCAGTAACGGACGGTACGAACTTCCACGATTAAGAAAGAAAAAGACAGAGGGCTCTCCTCTGTCTTTTTTTTATGAGTCCATGAACCGAACGAGAAGCTTGTACATATACTAAAAAGACAAGTCGGTTTAAAAGGAGAGTGAAAGTCCTTGAAGGAATTTACGGAGCGGGTTATTCAAATTATTCAAAGAATCCCTAGTGGGTACATTATGACATATGGACAAATTGCAAAGGAAGCAGGAAACCCACAGGCAGCGAGACAAGTAGCTCGCATTCTACACTCTATGAGTCAAAAGCATAAATTACCGTGGCATCGTGTTGTAAATGCAAAAGGTGAGATTGTAATTAAAAGTGAAGAAGCTGCTTGGACTCAAGCGACATTTTTAGAGAAAGAAGGTATTTCTGTAAAAGAAGGAAAAGTAATAATAGAACATTATCGCTTGAACCAAAAGAAATAGTGATTAGTAAACTAATTCATAAAAAAAGAAGGTAGCGTGCACCTTCTTTTTTTAATACCACGTATTATCTTCAATCCAATATTCATATTCCTCAGCTTCTTCATCACTTAGCTTCTTGCCATTTATGTAGACTTCATGCCACTCGTATACTTGCTTATGAATATATGTATAGAATAGGATGCGTACATGTTCTTTTTCAGCATAGTCATAGCCTTTAAACTGAATAATATGATGATTATCTTCTTTTTTGATATACGTCCACGTTGGATTATCCGTAAATGCTTCTAGCGTTATTCCTTCATCGCTGTACTTCATAATGTCTTTAGCATTTGTTTTAGTCGGTAAATAAGATAATCCGTAATCAGCACCAATACTAAAAGCAATAACGAGTGCGTTTAATCCAATTAAACTACCGATGTGTGTGCCACCTTTATCTTTTAAATAAAGAATTTGCTTTTCTTCTGGGAGATCCATAGCGGACTGTACTAGTTTAAAAGCATGTTTATAATACCAACGATTAGCATTTATTCCTATTACTATGGCAATCACCAAATAAAAAAGTAATTCAACGAGAAATGGGATATCAATGATATATGTTGCAACGAGCAGTGGGATATCAATCAGCGCAATAATTAAAAAGATTTTATATAACTTGCGGTAGGCAAGCCAGAATGGAAAAAATAAAAAGGCCATCCAGTTCCAACTGTTATTTTTGGCAGGGTCTGTGACCGAGCTCCATTTTGTATGGTAGTAAGAGGTGTTGGTTTGCACTACTTTATGTTGAGCATCAAATGATAGAGGATGAATTGTTGAATCTAGCATCTAGATCCTCCTTTCTTTTTTCTTATCCAATCTAGAATAAGCTATTAATGGAAATGAAACAAGTAGATTTATGTGTTTAATAGGTGCTTTTTAGCCCGAATGCTAACCCGTGTTCTTTAAATTAAAAAACAGTATAGGAAAAATCTTTTTCAGTGTATAATAGATACACTGTAAGATGAATAAGTAAAGGCAGGAACATATATGAAAACGAAATGGAAAATGGGGATACGAACAAAGATTTTAGGCGGCTATTTCTTTATTGTTTGTAGCTTATTTATAGCTATTATTCTTTTAAATAACCAAATTAAGTCGTTACAACAAGAGCGAAATTTTATTATTGATCACGATATCCAAATTCATGAGTTAACAGGTCGAATTGAAAATAGTTTGTTGAACATGGAAACGGGTCAACGCGGGTATGTACTCACAGGGGATTCAAGTTATTTAGCACCTTATGAACAAGGACAATCTCAATGGAGAGACGATTATAATAAGTTATATCGATTATTAGATGATAATTCTCAACAAGAGAAGCTAAAGGAAATAAAGTCAACCATTGAGAGTTGGGTTGAAAGCGCTGGAGAACCAACAATTAAATGGAAGCAAGAAGGTAACAAAGAAGAGCTAGAATCGTTTTTTAAAGTAGATTCTGGTCGCCGCTACATGGATGACATGCGCAGTCAATTTAATTCGTTTCGTGAAACGGAAAAAGCAATGACCGAACAACGAGCGGTGGAATTAGATAGCCAAAATAAAAATATTACCTTAGGCATGTATGGTCTTCTCGTATTTGTCGCCTTATTTTCAACTGTAATTGGCGTTTTTTTATCAAGATCAATTGTTAATACAATGAAAGAAGTTACAAATACAATCAAACAGATTGCTACATCAAAAAATCAGTTAAATACGCGAATTAGAGTTAAAACAAACGATGAAATCAAAGAGCTAGGTGATGCAACTAACGAGCTACTAGATAGTGTAGAAGACCGAAATTGGCTTCAAACCAACCTGGCAGAAGTCGTGACTATGTATCAAGGCATTACGTCTATTCGAACATTAGCTGAGCAATTTCTACTAACGGTTTCTAAAATAACAGGTGCTTCATACGGTGCATTTTATATTCGAAATGATGAGCATGATGAGATTGAGTTTGTAAAAGAAGCAAGTGTTGCTGATCGGTTTGAAGACGTAGGAAGAGAATCATTTAAAATGGGACAAGGGCTTATTGGACAATGTGCATTAGAGAAGAAACAGTTATGCTTAACAGATTTACCCCAAGGGTATCAATTGATTGGTACAGGCTTAGGTGCAACCGTACCTAAAAGTGTGCTTATTGCTCCTGTTTTATTTGAAGGTGAAGTTATCGCGGTTATTGAATTAGCAAGCTTAGAAGACTTTACTGCGCTTGAAAAAGAGCTTATGAATCAGGTGATTGAGACGTTTGGACTGACGATAAATAGCGTTACGAGACGAATGGAAATTGCTCGATTACTTTCGGAATCTCAAGCAATGACTGAAGAGCTTCAAGCACAGTCCGAAGAGCTTCAAACGCAGTCCGAAGAGCTTCAGATGCAATCTGAAGAGCTTCAAACCATCAATGAACAGTTAGAGGAGCGCACGCGAGATGCAGAACATCAGTCCGAAGAGCTTCTGGTTGCAAAAAAAGAGCTAGAAGAAAAAGCAAATCAGCTTGAATTGAACTCACAGTACAAGTCTGAGTTTTTAGCAAATATGTCTCATGAGCTTCGTACGCCGCTTAACAGTATATTAATCCTATCAGAGATGCTTTCGGAAAATGGAGATAATAGGCTTACAGATGAAGAAGAAGAGTATGCACGCATTATCCACTCTTCAGGCAGTGATTTATTAGGGTTAATTAATGATATTTTAGATTTATCAAAAGTAGAAGCAGGAAAGCTAGAGCTGCTTCTAAGTGAAGTTAACATGAGCGAGCTTCCACAACAGCTAGAGCGTCAGTTTGCTCATGTATCTGAAAAGAAAAATGTAGCTTTTCATGTATACAAAGAGGATGATGTACCGAATCTGTTTATAACGGATGAAAAGCGTGTTCAACAAATTTTGAAGAATTTGCTATCCAATGCTTTTAAATTTACTCATCAAGGAGAAGTATCTATTTTCATTCGACGAGCAAGTGAAAGCATCTCTCACCCACTAAAAGAATTAGTGGAGTCGAACTGCTGGCTCGAGTTTGAAGTAAGGGATACTGGAATTGGTATTCCTAAAGAAAAGCATGAACTGATTTTTGAAGCCTTCCAACAAGCAGATGGCGCCACGGTTCGGAAGTACGGTGGTACAGGTTTAGGGCTGTCCATTTGTAGCGAATTTGCAAAGCTTTTAGGTGGTTTTATTACACTTCATAGTGAAGTAAGTAAAGGAAGTTCGTTTACGCTTTATTTACCAAGCTTAATTAATGGGGCTGTGGATTATACTCAGCTAGAAGAAGCGTACAACCAAGTGGCGGTGACTTTTAATGAAGTGGAAGTCGCTGAAACACAGGTAGAAAGCAAAATTGACAATCAAGAAGAAGATACTTCAACTATAAATGAATCAAATGTATTCCAAGGAAAGAAAGTATTAATTGTTGATGATGACCAACGTAATATTTTTGCTTTACAAACAGCGTTGAAAAAGCAGGGAATGGACATCATCACGGCTCAAAATGGCCTTGAGTGTTTAGAGATTGTAGAGTCAAAAGAGCATCATATTGACTTAATTTTAATGGATATTATGATGCCGTATATGGACGGATATGAAACAATGCAAAAGATTCGTCGAGAGTTGGAATTAACTGATTTACCAATTATTGCATTAACCGCAAAAGCGATGAAAAATGATCGTGAAAAATGCTTAGAAGCAGGAGCGTCTGACTATATTAGCAAGCCGTTAGATTTAAGTCAGTTATTTTCCGTGATGCGCGTGTGGTTGGCAAGCTGAGTTAAGTAATGAAAAAGGATGTTACGTATGGATACAAATCAACTAGAAGTAAACGAAGCATCGTATAAATCAAATCTAGAGCTGAAGCTGCTATTAGAAGCGATTTATCGACTATCTGGATTTGATTTTAGAAAGTATGCTCAGTCCTCTGTATACCGGCGAATTCAAAACCGAATGAACATCGATGGCATTCCAACGATTTCAAGAGTAATTGAAAAAGTTGTGCATGACGAGGAGTTTCTAGAGCAAATTTTAAACGATCTATCAATTAATGTAACAGAGATGTTCCGAAACCCAACGTTTTTTAAAGCGTTTCGTATGCAGGTAATACCTTTACTAAGACAGCATAAAGAAATTCGAATTTGGCATGCTGGCTGTGCAACAGGTGAGGAAGTATTTTCAATGGCTATCCTGTTACAAGAAGAGGGATTATTAGATAGAGCAGTTATATATGCAACAGATATGAACGAAGACGTGCTTCAAAAGGCAAGACAAGGAACGTTTTCACTTCGGAAAATGAAAGATTATACAAAAAACTATATGCAAGCAGGTGGAACAGAAGCCTTTTCACAGTATTATCAAACCGATCATCTATATGCTTATTTCCATCGAAGCTTATTAAAAAATATCATTTTTGCACAGCATAACTTAGTAACAGATCACTCATTTAATGAGTTTCACGTTATTATTTGTCGTAACGTGCTCATTTACTTTACAAATGAGCTTCAAGAGCAAGTATATGGGCTGTTTTCAGAAAGCTTATGTGAAGGTGGATTTTTAGGACTTGGAGATAAAGAAACGCTGCGTTTTTCAGCTGGCTCTGAATTCTACGAAGAGTTTGTGGGAAATGAGCGAATTTATCGAAAAATAACTACATGAAGAAAGGTCGAGAGCGCATGCTCTCGACCTTTTTAAATAGATTTAGCTTGAACAAGCAGTAAACACATGTCATCTGGCTGGTTTTCACGCTGTTCGGGAGGGAGGATTTGATCCATGATAATTGATGTATCCTCCCATTTTTGAGAAGTAATTAATTTCAGTTGTTCAGTTGCCTCGACTTCCGAAGGTCCCATCGCTTCTAGTGCACCATCTGTAAATAATAGAAGTTGAACATCTTCTTCAAAAGACACTGTAAACTTGTTGACGTTAATGTCATCAAAAAAACCAACTGCACAGCTTCCTCGCTCCAACGGTAAGACTTCCTTGCCATCAATCAACATAAAGCCAGGGGGATGCCCAGCATTTACGTATTCGATCGTTTTCTTTTTTGTATCAATCACAACATAGATACCGGTAAAATAATAAGGAATATGATCTTTTTCCGTATGTAGCAAGGTCATGTAGCGATTTAACTCTTTAATCACAAGCTCAGGATCAACAAGAAGCTTAATAGCTTCTCTAAGGACAGATGAGATAAACATACAGACAAGAGAAGCCGAAATTCCGTGCCCCATCATATCAAATAAAATAATTCCGTATCGGTGTTTATCAATTTTATGGCAATAATACATATCTCCAGCGAGCTTAAAAGATGGTAAATAGGATACGTCCATTTTAATATCATCTTCTTTTAACAATTGGCTAAGAAGATTTCGCTGAACGTTTGTAGCTAAATCAAGTTCTGTTTGAATTTTCTTTTCATGCTCAGCGTGCCAGTCGAGCTCTGATTTTAGTCGAAGCGCAACGCGTATGCGTGCCAGCAGCTCTACTTTGTTAATGGGCTTTGTAATATAGTCACTTCCTCCAGCGTCGAGTGCTTCAACAAGCTTTGAAGAGTCCTCAAGAGCGGTGACAAAAATAATAGGGATGTTTCTCAAACGCTCGACGGTTTGAATACGGCGACACGCTTCAATACCATCAATTTCAGGCATCATAATATCTAATAGAATTAAATCAACAGGCGGTGTTTTTGCATGAGGATCATCTACTCTTAGATAGGTGAAAAGCTCTTGTGCCGATGTTAGTGATACGGTATCAGTATAACCAGCACCTTTTAAAATTTTATCAATTACAAATAAATTGATGGAATTATCGTCTACCAATAAAATGGCCATTCTTTATCTTTCCCCTTATCTTGTTTGAAGACTATTCAGTTTTCAAGCATACATTTTCTTTTAAGCTTTATTATACAAAACTTATATGGCTTGTGGTATTAACATCTCTTAATGTTAATAATAAAATTTGCCTCTACGGAAATACAGAGAGTTAAACTAGGTGATAATGTAATAATTTTCTAGAATTCTAAAGTTAAATGGGTTAATATGTAAATAATGGATAAGGAAAGGAAGGATAGTGTTGAAAAAAGGATTTTTATGGGGCGCTAAGGCTGTTGTTTTTGCATTATTAATTAGCAGCATTTATTTATCATATACTCAAAGTAACGATCCGTATCGTTTTTTTACAGGCTTAGGGAGTGAAATTTCAATTTCCCCAAATGACGATCGTTTGTTATTTTCATATTATACAAATGGAAATGAACAGATTTACAGTTCGAGTATAAGTGGAAAGGATGTCCAGCAGCTTACAACGTCGAGTGAAACTCGGAGTCATACACCGCGCTATTCAAATGACGGCAAAAAGTTTTTATTTTTAGCAAAGAAAGCGGATGCTAATGAGCAAAACGTTCTTAATGTTACGAATGCGGATGGGCAAACACCTCAAAAGGTTAGTGATGATTCTCTACACGTAACGGATGCTGTATTTTCAAAGAATAATCAGCAAATATATTTTATCGGAATGCCTGCTTCAGATCTTGGGAAATTAGAAGGAACAGCAGAAGGTGGAAGTAATCTCTACGTTGCAGATGTACAGACTGGAAAGGTCAAGCAACTAACAAAGAAAGACTATTTTTCAATGGGAGATTTAGCTGTTGATGATGATGACGTATATTATACCGTTTTTAATGAGCATGAAGAGCTCTACTCATATAATCTAAAAGCAAACAAAGAACAGCGTGTAAATTACAATAAACTAACAGGAGATATCTATGAAACAACTTTTACACCATCTGGTGATCAAGTAGCGTATACAGCAGTCTCAAAAGAGTCTGAAAACAGCTCGTTATATGAATATGAACTATTTTTATTTGATATTCAATCAAATAAAACAGAGCAGTTAACAACGTTAAAATCTAGCGTGAATTCTCCTGTGTTTTTTCATAAGCAAAATAAAGTTATTTTTCTACATGATACAGCCTGGGCAGCACAACCTGAAGAGTATAAGTTAAAAACAATTGATCTAAAAACAAAAGAAATACAAGAAGTAAAGTTATCAGTTCCTAAAGATACGAATAATAGCGCGCTGAACAAGTTAGTAGGCTATATAGGAAATGGATATACAATTGGGCTATTATACGTCGTACTGCTTTCTTTATTCACATACTCGTTTCATAAAAATAAGCATAAACCATACGTAATTTCGATTATTAGTCTTAGCATTGCTATTGTAGGAGTTGTAGCAAGCTTTGTTACAGCAGCTGTTTTTGATCCATGGGTGGGCATTGCAATTGGGACGTTATCAATTGGCATCGCGGCATGCAGCATTATCTTATTTCTCATTGCGTTTGTCATAAAGCAAGTGACGACAACGCATAATCATTCACTATAATAAGAGCTGCAACAGGTACAGGTGGACTGTACCTGTTTTTTCTATTTGAAAAACGAGGTATAATAAGGTGAATCGTTTTCATAAAACAGGGGGATTACTGAATGAAACCAAAGATTAGCGATGTAGCCAAGCGCGCTGGCGTATCACCAACGACGGTGTCGCGCGTTTTAAATAATAGAGGGTATATTAGTGAAGAAACAAAAACACGCGTGCATCAAGCGATGAAAGATATTAACTATTTCCCGAATGATGTAGCACGTTCTTTGTTTAATAAGCGCACAAACGTCATTGGTTTAATCTTTCCAACGGTTGCCAATCCATTCTTTGGTGAACTGACGTTTTATATTGAAAATATCTGTACCAAATTAGGCTACAAAGTATTGTTGTGCAACAGTTTAAACCGAGTAGATGAAGAAGAAAAATACGTTGAAATGTTAATGCGTAACCAAGTGGACGGAATTATTGTTGGAACCCATAACCGAGGAATTATTAATTATCACAAGGAGCATCTCGCTGTCGTAGCTATTGACCGAAATTTATCTGAAACGATACCCGTTGTCAGCTCAGACAATTATGAAGGAGGAAAGCTAGCGACGGAATTGTTGGTGAAAAAAGGGTGTCATCATATTGTTCATTTGAATGGACCAGCCGAATTAGAAACGCCAGCGAGGTTTAGACGAAAAGCATACGAAGACGTGATGAGACAAAGTGGAAAAGAACCAATTACTTATGAAATTCCCGCGACGTTTGATCGACGCAGTCAACAGGGAATAATTGAACAGCTGTTTGATGAACAAGTTAACGTAGATGGGATTTTTGCCAGTGATGATGTCATTGCAGCTTCTGTTTTACGAGAAGCAAAGAGGCGAGGAAGAGATGTTCCTAGCGATTTAAAAGTAGTGGGATATGACGGAACTGAGGTAACACAAACGCTTCTTCCGGAGTTAACGACTATCAAGCAGCCGGTTGAACAAATTGCTCAGCGATCTGTTGAACTGTTATTGCAAGCTATTGAAGGAAAGTTTGGTGAACTGCCTTTAGAAACCAAGCTTCCCGTTCAGTTATTGGAAGGAAGCACAACGTAACGATACATAGCCTAAAATGGGCTATGTGTTTTTTTTGTGTCAACCCGTTGACATATGAAACCGGTTGACATAGAATATATTTGAAAGTGCTTTCAAATATTGGGGAATGAGTTCACTTCAAAGGGGTTAGAGGGATGAATAAATCTAAAAATTTGTATTGGAAGCTAAGCGCTTATTTTTTCTTTTTCTTTTTTACGTGGTCATCGAGCTACTCATTATTTTCGATTTGGCTTGGACAAGAGATGAATCTAAACGGGGCTGAAACAGGCATTATCTTTTCTGTAAACGCTATCTTTGCTCTTTGTATGCAGCCGATTTATGGATATGTTTCCGATAAAATTGGTTTAAAGAAAAACATTTTATTTTTTATTAGTACACTGCTTGTGTTTGTGGGACCTTTTTACGTATTTGTCTATGGTCCGTTACTCCAAGCCAATGTAATAGTTGGAGCCGTAGTAGGGGGATTATACCTTGGTGTTGCCTTCTTAGCAGGGATTGGAGCTATCGAATCTTATATTGAAAAAGTGAGTAGAAAGTATAGCTTCGAATATGGAAAATCGAGAATGTGGGGATCTTTAGGCTGGGCGGCAGCGACGTTTTTTGCAGGACAGCTGTTTAATATCAATCCAAACATTAATTTTTGGGTCGCTTCTGTATCCGCTATCATTCTGGTTTTAATCATTTTATCGGTTAAAGTTGAAATGACAGATTCAGAGATGAATAAAGCTGAATCCGTTAAAATGAAAGACGTTTGGAATCTCTTTTTATTGAAGGACTTCTGGTTCTTCATGGTTTATATACTTGGCGTTACGTGCATTTACGGCGTATATGACCAGCAATTTCCTATCTACTACGCATCATTATTTCCAACAGAGCAGTTGGGAAATCAGGTTTTTGGTTATTTAAATTCATTTCAAGTTTTCTTGGAAGCTGGAATGATGTTTCTAGCACCTTTTATTGTTAATAAGCTTGGAGCAAAGAATAGTTTAATTCTAGCAGGTCTCCTTATGGCACTTCGCATCATAGGGTCTGGCCTGGTTGGTGGGCCAATTGGGATTTCATCTATGAAACTCATTCATGCGCTTGAACTACCAATCATGTTAATTGCTATCTTTAAATATTTAGCGGCCAACTTCGATACACGCTTATCATCTATTCTTTACTTGGTTGGCTTTCAGTTTGCCTCACAGGTAGGAGCTTCTATCATGTCTCCACTTGCAGGAATGTTATATGATTTAGTTGGTTTTAGATCTACGTACTTAATTATGGGTGGCTTTGTGTTATTTTTCACCATTCTATCAATCTTTACATTGTTAAATCACAAAAAACAACCTGTGCTGAAGCAGGCTAACAATGTACCTAAAATAGTGTAGGGGGGAATGAATATGTTAACAACGAACGGAATTCAACAAGCAACGGAAGCAGTGGAACAAGCAAAGAAAAAGGTAAACAATCGTCATCGTCTCGGCTATCACATTATGGCTCCAGCAAATTGGATTAATGATCCAAATGGCCTTGTTCAATTTAAAGGAGAGTATCACGTTTTTTATCAGCATCATCCTTATGATGAAAATTGGGGTCCTATGCACTGGGGACATGTGAAAAGCTTAGATTTAGTTAATTGGGAACATCTTCCGATTGCACTTGCTCCAGAAGATGCTTGTGACAAGGATGGCTGCTTTTCTGGTAGCGCAGTTGATAATGATGGAGAGCTTACGTTAATTTATACGGGACATCATTATATCGACAAAGAAAGAGACTTGTTTTATCAAAACCAAAATATTGCAGTCAGTACAGATGGAGTACATTTCAAAAAGGTAGTCGAGAATCCAGTTATTGAAAAGCCGCCAGCAGATAGCTCTCATCATTTTCGTGACCCAAAAGTATGGAAGCGCGGAAGGGATTGGTATATGATAGTGGGGAATTCAAAAAACAACATTGGTCGCGTTATTTTATATCGCTCTCCAAACCTTCGAAACTGGGAGTATATTGGCGTACTAGCAGAAGGAAACGAGCAGCTTGGTTATATGTGGGAATGTCCAGATTTCTTTGAGCTTAACGGTAAACATGTTCTACTGATGTCACCACAGGGGATAAAAGAAGCTGGAGATCACTTTAAAAACTTGTTTCAAACGGGCTATATGATTGGAGAATATGAGTACGACAAGAACAAGTTTGGGCATGGAGAATTTATTGAGTTAGATTATGGTCATGACTTTTATGCGGTTCAAACATTTTTAGACGATAAAAACCGTCGGATTGCAATTGGCTGGATGGATATGTGGGAATCGGATATGCCTACAAAGAAAGATGGCTGGTGCGGAGCACTTACATTACCTAGAGAACTTACGCTTTCAGCTGATGGAAAGATAAAGATGGTGCCTGTTGCAGAGGTGACACAGCTTCGAGAAAAGAAGCTGTCAGCGATTGAAAATCAAACGATTACTTCTAGCTATGAAATGGGTGTGCAGGGTTCAATGTTTGAGGTTGAAGCTGTGTTAGAGGTGACGAATGCAGAGAAGGTAGAGCTAGTACTTCGAGGCATCGAAAACGAAGCCACAGTTCTTGCCTATGACAAATCTACAAATAAACTTAGGCTTGATTGCTCTAAATCAGGCAAGAAAAAAGATGGAATTCGTCGTGTCAAACTAGCAGCTAGTGACCAGTTGAAGCTACGTATTTTTGTTGACCGCTCTTCGATTGAAGTATTTATTAATGAAGGAGAGGCTACGATGACAAGTCGTATCTATCCAACAGAACCGTATCGCAGTGTAGAATTTACAAGTTGTTCAGGAAAAAGTCTACTGAAAAAAGCAACGTGCTGGAAATTAAAAGATATTTGGAATGAGAAATAAGCAAAAAGCACGGGACTAGTCCCGTGCTTTTTCGCTACTCTGCAAAATTATTCTCAATGAATTTTTGTTCTTCTTCAATTGTTAGTGTGCCGTAGGCTTGACCAACATTTCCACCTTGAAGTCTCCAAAAAAAGTTATGGTCTTCTGCAACTCTTGAAAAATTATCATTTTCCCAACGTTTTAAGATCGTTAGCATGTCTGTTTTATGTTCAAAAGAACTTGCTTCTACAATTGCAATCACTTTTTTGACATTTTCATTTGTTAAAGGAACCGCCCCCCATTTATCCTGAGCACGCACTTTTTGATGAGTCATCTCGTGCATAATTTGCATCACTTCACTTTCTTCAGAATCAGCGGTTATACCGAGTTCTTCTGATACGCCACCTATAAAGCTTGTTTGTTCTTTAATTTCTTCTTCAATTTCTTCTGCTTTTTCCTTTTCAACAGAAGCAGCTGTGGTTAAAGAGGAGTATCCTGCTTTTTTGTCGTTAATCGAAGCGGACCCATAATGAACCAAATAAATACGGAAGAAATAATGGCTATGAGCCAGTAAATGAGCCAAAACGTATCTTGAAAGGGAACGATAAAAAAAGCAGATCCAATCAATATAAGCATAATAAGAGAGCACTTACAAAAACGGTAAAAGGAGCGCCACTGCTCTTGCTTTTTTGCTTCACCAACTAAACAGATTTTCTCAGGAAGCGTACCGTTATTCCATTTATGGTTCGCCCATTCGTCTGCCCACTTGATGGTTTGGTGGCCATAAACGATGGAAAATGCAATATATGCTGCCGATAAGCCGTGAAAAAAGGTTGGCTTTGTTCCGGTGGATAAATCGATAAATGTAACTCCTAACAGAAATAAATCAATAAGCGGTGTTGCTGCTAACAAAACAAGAGAGAGCTTTTCTTTTTTCCATACATACCGACAAAGCAATCCTAAAGCCAAGAACATCCAAAAAGCGACTTCTCCCAGTATAATGGCTAGAAAAATAGGGTTCATATACCTAGGTTCCTCCTTCTTACTTCAAGGTAGTCAATTCTATCATGACAATCATTTCAGCTAATCTTTCTTGTGAAATTAAATTTTCTAATCATAGTATAGTGCTGTTCAGCTTAACAAATAAGGAAAATTCCATGTATCTCTCTATGTGTATATGAAAAGTATAACTGCTCGTTTTAAATAAAGTAACATAACAAAAGGAAAAAAATTCATTTTTTGAAGTCGTAGTAAAAACTCAGGCTAAAGTTGTAGAAAAACATACCAAAAGATACGGCAGGTGATGGATACGATAAAAGCTCTTTATTCATACAATGAAGATAGAAAGAAAGAGAGCGTTAGTAATAGAGGAGGAACCAATAATGACAGCTAAACAAAATGTTGAAACGAAAAAGCATATGTTTAAAGAATACTGGAATGAAATAATTAAAGCCCTCATTGCGGCGAAATAAAAGGAGGAACAAATATGATTTACGTAAATGATTATGTGGTAAAAACCATTCATGAACTACACGTGCAAGAAGTTGAGCGAAAACGATTTTACCTTACCATATTTAAGCGCCAACATTGAGCATCTTATTAAGAGTTTCTTCAGTCATATGGTATGATAACAAATATCTTGAATTGAAGAGGTGCGAGTTATGAAAATTGAAGTATGGTCGGACTTTGTTTGCCCATTTTGTTATATTGGAAAACGTCGTTTAGAGGATGCCCTTGCGCAGTTTCCACATAAAGATGATGTTGAAGTGGAGTTTAAAAGCTTTGAGCTTGATCAAAATGCGCCACTAAATACAGGTCAAACCATTAATGAAGCGTTAGCGAAAAAGTATGGCATGACGATTGAACAAGCGCAGCAGGCAAATGAAGGTATCGGCCAGCAGGCTAAAAGCGTTGGACTAACGTTTAATTTTGATAATATGAAGCCGACGAATACCTTTGATGCGCATCGC
The DNA here is from genome assembly GCF_001591565.1 of Priestia flexa NBRC 15715. Lineage (GTDB taxonomy): Bacteria > Bacillota > Bacilli > Bacillales > Bacillaceae_H > Priestia > Priestia flexa. Next base: position 5,045 of record NZ_BCVD01000044.1, on the reverse strand, counting down.
TTAGCAAAGTTTGCTAAAACAAAAGGTCAAGAAGAAGTAATCACTGAAAAATTACTCTATGCGTATTTTACAGAATCAAAAAATCTTGGTGATCGTGAGGTTCTTGTAAGCGTAGCGGAAGAAGCGGGCTTAGATCGCTCAGAAGCACTAGCCGTTCTGGAAGATAAAACGTCGTACTCAAATGATGTCCGTATTGATGAAAGTTTAGCGCAACAATACGGCGTAACGGGTGTTCCGTTTTTTGTCATTAATCAAAAGTATGCTATTTCAGGCGCACAGCCAAAAGAAACGTTCACAAGTGCTCTTGAAAAAGTATGGGCAGAAGAAAACCCGGCTCCTAAACTGCAGGATTTATCTGGGGATAGCTCTGTAGATGCAGCCTGCGTGGATGGGAACTGTGCCGTTCCATCAAAAGATGAACAATAACTAGTAAGTTATATCGTAAGAAAAAAGGAGAGAGCTTAAGCTCCTCCTTTTTTAATGGAATAATTTATTCACTTTTTCTTCGCCGTTTAGATAATCTGTAGCTAACTCTTTTAGTGACTGTTCACTGGAGAAATCGCTTAGTTGTTGAGTATACCAGCTTTCCAACTCCTTTTTTGTAAGTGTATATTCAGTATCATCAAATTGAAAGGTGATCCAGTTTGCATTTTGAATTAACGCAAAGATAAAGGTAGCGTTATAAATAGTGAATTGTTAAAATTAAACAAATGTGTAGCATTCCTTCAAGAAGTGAGCTTAGATTTCACAATATTGACAATAGAAATAAATTGAATATTTTGGTAATGTATAAGTGGGACAATTGGGAAAAGGAGTATCTATGAAAATATCGTTTATAAGACATGGTAAATCTGCTTGGAACGAAAATGAAAAAATAAGCAGTGAACAATTTCGTGAATGGGTGTCAGCTTATGACGAAAAAGGCGTTCAGGAAGAAGAAGAGTACCCGCAGTCAACGGTCGAAATTGTTGCTAGCAGCGGCATCGTACTAACGAGTGACTTAAAAAGAAGTCAACACTCAGCTAATCTATTGACGAGAGGGTCACGATTAAACTCAGACAGTATCTTTAGAGAAGTAGAGCTCCCTCAATGTACATTTGGTCAGTTTATTAAATGCAAACCAGCTGTTTGGCTTGTCATATTAAGGCTTTTATGGCTGGCTGGATACAGTCAGTCATGTGAGTCGTACAAGCAAGCGAGAAAGCGAGCAAAAATTGGAGCAGAACGCTTAGTTCAATATGCCAAAAATAAAGAGACAGTTGTCCTTGTTGGTCACGGATTTTTTAATCGTTTACTCGCAAAAGAACTAGAGAAAATGGGCTGGGTTACATATGAAAAAATGAGCAGCAAACATTGGAAGTGCATTACATATGAGTCTCCTTAATAAGTAGGTAAAGTCATCGCTTTTGGAAGCGATGGCTTTTTTTATCTTTTTGGAAAAATGTTGACATATACAGTTAAACTATATATAGTTTAACTGTATAAAGTTGAACTGTATAAAGAGGGTGAATAAGTGAAAAAGCATAAACTTCTTCCGTTATCAGAAACAATGCACTATATTTTATTAGCTTTACGAGAACCTTTGCACGGATACGCGATTATGAAAAGAATTGAAGAGCTAAGTAATCATGATGTTCGGATTGCAGCCGGAACGCTATACGGAGCGATTGAAAATTTATTAAAACAAAAGTGGATTAAGCAGGTCCCATCTGATGATCCGAGGAGAAAAGTATATAACATCACAGACGAAGGGAAGCGTATTTTGAAAGTTGAACAACAGCGCTTAGCCCATATACTTTCTTTATATAAGGAGTGAGTGATCATGAAGAAATTTAAACTGTTTATCGATGTGGAGAAAGAAGAAGACTGGCTCAATGAAATGATAAGAAAAGGATGGCTTTGTCAACGAGTTGGGATGTTTGGAAGCTATCGTTTTATTAAAAGCTCTGCTGTAAGTCATGTTATTCGACTTGATCACCAAACGTTTAAAAATAAAGCTGATTTCTTATCTTATAAAACGCTCTATGAAGACTATGGGTGGAAGCATATTGCTGGAACAAAAATGAGTCATACACAGTATTGGATGGGGGAACCAGACGGAGATACGGAGTTGTTTTCAGACCTTTCCTCTCAAATTTCGTATTACAAGCGATTAATGAACTACAATGGTTTCTTCATGGTCTTTATTTTGTTTTTCATTATGATGTTTTACTCTGATAAAAACTTTGAAGCAGTTTGGAATCCAAAAGCAGCTTACTATACTCAAGGCCTTTGGGAGATGGAAAATCCTCAATTTATATTGGGCTTTCTATTTGAAACGCCCTTTGCTTTAATGAGATTTTTGAGCCCGTGGATTATGATTATATGTGGAATTATATTTGTCTTAACTTATCGGAAGTACGCAAAAAAAGTTAAAGAGCTATCTTCGTAACAGCAAGGGCAGGCTTCAGGTTTGAAGCCTGCCCTTGCTGTTTGTACATTCTTAGTAACAAGAGAATTAATATGTAAAAAATGTAATTTAAGTTATAGTGTTCCTTTGAAATAACTGGTAAACTATACATGATTACTGGGAGGTGAAGGTGTTGGCAAAGCAGATTTACAACGGGCGCTATACGGCAGATTGAGAAGAAGATATGGTTGTGTTTATTATCGGTATGAGAATTAATAAACTATTTTCTTTCTCAAAATGGCTTCCTGTATTTATGGCAATGCCGCCGATGATAAAAGAACTTTATCAAAACAAAGAGCTCGGCTTTTTACATACGGAAATGTCTTTTTCATGGAAAACAATGACTTTAATACAATACTGGAAAAGCTTTGAACAACTTGAGTCCTATGCAAAAGGAGCTCGTCATTTAAAAGCATGGAAGAAGTTTAATCAGCGAATTGGAAGCGATGGAACGGTTGGGATCTATCATGAAACGTATAAAGTCGAAGCAAATGCGTATGAGTCCATTTATGCAAACATGCCGCTGTTTGGACTGGCGAAAGCAAAAGGGCACAGGCCTGTAAATCGAGGGTTAGAGTCTGCGAGAGAAAGGTTGACGAAAGAGCATTCATAAATTCATTGTTGGTTACAATTGCAAATTAATAATGGTACTTAAAAGCTTTTGTTAACGAATAATAGAAAAAAGTAATGAAACAACCAAGAGTGAAGTGAAAGATGAAGAGTTTAAAAGTGGCTTATAGCTGCTTTTTTTAGCGAGGAGAGGAATATGAATAACAAGTTAGTCCGTGGCACGTTTTTTTTAACAGCTGCTACGTTTATCTCAAAAATCTTAGGGTTTGTTTATATTATTCCATTTATGAATTTGGTAGGAGATGAAGGATACGCTCTTTATAAATATGCGTATGGGCCTTATGGTCTTATGATTAGCTTATCGACAATGGGTCTCCCGCTAGCCGTTTCCAAGTACGTGTCAAAATATAATGGGCTAGGAAACTATCGGGCAAGTCAAGATTTATTGAAGTTTGGCTTGTTTTTAATGATGGTGACTGGGTTTATAGCATGCGCAACTTTATATGCTTTAGCTCCAACTTTAGCCCATTTCGTTGTTGGAAGGCAAGATGGAAGTGGAAATAGTATTGATGACGTAGTTTACGTAATTCGAATGGTCAGCTTTGCTCTTCTTATCATTCCAACAATGAGCTTACTACGAGGGTATTTTCAAGGCAATCAATCAATGGGTCCCTCGGCTTTGAGCACGGTAATTGAGCAGGTCGTTCGCGTTCTGTTTATCGTATGTGGCGCGTATGCTGTGTTAACAATGTTTAATGGTAGTATAACAAGCGCGGTTGGAGTGGCGACATTTGGTGCAGTGATGGGAGGCGGCGCAGGTCTTCTTATATTGGTAACTGTGTATCAAAAGCGCAAGCATTTTATTTATAAACAAGTACAGAACAGTCGAGAGAACAAAAAAATTCCGATTGCTTCAATGTTAAAGGAGCTATTAAGTTATAGCATTCCATTTGTAATTGTTGGATTAGCCATTCCTATCTATCAAAATATCGATACGTTTACAATTAATGCGTTGTTTCAATCGATTGGCTATACCCAAGAAAAAGCCGAAACAGTCAATGCAGTTATTGGTCTTGCGCAGATATTGGTAATGATTCCAGTCTCACTAGCAACTGCTTTTGGGATGTCACTGCTTCCAAGCATTACGACTTCTTATACAAAAGGTGAAATAAATAATGTGAAGCAGAAAATTACGCAGGTTCTGCAGCTCTTTTTCTTTTTGACGCTTCCTGCTGCTGTTGGTTTATCACTGTTAGCAAAGCCTGTTTATCGAATGATTTTTCCGTCAGGAAGCAGCTATGAGCTGGGAGGTTTTGTTCTCCAATGGTACGCACCAATGGCCATTTTATTTGGTTTATTTACTATTACAGCAGCTATTTTACAAGGAATTAATCAGCAGAAAAAGGTCATTGCTGGTTTGCTAATTGGGATTATACTGAAGCTGAGTCTAAATATTGCACTACTTTCATCTTTTAAAGAACTCACACCAATTTTGGCGACGTACGTAGGCTATGGCGTCTCTGTTTTATATAATTTCCATCTTATTAAAAAAGCTCTGTCATACCGCATCATCCCCGAGCTTGCCAGAATGAAAATATCCATTGTGCACGTAACGTTCATGGGAATCGTTGTGTTTATCATGAGCAAATTGTTAACGGTTTGGTTAGCAGGCGCTGTACAGGATTATACTGCTTCTGTCCTTACAGCTATTCTTTCAGCAATAGCGGGAGCAGGTATTTATATGGGTTGCAGTTTTAGTAACAGCGAAATACGGGATCTATTTAAAAAGCCAAGGAGAAAAGTATCATGATGCTTTTCTCCTTAGTTATTTATATATAAATATATTTATATATAATGGTTTATTTTTTAATTTGTATTATCGAAAATGAGGTCGTACAATATGACTTGTAGTACAAAACAATACACGTTTTCAAGAGGAACTTAATAAGTCAAAACATATTTTAATGGTTGTAACAACAGCAGATAAAATGAACGATGATCATAAAACAGGACTATGGCTTTCAGT
>NZ_BCVD01000043.1 GCF_001591565.1 Priestia flexa NBRC 15715 | reverse complement strand
TTACAAACCATATTCTTTAATTTTGTTATACAATGTTCCTCTTGAAATCCCTAATAAATCAGCTGCGGCGCTCTTATTACCATAGGTTCTTTTTAGCGTATCTTGAATGAGCTGCTTTTCAGATGAGGTTTCATTCAAGGATTCATGAAGAGTGATTTGGCGTTTTAACTCAGCTGGTAAGTGCTGTGCCGTAATAGTTGGCAAATCGTTAAGTAAAATTAACCGTTCAATGGTATTTCGAAGTTCTCTTACATTACCAGGCCAATCGTGACGACAAAGCGTTTCAACCACTTCTTCATCAAGAGTTGGTTTTATCTTTTCGTGCTTTGTGCTGAATTCTTCAATAAATTGTGTAATGAGCGTTGGAATTTCATTCCGACGCTCTTTTAACGGTGGAATATGAATATTAATGACCGTTAGTTGATAATAGAGACCTTCATAAAACTCTCCTTGTTCAATTAAGCTCTCTAACAGTACAGAGGTTGAAGCCATAATTCTTGTATTAACCTGAACTTGCTCATTACTTCCCGTCATGTAATAAGCGGCGTTTTCCAGATAGTCACACAGTTTAATTTGAACGTCTAAAGGCATCTTGTGAACGTCTTGAATAAATAAGGTGCCGTTTGCTGCTTGCTCTAATTTCCCAGGCCTTTTATCGGTTGTAGGCTGTGAAAACACGCCTTGTTGATATCCAAATAACTCCATATCAATGAGACCGGGAGGAATGGTTGCGCAGTTTAGCGTAATAAAGGGTTCATTTCGCCTTGTGCTATCATAATGAATAGCTTGAGCAAGAAGCTCTTTTCCAGATCCTACTTCACCCGTTAATAAAATAGGAATATTTGTAGACGAAACTTTTTTAGCCATTTCAATTTCTTCTTCAAGGGTAGAGTTCTCGCCAATAATAGAAGAAAATAAGCTCTTATCTCCTATCAGTGGGTCTTGTTCCACTTCTTCGTGCAGTCGAATAATATTGGTAATATCATGCTCAGTTGCCACTGCACCAATAACTTTATGGCCTTTTACAATAGGAGAAGCATTCACTAACACGTGCGTTTCTTTATTTGGCTTATGGTAAGCTCCCCGAATCGGTCGACCTTCGTTTAAGATTTTATGTAGCACAATGGACTCATCATCGAAATACGTATTGATGAACTCGCCAACAATTGCTTGTTTTGCAATTTTGTAAGTGTTTTCAGCGGCGGTATTCCATAGCACTACTTTCCCTTTATCGTCAACAACGGTTACGGCGTCGTTAATCGTCTCTCCTAATGTTTCAAAATAAGAGAAAACATCTTCATTTTCAGCTTGTAGATAGTGAATCCAGTCAGAAGGGTGAAGTACACCGTGAATAGAATTAGTTTCATATGCTTGAATAAGAACTGGGCGCTCCCAGTTAACCTTTGATGTTTTGAGGTCAAGCCAAGTAGAGATAGTAGAAGGAGACCAGTTGGTTTTGTGAATCCAATCAATAATAGGCATGCTCATCGAAGCACTCTGGAGGGCAAACTGTTCTTTTGTATGAAAGATGTAATAATGCTTATCAAAAACGATGACATATTCAAAGTTAGAAAGTTCCGATTTTATTTGGGATATGGATGTAGATGGACTGGTTAAAATAAAGGAGTCGTTTATTTTAATTGAGCTCATTGGATTGTACTAAACCCCTTTCATATTCTTACTTTTAATTAAATGTATCACACTTTTTATAAGGTCGCAAAGCGCTTCTTTTGTCCGATTTTCCAGCTAATTCGCAATGGGATTATATATTTGCTCAGACTGGGTATACAAAGGAGAGATGAAGAAATAAGGAAAATTTGAACAGTCCAATACTATTCAGTTCCATTATATAAAAAGAAATGATAAAATACGAATATAAGTTCGTGTTTTTAAGGATTACAGTGCTATAATTTTAACACTAATGAAATGGAGGCCTCTCTGTGGCAGATCAATTTAAGCTAGTATCCTCATATGAACCTAAAGGGGATCAGCCCAAGGCAATTGAAAAAATTGTCAAAGGTATTCATGAAGGAAAACAGCAGCAGGTGTTATTAGGTGCAACAGGAACAGGTAAGACATTTACGATTTCTAATGTAATTAAGGAGGTTAATAAGCCTACCTTAATTATTGCTCATAATAAAACGTTGGCTGGGCAGCTATATAGCGAGTTTAAAGAGTTCTTTCCAGATAACGCAGTGGAATACTTTGTGAGCTATTACGACTACTATCAGCCTGAAGCTTATGTTCCACAAACCGATACGTTTATTGAAAAAGATGCAAGCATTAATGACGAAATCGATAAGCTACGTCACTCTGCAACGTCTTCGTTGTTTGAAAGAAACGACGTTATCATTATTGCCAGCGTATCTTGTATTTATGGATTAGGTTCACCGGAAGAATATAAAGAAATGGTTGTTTCGCTTCGTGTCGGCATGGAAAAGGAGCGAAATCAGCTACTTCGAGATCTTGTGGACGTGCAGTATGAACGCAATGACATCGACTTTAAACGCGGAACATTTCGCGTGCGTGGAGATGTGGTGGAGATTTTCCCAGCATCAAGAGATGAGCGCTGCATTCGCATTGAGTTCTTCGGAGATGAAATTGATCGTATTCGAGAAGTTGATGCTTTAACCGGAGAAGTCCTTAGCGATAGAGAACACGTGGCCATCTTCCCGGCGTCTCACTTCGTCACTCGAGAAGAAAAGATGAAAGTAGCGATTAAAAATATTGAAAAAGAGCTTCAAGAACAGCTTGAAAAGATGCGAGAAGCAGGCAAATTATTAGAAGCTCAGCGCCTTGAACAGCGCACAAACTATGATTTAGAAATGATGAGAGAGATGGGGTTCTGTTCCGGAATTGAAAACTACTCTCGTCATTTAACGCTACGTCCACCAGGATCAACACCATACACGCTGCTAGATTTCTTCCCAGAAGACTTTCTTCTTGTAGTCGATGAATCACATGTGACTATTCCACAAATTCGCGGAATGTATAACGGGGACCAAGCGCGAAAACAAGTGCTTGTTGACCATGGTTTTCGTCTTCCTTCAGCGCTTGATAATCGTCCGTTGAAATTCGATGAATTTGAAGATCATATCCATCAAATTGTTCACGTTTCGGCAACGCCAGGGCCTTATGAACTTGAAAAAGCGTCTGATGTTATTGAACAAATCATTCGACCAACGGGATTATTGGATCCAAATATTGAAGTGAGACCAATTGAAGGGCAGATTGATGATTTAATTGGAGAGCTTCAAGATCGAATTGCGAAAAACGAGCGCGTTCTCATTACAACGCTAACGAAAAAAATGTCAGAGGACTTAACGAATTATTTAAAAGAAATCGGCATTAAAGTACAGTATTTGCATTCTGAAATTAAAACGCTTGAGCGAATTGAAATTATTCGTGATTTGCGTCTTGGTAAATTTGACGTTTTAGTTGGAATTAACCTTCTAAGGGAAGGACTCGACATTCCTGAAGTGTCACTTGTCACGATATTAGATGCAGATAAAGAAGGATTTCTACGATCAGAGCGTTCACTTATCCAAACAATTGGTCGAGCGGCTCGTAACGCTAATGGTCACGTTATTATGTACGCAAATCGCATCACTAACTCGATGGAAATTGCGATTAGTGAAACGAATCGTCGTCGCAGCATTCAAGAAGCATACAATGAAAAACACGGCATTACGCCGCAGACAATTCAAAAAGAAGTTCGAGGTGCAATCCGAGCAACAATTGTAGCTGAGGATACTGAAAGCTACGATCAAGCACCTGCGTTTGATAAAATGACTGGAAAAGAAAAGCAAAAAGTAATTCAAGAAATGGAAGAAGAAATGAAGGAAGCAGCAAAAGCTCTTAACTTTGAACGAGCAGCTGAGCTTCGTGATCTTCTTTTAGAATTAAAAGCAGAAGGGTGATGGCAAGATGGCCATGGAGAAAATCGTAATAAAGGGCGCGCGCGCTCATAATTTAAAAAATATCGATATTGAAATTCCACGTGATAAGCTGGTCGTACTAACGGGCTTATCAGGTTCTGGTAAATCATCGCTTGCTTTTGATACGATTTATGCAGAAGGTCAGAGACGTTACGTGGAGTCATTATCAGCGTATGCTCGGCAGTTCCTTGGTCAGATGGACAAGCCGGACGTGGATTCCATTGAAGGTTTGTCTCCGGCTATCTCAATCGATCAAAAAACAACGAGCCGCAACCCTCGTTCAACTGTAGGAACCGTTACGGAAATTTATGATTATTTACGCTTGCTGTTTGCGCGTGTAGGGAGACCGACTTGTCCAAACCACGGGATTGAAATTACATCTCAGACCATTGAGCAGATGGTGGACCGTATTTTAGAGTACAAAGAGCGTACAAAATTACAAGTGCTGGCTCCCGTTGTGTCTGGGCGAAAAGGTGCGCATGTAAAGGCCTTAGAAGATATTAAAAAGCAAGGATACGTGCGTGTGCGCGTAGATGGAGAAATGCGCGAAGTAACAGAGGAAATTGAGCTAGACAAAAATAAAAAACATTCGATTGAAGTGGTTATCGATCGAATCGTGGTAAAAGAAGGCGTACAGTCTCGTTTATCTGACTCCCTAGAAACGGCTCTAAAACTCGGTGATGGAAAGGTTATTATCGACATCATTGGTGAAGAAGAGCTTTTATTTAGTGAGCATCATGCATGTCCAAAATGTGGTTTTTCAATTGGAGAGCTTGAACCGAGAATGTTTTCATTCAACAGTCCTTATGGTGCTTGTACAGCATGTGATGGACTAGGAATGAAGCTTAAAGTTGACCATGAACTGGTGATTCCGGATGATACGTTAACATTACGAGAAAATGCTATTGCTCCATGGGCTCCAACAAGTTCTCAGTACTATCCACAAATGCTAGAAGCAGTTTGCGCTCATTATAGCATCGATATGGACGTGCCGGTAAAAGACTTACCTAAGCATTTATTAGATAAAATCTTGCATGGAAGCGATGGCGAAAAAATATACTTCCGCTATGAAAATGACTTTGGACAAGTGCGTGAAAATGAAATCTTGTTCGAAGGTGTAATTCCAAACGTAGAGCGTCGTTATCATGAAACCAGCTCTGATTATATTCGTGAGCAAATGGAAAAATATATGGCCGAACAGCCTTGTCCAATGTGTAAGGGCCACCGCTTAAAGAAAGAAGCGCTTGCTGTTTTAATTGATTCTAAGCATATCGGTAACGTGACGCGTTTTTCTGTACAAGAAGCGTACAATTTCTTTAGCAGCCTGCAGCTTTCTGATAAAGAAATGAAAATTGCAGACATGATTTTAAGAGAAATTAAAGAACGCCTCAGTTTCTTAGTGAATGTCGGCTTAGATTACCTCACAATTAATCGTTCAGCTGGAACGTTATCTGGTGGAGAAGCACAGCGTATTCGACTAGCAACGCAAATTGGCTCACGTTTAACAGGGGTTCTTTACATTTTAGATGAACCGTCCATTGGTCTCCATCAGCGTGATAATGATCGCCTTATTCGAACGATGCAAGATATGAGAGACATTGGGAATACATTAATTGTTGTTGAGCACGATGAAGATACGATGCTTGCTGCCGATTATTTAATTGATATTGGTCCTGGTGCCGGTGTGCATGGAGGAGCGGTTGTGTCACAGGGAACACCAAAAGAAGTGATGGCAGATCCAAATTCATTAACAGGTCAGTATCTATCGGGAGAGCGTTTTATTCCGCTGCCAACAGAGCGCCGCGCAATTGATAAGAGCCGAATGATTGACATTGTAGGTGCAAAAGAAAACAATTTAAAAAATGTGAAGGTAAGTATTCCACTTGGAACGTTTACAGCAGTAACAGGCGTATCAGGTTCAGGGAAAAGTACGCTGGTAAATGATATTTTACACAAAACGCTTGCTCAAAAGCTTCATAAAGCCAAAAGTAGGGCTGGAGAGCATAAAGAAATCAAAGGAATTGAGCACTTAGATAAAGTGATTGATATTGATCAATCTCCAATTGGACGTACACCACGCTCTAATCCAGCTACGTATACGGGTGTTTTTGATGACATTCGTGACGTATTTGCCCAAACGAACGAAGCAAAAGTACGTGGTTATAAAAAAGGTCGTTTTAGCTTTAACGTAAAGGGAGGTCGCTGTGAAGCGTGTCGTGGAGACGGAATCATTAAAATTGAAATGCACTTTTTGCCGGACGTATATGTACCTTGTGAAGTATGTCATGGCAAGCGCTACAACCGCGAAACGTTAGAAGTTAAATATAAAGACCATAATATTTCAGACGTGCTGGATATGACGGTCGAGGATGCTCTGCATTTCTTTGAAAACATACCGAAAATCAAGCGTAAGCTACAAACAATCCATGACGTAGGACTTGGATATATTACGCTTGGGCAGCCTGCTACAACCCTATCAGGAGGGGAAGCGCAGCGTGTAAAGCTAGCTTCTGAGCTGCATCGCCGATCAACGGGCCGAACGCTTTACATTTTAGATGAGCCAACAACAGGTCTGCATATTGACGATATTGCACGACTTCTAAAAGTATTGCAACGACTCGTTGAAAATGGTGACACGGTTCTCGTTATTGAACACAATCTTGATATTATTAAAGCAGCAGATTATTTAATTGATTTAGGACCTGAAGGCGGAGATCAAGGTGGTCAAATTGTTGGTACAGGTACACCAGAAGAAGTCGCTGAAGTGAAAGGTTCCTATACAGGTAAGTATTTAAAGCCAATTTTAGAACGTGATCGAAAGCGTATGGATGAGAAGATAAAGGAAGTTCAAACAGTTGGCAAAGCATAAAATAGAAAAAAAGGCGCTAAAGGTAGCGCTTTTTTCTATTTTATGTATATTGAAACTTTTTGTAGCATAAACCGTATTACATAATAGTCTGCTTTTTCTTTAATAAAAAGGCAGTGAAAGTATGAAATAACGAGCTAAGATAGATGAAATTATAAACCAAAAGGGGAGAGTCACATGCTAGAAAAGCGCAAGCAGATTTTACAGATGGTAGAAGAGGGGAAGTTGACGGTAGATGAAGCATTAACGCTTTTAAATTCACTTGAAGCAAATCCTGAGCCAACTGTAAAAGTGAATGCATCATCGGAGTTGACGCCTTATGTTGGTAAATCGAGCAGCAGTTCTTCGACTTTTAAACCTTCGTCTGCATCCTTTAAAGAAAAGCTATTTAGCTTTGTCGATCAGACAGTCAAAAAAGTAAAGGACGTTGATTTAGACTTTAACTTTGGGCCCTCAGTTAAAGTTCAGCATATTTTCCAACAAACAGAAGCTTATATTCAGGCAATTGATATCGATATTGCAAACGGAAGTGTGAAGGTAAAACCATGGGGAAGTCCGGATGTGCGAATCGAGTGCGAATCAGATGTTTATAAGGTAGAGGGGCAAGAGCAAGCGCGACAAGCGTTTTTAAAAGATGTCTTATTTTCAATTGAGAACGGGAAGCTAAAATTTAATGTGCAAAAAAAACATATGAAGGTGAAGGCGACTGTTTATATACCTGAAACCGAGTATGAGAGAGTGAATGTACGTGTGTTTAATGGACCTATTGAAGGGGAAAGATTAAATGTAAGAGAATTAAAGGCCAAAACAGCCAACGGTTTAATTCGCTTTTATGAAGTGAATAGTGGACAGCTTGAAGCGGAAACATCTAATGGTCACATTGAGCTCTCACGCGTTTTCTCATCAAAATGTGAGATGGAGACGATTAACGGTTCTATAAAATTTGATGGGGATTATAAAAAAATCGATGCGCAAACTTTTAATGGAGATATTGAAGGGTACCTGAAAGGAGAGCGTGTTGAGTTAGCATTTTTAAAAACGACTACGGGACATATCGAGCTTTATACGCCGTCTCATCTTGGCATCGAAGGAGATTTGAAATCAAATCTAGGTAAATTCGTATGTAACTTACCTCAAATGGAGGTAATTGAAGAGAAAAAAGAGACGGTCATGAAGCAGATGCGCTTCCGAGCATATCTTGAAACAGCTAAATCGTATAAATTATTAGCAGAGTCTAAAGCTGGTTCAATCACAATTAAGTAAAACGTTGGCATATAAAGAAGCCTTTTGTAATCAGAATGATTAGGAAAAGGAGAAGATTGATAAATGAAAAAGTTATATAGATCACGCAGAAATAGAAAATTAGCTGGAATTATCGGCGGAATTTCCGAGTATACAGGGATTAGTGCTACGATTCTTCGACTGATTTTTGCATTGAGCGTTCTATTCGTTATTGGAACACCACTGGTAGTTATCTACTTCATTTTAATCTTTGTATTGCCAAATGAAGAAGGAGCCTAATAAGCATGCTTGTGAGAGGGATTATTAGCATTTTAATTAATGCTCTTGTACTTGTAGTAATTGCAGGTTATATCGATGCATTTCAACTATCGTCGATTGGTGCTGCAATTATTGCCAGCATCATTTTATCCATTTTAAATATTATCGTGAAACCCATTTTAATTCTTTTGACGTTACCAGTGACATTTCTAACACTTGGACTGTTTTTATTCGTCATAAACGCAGCGACGTTAATGATTACGCAAGGTATTATGGGTGATTCGTTTGTTATTGATGGATTTGGTACAGCTATTTTAGCTGCTATTGTTATGTCCATTCTGAACCTATTGATTCAAAAGGTTATTATTGATCCGTTGCGATCCAAATAAAGTAGCGCTAGCTTCAACGAAGCTAGCGCTACTTTGTTTTCTCTTCTCTTGCTTTTAATGATAAAATAGAGTGAACCTTTAATGGTAAATACTATCATAGACAAAAAGCTAATGGGTACATGGTTTTAAACTAAAGGAGGATTTCAGGTGGTAACAGTTCGTACTAAAGACTTAATTGAAAAGTTTAATTTAGAGTTAATCAGTGGAGAAGAAGGAATTGACCGTCCGATTGCAACAAGTGATATTTCACGTCCAGGGATTGAAATGGCCGGTTATTTTACATATTATCCAGCAGAGCGCATACAGCTATTAGGGAAAACGGAATTATCATTTTTTGAGTGTTTAGATGATGAAGAAAAGAAAGTCCGAATGGAAAAAATGTGTACAGATATTACGCCAGCCATTATTATTTCTCGTGATATGTCTGTGCCGAAAGAATTGATTGAAGCTTCTGAACGCGAAGCAGTTCCTGTACTACGATCGCCTTCTAAAACGACAAGACTTTCAAGTCATTTAACGAACTTTTTAGAAAGTCGTTTAGCACCGTCTACAGCTCTTCACGGAGTGCTTGTAGATATTTATGGAATCGGTGTCTTAATCATGGGGAAAAGTGGCGTTGGTAAAAGTGAAACCGCGCTTGAACTTGTGAAACGTGGACATCGTCTAGTAGCGGATGACTGTGTAGAAATTCGTCAAGAAGATCAAGATACGCTGGTCGGTAATGCTCCGGGGTTAATTGAACACTTACTTGAAATTCGCGGCCTTGGTATTATTAACGTGATGACGCTATTTGGTGCAGGTTCAGTACGTAGCTATAAGCGTATTTCATTAGTTATTCAGCTTGAGACATGGGACCAAAATAAACATTATGATCGTTTAGGCCTTGAAGAAGATAAAATGAAGATTATTGACACAGATGTGACAAAAATCACGTTACCTGTTCGTCCAGGGCGTAACTTAGCTGTTATTATTGAGGTAGCCGCAATGAATTTCCGCTTGAAACGGATGGGAATTAATGCAGCTGAGCAGTTCTCAAATCGCTTAACGGATGTAATTGAAGACGGTGACAGAGAAGATATTTAAGAAAGGGTGGTTTGATGGAAGCAAATATTCAGCCGCTTGATCGTGTGTTTTTAGAGCTAGGCCCACTGACAATCTATTGGTATGGCGTCATTATTGGAGCTGGTGTGCTGCTTGCTCTGTATATTGCTACAAAAGAAAGCACGAAGCGTGGGTTGCCTAAAGACACGTTTATCGATTTAGTGCTATTTGCAGTACCAATTGCTATTATTTGTGCGCGCATATACTATGTTGCGTTTGAATGGGATTATTACTCACAGCATTTGAATGAGATACCTCAAATCTGGAACGGTGGAATTGCTATTCATGGTGGATTGATTGGAGCAATTTTAACTGGGATTGTTTTTTCACGTGTGAAAAAGATTTCATTTTGGAAACTAGCGGACATTGCGGCACCGAGTATTATTCTTGGTCAAGCAATCGGACGCTGGGGGAATTTTATGAATCAGGAAGCGCACGGTGGAGAAGTATCACGTGCTTTTCTAGAAGGTTTGCACCTGCCAGAATTTATTATTAATCAAATGTATATTAACGGTACATATTACCACCCTACGTTTTTATATGAATCGCTTTGGAATTTAGCCGGATTTGCTCTGTTAATTGCGCTAAGACGCGTCAACTTGCGTAGAGGTGAACTGTTCTTAACGTACGTTATTTGGTATTCAATTGGGCGATACTTTATTGAAGGAATGCGTACAGACAGCTTGATGTTGACGGATACGCTGCGCATCGCACAAGTCATTTCGCTTGTCTTAATTGCGGTAGCAGTCATTATTATTGCTATTCGTCGAAAAACAAATAAGGAAACGTATTTGGAAACAAGTAAAAAGAAACAGGGGTGAGGGAATGCTTAGGTCGATACAAAAGGGGATTATGGGAGGACTCAAAACAACGCTGACACTAGGAAAAGTCATTTTTCCAGTAACGCTAATTGTTTCACTCCTTCAATACACGCCAGTGCTGGATTGGTTTGCTACGTTAATTTCACCTTTAATGAAGTTATTTGGGCTATCGGGAGATGCAGCCATTCCACTTGTGCTGGGGAACTTGTTAAATTTATATGCGGGAATTGCAGGGATTTTATCACTGGATTTAACGGTGAAAGAAGTATTTATTCTAGCCGTTATGCTGTCTTTCTCTCATAATTTATTAATTGAAACGAGCGTAGCTTTAAAAGTTGGTGTGAGGCTATGGGTTATTTTATCGGTTCGTATCGGGCTCGCTGTGATCTCAGCCATTATCATTAACTTAGTATGGAATGGCGGAGGCGAACAGGCACAGTACGGTTTTTTAGCAACGAAGCACGAGGAAGTAAGCGGATGGGGAGCAATCATCTGGCAATCGATTGAAAAAGCAGGTTTTGGAATTCTACAGCTGGCTCTTATTGTTATTCCAGTTATGGTGGGAATTCAAATCCTGAAAGATATTGGGTGGCTCGATAAGCTTTCCTCAATGCTTGGTCCGTTTACACGCCTATTAGGGATGAAAGAAAATACGTCTACAACGCTTGTGACAGGTCTCTTACTAGGGTTGGCATATGGAGCTGGCGTCATGATTCAAGCTGTACAAGAAGAGGGAGTTAGTAAGCGTGATGCAACGCTTGCGTTCATCTTTTTAGTCGCTTGTCATGCTGTAGTAGAAGATACGTTAATTTTTATTCCGCTAGGTATTCCTGTACTGCCGCTGCTCATTATTCGGGTAGTTGTTGCACTTGTGTTAACCATTGTGATTTCACGGATGTGGAAAGAAAATGAAGTAAGGCATAGAAAGGAAGTTTCATATGAGCATTAACACCGTTCTATTTGATTTAGATGGAACGCTAATTGATACAAATGAATTAATTATTTCATCTTTTATGCACACATTAAATCATTATTATCCCGAGCAATATAAACGTGAAGATGTCTTGGCATTTATGGGGCCACCTCTTTATGACACTTTTGTACAGATGGATAAAGAGCGAGTACACGAAATGATTGACACGTACCGTACTCATAACTTAAGTCATCATGATGAACTTGTAACAGAGTTTGCAGGCGTATTTGAAACGGTGAAATGGTTACATGATCAGAAGTATAAGTTGGCTATCGTTACAACAAAGCAGATTAATACGGTCATGCTGGGGCTAAAACTTACGAAGTTGGATCAATTTTTTGATGTAATTGTTGCAATTGACGACGTGCAGCATGCAAAACCTCACCCAGAGCCAGTCGAAAAAGCATTAGTACTTTTAAATGCACAGCCAGAAGAAGCTGTTATGGTAGGAGATAACCATCATGACATCCTATCTGGTAAAAATGCAGGTACGAAAACAGCTGGTGTGGCTTGGAGTGCAAAAGGAAGAGAACACATTGCTTCTTATGAGCCAGATGTTATCTTAGAAGAGATGAAAGACTTGATTCCATGGCTTGGAGGAAAAGAGCAGTGAGAAAGACGAAGCGATTTCCTGTCGAAGGACCTAACTCGCTCTGGCACGTCTATAAAACCGTTCCATTTTGGAAGGTAATGCGTAACTTTATTGTCATTCAGCTTGCTCGCTATTCTCCTTTTTTATCATTTAAAAACTGGCTTTACCGGACGTTCTTACAGATGGAGGTAGGGCCTCAAACTTCTTTTGGACTGATGGTTATGCTTGATATTATGTTTCCAGAGAAGATAACGGTTGGAAAAAACTCGGTAATTGGATATAACACAACGATTCTCGCCCATGAATATTTAATTAAAGAATATCGACTTGGAGATGTAATCATTGGTGATGAGGTAATGATTGGAGCTAATAGTACAATCTTACCTGGAGTAGTGATTGGTAACGGAGCAATTGTTGCTGCGGGAACAGTCGTACATAGAAACATAGAGCCTGGCTCTTTTGTTGGAGGAAATCCAATGAGGGTCATTTATACAAAAGAAGAAATGCAAAAGCGCACAGAAGAAAACGAATCAGCCACGACTTATCAATAAGGAGTGGCTTTTTTTGTAAGAAAATAGCGCTATATGAGTTGACGATTACCTATAAGGGGTGTAAACTACTAATAACTTTAATTTGTTATTTCGCTAATACATTAGTGTGATAAAGTGAAAAGTGGTCTTCTATGATGAAAATTAGTTGTTTATATAGAAATAGATGCAACCAAGTTGAGAAAAGGAAGTGTCATAATGTCAAAGCTGTTTATGTTTGAAAAACCTTTAGGTATGCGGGATACATTACCATCTCTTTTTGAAAAGAAAAAGCAAGTTCGAAATCAGTTAGCAGAAGAAATTAGTAGCTGGGGCTATCAATATATGGCTACTCCTACTCTTGAATACTTTGAAACGGTTGGAAGCGCATCGGCCATTTTAGATCAACAATTATTTAAATTATTAGATAAAGAAGGTCATACGCTTGTTTTACGACCTGATATGACGACGCCTTTTGCGCGCGTGGCAGCATCAAAACTTTTAAATAACTCACCGCTTCGCCTTGCGTATGAAGCGAATGTCTTTCGAGCTCAGCAGCGTGAAGGTGGTCGACCGGCTGAGTTTGAGCAAATTGGTGTTGAGTTAATTGGTGATGCAACAATGAGCAGCGATGCAGAAGTGATTGCGTTGATGATTAGTGCATTAAAGCGTGCTGGGCTAAAATCATTTAAAGTAGCCATTGGCCACATTGGATTCGTTAACTCATTGTTCTTAGAGATTGTCGGAAACGAAGAGCGTGCCAATGTTTTACGCCGCTTTTTATATGAGAAAAATTATGTTGGTTATCGTAATCACGTGAAGAGCTTAAA
Organism: Priestia flexa NBRC 15715; assembly: GCF_001591565.1. Classification (GTDB taxonomy): domain Bacteria; phylum Bacillota; class Bacilli; order Bacillales; family Bacillaceae_H; genus Priestia; species Priestia flexa. The sequence goes on along the minus strand of NZ_BCVD01000043.1, from coordinate 14,385 downwards.
CCTTTCCTCCATTGATAAACAGCGTCTTTTACAGCTTTTAAACTTACGTGGTGGAGAAGAAAAAATCCAAGAAGCTATTGAGCTTGTTGAAAATAAAGAAGGTAAAAAGCTTGCTGAGGATCTTCAAAGCCTTTGGAACATGCTGGACGCTTATGGCGTAACGGAAGAAATTAAAATTGACTTCAACCTTGTAAGTCACATGAGTTATTACACTGGCATTTTATTTGAAGTCTTTGCTGAGCACGTAGGCTTTCATATTGGGAACGGTGGACGTTACGATCAATTATTAGAACAATTTTCAACGAAAACACCGGCAACTGGATTTGGTATTCAGCTTGACCGTTTAATTGAAGCGCTAGATGAAGAAGCATACGAAGAAGTGCCTGTTTACGGCGTTTTATATAGCCAGGAGCGGTTATCAGAAGCAATAGCGCTTGCGGCTGAACAAAGACGTGCAGGTAAACGTGTCGTTGTTCAAGATATTGTAGGCGTTGATGATGTCGACGTATTTACAGCTGGCCTTGAAGAAGTATCGTTTCTTATTGGTAAACGTGGCAAGGGGGGACAATAATGACTGAACTACTAACAATTGCGATGCCAAAAGGAAGAATATTTGAAGAAGCTGCTCAACTTTTGCGTCAAGCAGGCTTTCAACTTCCTCCAGAGTTTGATGACTCGCGTAAATTAATTGTTGATATTCCAGAAGAAAACATGCGCTTTATTTTAGCAAAGCCAATGGACGTAACGACTTACGTAGAGTATGGCGTAGCTGATTTAGGTATTGCAGGAAAAGATGTGATGCTTGAAGAAGAAAGAGATGTCTATGAACTATTAGATTTGCAGATTAGCAAATGTCATCTTGCAGTGGCGGGCCTTCCCAATGCGAAAAAATCAGAGATTGCGCAAAAAGTAGCGACAAAATATCCGAACGTCGCGTCCACTTATTTTCGAGAACAAGGAGAACAGGTGGAAATTATTAAGCTAAATGGATCGATTGAGTTAGCGCCGCTTATCGGCTTAGCAGATCGTATTGTTGATATCGTTTCGACGGGCAGAACGCTACAGGAAAATGGTCTGGTTGAACTAGAGCATATCGGTGATATTACATCTCGATTAATTGTAAACCCAGTTAGCTACCGGTTAAAAGATGAACGCATTGATGATTTAGTTAACCGATTATCAAAAGTTGTCGAAGCATCATGAATGAGGTGAATTTGATGAAGATTACACGTGTGACGGAAGACGTTAGCTTAAAACGTACGATTGATCAAGGCACGGGAGCACAGCGTGAAGCGGTGCTTAACATTCTTCGAGACGTTAAGGATAAAGGAGATCAAGCCCTATTTTCATATACGGAAAAGTTTGACGGTGTGTTATTAGAAGCACTGAAAGTGTCGGATGCAGAGCGGAAGAACGCATATGAAGCCATCGATGATGAAACTATTCAGATTATTAACGAGGCTGCTGCTAATATCCGTGACTACCATGAGCGCATGATTACGCAATCTTGGATGGTGACAAAAGAAGATGGCACGATTCTTGGGCAGAAGGTGACACCTTTAGATGCAGTTGGCGTCTATGTCCCAGGCGGTTTAGCTGCGTATCCATCATCCGTGTTGATGAACGTAATTCCTGCTCAGGTAGCTGGCGTTAAGCGTATTGTAATGGTATCACCTGTGCAAAAAGACGGTTCGTTACCAGCTGGCGTTCTCGTTGCAGCTACTGAGCTAGGTGTGGAAGAGATTTATAAAGTTGGAGGAGCACAAGCGATCGGAGCATTGGCGTATGGAACAGAAACAATTGAAGCGGTCGACAAAATTGTGGGTCCAGGAAACATTTATGTTGCCTTAGCAAAGAGAGAAGTATACGGCTTAGTTGATATTGATTCGATTGCTGGACCGAGTGAAATCGTTGTATTAGCAGATGATACAGCAAGACCAAATGAAGTGGCAGCTGACCTGTTATCACAAGCAGAACATGACCAGTTGGCATCTAGCATTTTGGTAACAGCGTCTTTAAATCTAGCAGCAGCCGTAGCACAAGAGGTTCAAAAACAGCTTGAAACGCTACCTCGAAAAGTGATTGCTGAAGCATCTATTCAAGAGTACGGTGAAATTTATGTCACAGAAGAGCTTGAAGAAGCGATTGACGTAGTTAATAAATTGGCTCCAGAACATCTTGAAATTATGACGGATGAACCGATGACTATACTCGGGAAAATTCGTCACGCTGGAGCTATTTTTTTAGGTAGATATAGCTCAGAACCAGTAGGAGATTATTTTGCTGGCCCAAACCATGTATTACCAACGAACGGAACGGCCAAGTTTTCAAGTCCGTTATCCGTTGATTCATTTGTAAAAAAATCAAGCATCATTTCATATAGCGAGCAGGCGCTTAAAGCTAATAGTTCGAAAATTGCCGCTTTTGCAAGGCTAGAAGGATTAGAAGCACACGCTCGAGCAGTTGAAGAACGATTCAAAAAATAAAGTAAAGAGAGGGTTACATGATGAGAGAAGCTAGCATCAAACGTACAACAAATGAGACGGATATTTCACTTGCAATAGCCATTGATGGAGAAGGAAAAGCGGGAATTGACACAGGTGTCCCGTTTTTAAACCACATGCTTGATTTATTTACGAAGCACGGTCAGTTCAATTTAGATGTAAAAGCTATTGGAGACATTGAGATCGATGATCACCACACAACAGAAGACATTGGTATCTGCTTAGGGCATGCATTTAAAGAAGCACTTGGTGATAAGAAAGGTATTAAGCGCTACGGCAATGCATTTGTTCCAATGGATGATGCGTTGGCACAAGTGGTAGTTGATTTAAGTAATCGACCTCATTTTGAATTTAAAGGCGATATTCCAGCATCACGTGTGGGTACTTTTGATACGGAGCTTGTATACGAATTTTTATGGAAATTTGCGCTTGAATCACGTATGAATCTTCATGTTATCGTTCACTATGGTCAAAATACACACCACATCATCGAAGCGGTATTCAAAGCCTTGGCGAGAGCATTAGATGAAGCAACAACGGTTGATCCTCGCGTCAAAGGAGTACCATCAACGAAGGGGATGTTGTAAATGATTGGTATTATTGACTATGGCATGGGGAATTTGTATAGCGTAAGCAAAGCGCTTGAACGTTTAGACTATGACTATTTTATTTCATCTGAGCCAAGCGAACTGCGTAAGGCAAAAGGCTATATTCTACCTGGGGTTGGCTCATTTAAAGATGCGATGGAACAGCTGAATGAAACCAATCTTACAGCTTTTATAAAAGAAGAAGTGGAAAGCGGTAAGCCACTTTTAGGTATCTGCTTAGGAATGCAGCTTTTGTTTGAGGAAAGTGATGAGAATGGTAAGACGACGGGCCTTGGGTTTTTAAAAGGACGTGTTGAACTGCTGCCTGGAGTGACGCCAGAAGGTGAAGCTTATAAAGTGCCTCATATGGGTTGGAACTCGTTACATATGCATGTAAACTCACCTCTGTTAGCGGGCATTGAAGAAGGCCACGTATACTTCGTGCACTCTTATTACGTAAAGACAGATGATCAAGATGTGCTTCTAGCAACAAGCTCATATGATGTTGCCGTTCCAGCAGTTGTAGGGAAGGAAAATGTATTTGGTACGCAGTTCCACCCGGAAAAAAGCAGTGAAATTGGCATGAAGATTTTACAAAACTACGCAAACTTTGTAGAAGGAAGAGGTTGAACTCATGAGTAATTTTTCAATTTATCCAGCAATCGATATGCGCGGCGGAAAGTGTGTTCGCCTTTTGCAAGGAGACTATGATAAAGAAACGGTATACGGAGATTCACCAGTCGATATGGCAGCACAATTTGCTGGTGAAGGTGCGAAGTGGATTCACATGGTGGACTTAGACGGTGCCAAAGCAGCAAAGCGAGTAAATAATGAGTTTGTTCTTGAAGTTAAGAAAAAGCTTGGGGTCAATGTACAAATTGGTGGCGGAATTCGTTCAGAAGAAGACGTAGCGTATTACTTAGAAAACGGAATTGACCGAGTAATCTTAGGAAGCGCAGCGATTTCTAATCCTGAATTTGTCAAAAAGATGCTTCGTCAATACGGTGAAAAAATTGCGATTGGTATTGACGCGCGCGATGGCTACGTAGCAACGGAAGGCTGGCTTGAAACGTCAACAGTAAAAGCAACGGAGCTTGGAAAAGAGCTTGCCGAAGCAGGTGCTGAAACGTTTATCTTCACGGACATTTCAACGGATGGTATGCTTTCAGGACCAAATGTTGAAGGTATTGTCAGCATGGCAAAAGCAACAGGTAAAAGCGTCATCGCATCGGGCGGCGTAAGTAAATTAGCTGATTTAAAAGCACTACAAGCGTATGAAAAAGACGGCGTGATTGGTGCGATTGTTGGAAAAGCACTCTACACAAATCAATTTACGGTAAGCCAGGCGCTTGAAGAGGTGACATCATGATTACGAAGCGTATTATTCCTTGCTTAGACGTAAAGGAAGGGCGCGTTGTAAAAGGTGTTCAGTTTGTGGAGCTAAAAGACGCTGGTGATCCTGTAGAATTAGCGAAATTTTATGATGAAGAAGGCGCTGATGAGCTTGTTTTCTTAGATATTTCAGCATCTCATGAAGGTCGTAAAACCATGGTTCACGTAGTAGAAGAAGTGGCAGCACAGCTGGCTATTCCGTTTACAGTAGGTGGAGGAATCAATGCGGTTGAGGATATGAAACGAATGCTGCGAGCAGGTGCAGATAAAGTGTCGTTAAACACAGCTGCTGTCTTAAATCCAGATCTTATTACGGAAGGGTCAAACTTCTTTGGAGCACAGTGCATTGTAGTAGCTATTGATGCAAAATATGATGAAGAATTAGGCTCTTGGCGCGTATACACGCACGGTGGACGCAACGCAACAGGATGGGAAGTTGTTGCTTGGGCGCAAGAAGTTGTCAAACGCGGTGCCGGTGAGATCTTGTTAACAAGTATGGATCAAGACGGTGCCAAGTCCGGCTTTAACCTAGCATTAACAAAAGCCGTAAGTGAAGCGGTAAGTATCCCTGTTATTGCTTCAGGAGGCGCAGGAAATGGTCAAGACTTTGTGGACGTATTTACGGAAGGAAAAGCAGACGCAGGCTTAGCGGCATCTATTTTTCACTATAAAGAAACGTCTGTTAAAGAAATTAAAACCTATGCAAAACAACGAGGAGTGAGCATTCGATGAAGATTGAAAACGTTAAATTCAATGAAGACGGATTAGTTCCAGCAATTGTGCAGGACGCGGTTAGTAAAGAAGTGCTGACTCTAGCCTATATGAATGAAGAATCGTTAAAAAAGTCAGTTGAAACAAAAGAAACGTGGTTTTTTAGCCGCTCTCGCCAAGAGCTTTGGCACAAGGGAGCTACATCTGGAAATACACAGCGAATTGTCGCAATGACGTATGATTGCGATGCGGATTCTATTGTTGTAAAAGTAAATCCAAACGGACCTGCTTGTCATACAGGTGCATACAGCTGCTTTAATGAAAACTTGCTAGAGGACGAAAGTGCATCTCCTCAATCAGGGCGTTTTGATATTATTAATGAATTGGAATCAGTAATTGCTAAGCGCGAAGCAGAAATGCCAGAAGGAGCGTACACAACCTACTTATTTGACAAAGGTGTCGATAAAATCCTAAAAAAAGTCGGTGAGGAAGCAGGCGAAGTTATTATTGCTGCCAAAAACCGTGATCATGAAGAATTAAAATGGGAAGTAGCGGATTTGTTCTATCACGTATTGGTACTTCTTCGTGAGCAAAAGCTTCCGCTTGACGATGTCTTAGCGGTATTAAAAGAAAGACATTCGAAGTAATAAACAAAAGCTGGCCTTTGCGGTCAGTTTTTTTATTGACCAATATTTCTTTGGGTTCAGTAAAATACAGGTGTTATCGTAAGCTTTAAACTATGATATACTACCAACGTTGAAATCATGGACTTATCGGAGGACTTAATGAGAAAAAACTCAAAAGTGCACGAGAAGAAAGCAAAGGTAATTCCGTTTTTTAAAACGGGAGAAGAATATTTTGAAAAAGCACTTAAAGCCTATCAATATAAAGATTTATATAAAGCAAAACGATATCTTCAGAGAGCGTCAGAGTTAGACCGGGATGAGCCGTTAATTTTATATCAGTTAGCGACTATTTTAAATGATTTAGGTGAATATAAAGAATCAAACGAGCTGTTGCTTCATATTATCAACGATTTAGATTCTACAATGGTCAATTGTTACTATGTGATTGCTAATAATTTTGCGCATCTTGGATTATTTCAAGAAGCGTATAAATACGTTCAATGTTATTTGGAAGAAGATGTAACTGGCGAGTTGTTAGAGGAAGCGGAAGAGCTGGAAGACCTGCTTTCCATTGATTTAGAATCAGACGAAGAATATGAGGAAGATGCGCTGATTTTAAAGCAAGAACAGGCAAAACAGTTGCTTCAAGATGCACAGTTTGAAAAAGCGATTCAGCTATTAGAAGAAATCATTCGAGACTATCCTGAATTTTGGCCAGCGTACAATAATTTAGCGTTAGCTCATTTTTATCTTAATGAAACAGATAAAGCAATTGGTTTATTAGATGAAGTGTTAGAAAAAAATCCTGGGAACTTACATGCTTTGTGTAATCAATTAGTGTTTCACTATTACGGGCATAACCAGAACGTCGTGAATTATTTGATTCAACAGCTAAGCTGCGTATATCCTTTATCTCTGGAGCATCAATATAAATTAGGATCAACGTTTGCTCTTGTCGGGGAATACAAGTTAGCATATGGGTGGTTAAAGAGTTTATATAAAAAAGGATTTCAAGCAGACTCGTCTTTTCATTATTGGCTTTCTTATGCTGCTTATCATGTGGGGTTTGAGCAGTTTGCTAAAGATATATGGAAAGACGTTGGTGATTCGGGTTCAATGGTGAAGTTAGAAGCGCCTTGGCAATTTAATGAGAAGAACAATCGTCGTTTCTATTCTGAAATCGATGTTGTCGCTCAAGAAAAATGTGAAAGCACACATATTCATGATCAGCTGTATAGCCTGTATATGGCTAAGAAGCTTCCTGATAAAGAACGGTTGCTTCTATTAGAAAAAATTAAGCCATCCATACATACAAGTTCATTACTTGATGAAGTATATACGTATGTATGGCAGAATAAGCAGCACATCATGTTTGAAATTGCAGATTTAATCCAAGCTGAAATTGAAGCTGAAGTAGAGGCAGCCGGTATCATTCAGTTTTGGTTTAACATATATGTAGAATTGAATAACATACAGGCTGCCAAATGGCACCATGTCAACGTAAATGGATGGGCATCTGCAGCGACTTACTGCTACCAGAAGCAAAAGCAACAAGCTGTTTCTCAGGAAAAGGTAGCTCAACTGTATAGTATTTCTTTATCAACGGTACGCAAATACGTCAAAATTGTAAATAACCTGCTGAAGTGAGCAAAAAAATAGACGATAGTGTCGTTAGCGTATTAGGATAAAATTAATTAAAAATATATGAATAGATTCCTAAAAGGAGTGTTACTCAATGACAGAAGAAAAAATTTATGATGTCATTATTATCGGAGCCGGCCCAGCAGGAATGACTGCTGCTGTATATACGTCTCGTGCGGATTTATCAACATTAATGATTGAGCGCGGAATCCCTGGTGGCCAAATGGCAAATACGGAAGACGTAGAAAATTACCCTGGCTATGACCATATTCTAGGTCCAGATCTTTCAAATAAAATGTTTGAACATGCGAAGAAATTCGGTGCTGAGTATGCATATGGGGACATTAAAGAAATTATTGAAGGCGAAGAGTATAAGACTGTTGTAGCTGGTAAAAAAGAATATAAAGCGCGTGCTATTATTATTGCAACAGGTGCAGAGTATAAAAAACTAGGTGTTCCTGGTGAAAAAGAATTAGGAGGACGCGGCGTTTCTTACTGTGCAGTATGTGACGGAGCTTTCTTTAAAGGAAAAGAGCTTGTTGTTGTTGGTGGAGGGGACTCTGCTGTTGAGGAGGGTGTGTACTTAACGCGCTTTGCAACAAAAGTAACGATTGTTCACCGTCGTGAGGAACTTCGTGCTCAAAAAATCTTACAACAGCGTGCATTTGATAATGAGAAAGTAGACTTTATCTGGAATCACACTGTAAAAGAAGTGAATGAAAAAGACGGTAAAGTAGGTAGCGTAACGCTTGTTAATACACAAACTGGTGAAGAACAGGAATTCGGAGCAGATGGCGTGTTCATTTATATCGGTATGGTTCCTTTAACAAAGCCGTTTGAAGGCTTAAACATCACCAATGCAGAAGGCTATATTGAAACGAATGAACAAATGGAAACACGTGTCCCAGGAATCTTTGCTGCTGGTGACGTTCGTGAAAAAGCACTTCGTCAAATCGTTACAGCAACGGGAGATGGAAGTATTGCTGCTCAAGCAGCTCAACATTATATTGAAGAACTGAAAGAAAAGTTAAAAGCCGTTAACTAATTTGTTACGTATATCTTTACAAAAAGTTATTCTGTTTTAAAGTTTTTGTAACGTACGTGAAATGTTTATGGGGTACTATATAAGTAGTAATTGACCCCCTTTTATAAAATAGTAACTTTGACGGGCGTAGGACTTGTTCCTAGGCCTTTTTTTTTGGACTATTTTTTGTACCATCGACATATATTTTCAGAAAATTTAGTATTAAGTAAGTGTCTTCGTTGTGAGGGCTGTTTGTTTCGTAGTATAATGATAGACAGAAAAGTGAAGAGAAGAAGAGGTGGAAAGATGCAACGAGTTACGAATTGTGTATTAGTGAAAGACGGAAAAGTACTATTACTTCAAAAGCCAAGGCGAAATTGGTGGGTAGCTCCCGGTGGGAAAATGGAACAAGGAGAATCAGTAAAGGATTCCGTTGTTCGAGAATTTCGTGAAGAAACAGGCATCTACCTGAAGAATCCAACGGTAAAAGGTATTTTTACGTTTACAATGAAAGAAAATGATAAAATTGCGTCAGAGTGGATGATGTTTACTTTTTTTGCTACCGACTTTGATGGAACAAATGTGCTAGAATCAGAAGAAGGAAAGCTTGGTTGGCATAACTTAAATGATGTTAGTGAATTACCAATGGCACCAGGAGACCATCATATTATTGATTATGTGGCAAAAGGTTCTGGTGTAATCTACGGTAATTTTACATACACGACTGACTTTGAGTTATTGTCTTATCGAATCGATCCTTGCTAACTATTTGGTTAGATAAACAATGAAAAAATTCGGTTTTAATAGGGGGTAAACAAATGAGTACTGGATCTGTAAGCGATATTCAATTGGTTATTATTACTGGAATGTCAGGTGCAGGAAAAACGGTGGCAATTCAAAGTTTTGAAGATTTAGGTTTTTTTTGTGTGGACAATCTTCCCCCAACGCTATTGCCTAAGTTCCTTGAACTTATGAAAGAATCTGGAAATAAAATGAACAAAGTAGCGCTTGTTATGGATTTGCGAGGGCGAGAATTCTTTGATAGCTTATTTGAAGCCTTAGATAATATGAGTGAAACGACATGGGTTATGCCTCAAATTCTCTTTTTGGATGCAAAAGACTCTGTGCTCGTAACAAGATATAAAGAAACAAGGCGTTCACATCCTCTTGCTCCTTCTGGATTACCTTTAGAAGGTATTAGTATGGAACGTGAGCTATTAGAGGAATTAAAAGGACGTGCCCAGTTAATTTATGAAACATCTGACTTAAAACCAAGAGAGCTACGTGAGAAAATTCTTACGCAGTTTGCTTCACATGCTTCACCTGTTTTTACAGTGAACGTTATGTCATTTGGGTTTAAGTATGGGGTGCCAATCGATGCTGATCTTGTTTTTGATGTTCGCTTCTTGCCAAACCCGCACTACATTGATCATATGAGGCCGAAAACAGGTCTTGAAGAAGAAGTTTCTTCCTACGTGTTGAAATGGACCGAAACGCAGAAGTTTGTTGAAAAGGTGCTTGATCTTTTAACATTTATGCTGCCGCAGTATAAGCGTGAAGGGAAAAGTCAGCTTGTCATTGCGATTGGTTGTACGGGTGGTCAACATCGCTCAGTCACTTTGGCTGAACATATCGGCCATCATTTTGAAAAAGACTATAAAACACATATTTCTCATCGAGACATCGAGAAGAGGAAGGAAAAATATAGATGAATAGTGAACAGCCTGCAAAAGTCGTTGTCATTGGAGGAGGAACAGGATTACCTGTATTATTAAGAGGGTTGAAAGAATATCCTCTTGATATTACAGCAATTGTAACGGTTGCTGACGACGGCGGAAGTTCTGGGAGGCTTCGAGATGAGCTAGAGATTCCGGCTCCTGGTGATATTCGAAATGTGTTAGCCGCATTATCTGATGTTGAACCGTTGGTAGAAGAGCTGTTTCAACATCGCTTTGAAACTGGAAATGAATTGATTGGTCACTCACTGGGGAATTTGCTTTTAGCCGCAATGACATCTATTACAGGTGATTTTGTGCATGCGATTCGTGAGATGAGCAAAGTGTTAAATGTTCGTGGTAAAGTATTACCTTCTGCTAATCGTAGCGTAGTGCTACATGCAGAAATGGAAGACGGAGTAATTGTCACAGGAGAGTCTAAGATTCCGGAGTATGGAAAAAGAATTAAGCGCGTATTTTTATCTCCAAAAGATATTAAGCCTTCTGCTGAAGCGTTAAAAGCAATTCGCAAAGCTGACTTAATTATATTAGGTCCAGGTAGCTTATATACAAGCATCCTGCCTAATTTACTTGTTCCGGATATTCGAGATGAGCTATGTACGACAAAAGCGAGAAAAGTATATGTATGTAATGTGATGACCCAGCAAGGGGAAACATTAGGTTTTAAAGCAAGTGATCACGTAAAGGCTCTGTATGATCATATGCCTTGTGCGTTTTTAGACGCAATTATTGTAAATAATGCGCCAATTCCTGCACCGTTAAAGAAGCGCTATGAGGTTGAACAAGCACAGCCTGTGGAATACGACCGAGAAGTGCTGACTGAATTAGGACTAGAAGTGTTGGAAGAACAGATTATTCAATATGACGGTAGTGTTATTCGTCACGATACGAAAAAAGTGGCACGCCTTATCTTTAATATGTTGGCGTAAACGTCAATTTCCGCAACTTACTACGACAACAGAATGGAGGTGGGAAAGGTGTCGTTTGCTTCAGAAACAAAAAAAGAACTTACTAATTTAGAAGTGAAAGATTGCTGCGCAAAAGCAGAACTTTCAGCTTTAATTCGAATGAACGGGTCGTTGGCATTTTCTAATCGTAACTTAACAGTGGACGTACAAACAGAAAATGCAGCCATCGCCAGAAGAATTTATGTACTTCTAAAGAAATCGTATAACGTAACGGTGGAGCTGTTGGTGCGTAAAAAAATGAGGTTGAAAAAGAACAATGTTTACATTGTTCGTCTGGTGGAAAAAGCTCGTTTTTTACTGGAGGATTTAAAAATTTTAAATGAAGGCTTCACATTTACTCATAACATTTCAGAAGAGCTTGTCAAAAAGAAGTGTTGTAAGCGTTCATATTTGAGGGGAGCTTTCTTAGCTGGAGGATCAATTAATAATCCAGAAACATCCTCTTATCATCTAGAGATTTTTTCTCTCTATAGAGAGCACAATGATGCCCTTTGTGAGTTAATGAATACATTTGGCTTAAACAGTAAAACGCTTGAGCGTAAAAAAGGGTATATCAATTACTTAAAAGAAGCAGAGAAAATCACGGAATTCTTAAGTATTGTTGGAGCACATAGCGCTTTATTACGTTTTGAAGACGTTCGTATTGTACGAGATATGCGAAACTCTGTTAATCGACTCGTCAATTGTGAAACAGCGAACTTAAACAAGACCATCGGTGCAGCGATTCGGCAGGTGGAAAATATTCGTTATATTCAAGAGACAGTTGGGCTCGAAGTATTGCCTGAGAAGCTTCGTGAAATTGCTCGTTTACGAGTAGAATACCAAGACGTAACGCTAAAAGAACTAGGGGAAATGGTATCCGGCGGACAAATTAGCAAGTCTGGAATTAATCATCGTCTACGCAAGATAGATGAAATTGCCGATAAATTGCGTGCTGGACAACCAGTTACGTAAAGCAAGGGACATGGGAGGAGAACATAATGGAAAAACAAGTAGAAATTAAATTGAGAACAGGCCTTCAAGCACGAGTAGCAGCCATGTTTGTTCAAGAAGCTAACCGTTTTACATCGGATGTGTTTTTAAAGAAAGATGAAAAAGTAGTAAACGCTAAGAGCATTATGGGGTTAATGAGCTTAGCGTTAAATCGTGGTACCGTTATCACGCTGATTGCTGAAGGTAGTGACGAAGAAGAAGCTATCCAAGCGCTTTCTTCTTATGTAGAAAATGATGCATAAAAAAACCGTTCCCAATTGGGAACGGCTTCTTATTACTTCGGATCGTTTGTTAAAATTTTATCAATTAATCCGTATTCAAGAGCACGCTCAGCAGTCATGAAGTTATCACGATCTGTATCGCGTTGAAGAACTTCTAGTGGTTGACCAGTGCGCTCAGCTAAAATGTGATTTAATTTCTCACGTAAGAAAAGAATGCGTTTAGCAGCAATCTCAATCTCTGTTGCTTGACCTTGCGCTCCACCTAAAGGTTGGTGAATCATTACTTCACTATTTGGTAACGCAAAACGTTTGCCTTTTTCACCTGCAGCAAGTAAGAAAGCACCCATTGAAGCAGCCATTCCGATACAAATTGTTGATACTTTTGGCTTGATAAACTGCATTGTATCGTAAATCGCCATACCTGCTGTAATTGATCCACCAGGACTGTTAATATAAAGTGAAATATCTTTTTCTGGGTCTTCTGCTGCTAAAAATAGAAGTTGTGATACAATTGAGTTTGCAACGTTATCATCAATTGCACTTCCAAGCATAATGATACGGTCTTTTAACAGCCGTGAATAAATGTCGTATGCACGCTCACCGCGGTTTGTTTGTTCAATAACTGTAGGAATTAGATTCATATAAAATTCCTCCTTAACAAGAATAATTTGTTATGTACCTTATAATACATGTAAGGTCAATAAAGGTCAAACAAAAGAACTGCTCTTTACACATATTCGCTTTTTCTGGTATGTATTCCTTTTCTGTACTTTATAAATTTTTCCCGATTGCTCCAAAAATAAACCTTGTATACTTGAAAAGATTGGTTTTCTTTCCTATAATGAAAGCAGTCATCATAGGAATAATGATTTATTTTATGCCCTCGTAGTGTAGTGGATAGCACAAGAGATTCCGGTTCTCTTAGGGTGGGTTCGAATCCTGTCGAGGGCGTCTAAAAGCGTTGCAAACTTGCAGCGCTTTTTTTATTTGTTCTGTAAAAACTGTATATTTTATGTGTGGATAGGCCTAATAATTCGTAAGTTAATTCGTTTGTCATGGTTGCCAATTTTGGCAGAATGCTATAAAACAAGTATATAAGGAAAAGTAAAACTAAGGAGGAAAAATTGTGAAATCCCTTAATAAGTTTTTTATTGTAAGTGCATCTCTTGCGTTATTGCTTTCCGCATGTGGATCGAATGAAGAAGCAGCAACACAAGAAAAGTCTCAGCAAGTGCAACAAGAAAAGTCTCAGCAAGTGCAACAAGCAAATGAAAAAACAGTTTCAGAGGAGCAGTCTGACAGTAAAGAGTCTCAGACGAACAAAGAGTCAGAGGAGACTGAAAGCAATGACGTAGAGTCAAAAGGCGAAGCAACACTAGATAAAGAAGAGCCGGCAGTCGAAGAAAAGACAAGCAAAGAGGCAACGGAAAGGCCTTTAACCGAGTCACCTGAAGATAGAGAACAAGCAGAAGTAACGAAGCCAACAGAAGAACAAAATGATGCTGCATCAAACGAAAAGTCAGCTGAAGAGCAGCCAGAAGAAAATTCTGAAGTTCAGGACAAAGAATTAGTCCAAAGCGATAATCAAGAGTATGCAATTAAAGTACTTGAAGGCTACGAACTAGCTGGGGAAGAGCCTGGTCGTGATACGGTAATGTATAAAGAGGATGGCTCTCAATTTATGCGTATTGAGCTTCTATCAGATGTTTCGGAAAAACAAGCAGTAGAAGTAGTAAAGCAAACAGCAATGGCAGTGGACCCGAACGCTGTACAAAAAGCAAGCGTTCCTGCAGAAGGAAAGATTGCCAATGCAGAGTGGTATGAAGCAGAGTCTAATGATATGAATGTACAAGTTATTGTAACGAAAGGAACAAAGCCTGTTAAGATTACGATTTTTGCTAAATCAGCTGAGCAAACAGATAAATTTATTGAAATGGCGAACACGATTCAATAAACCGTTGGAAAGGAGGCTGGGACATAAG
>NZ_BCVD01000042.1 GCF_001591565.1 Priestia flexa NBRC 15715 | reverse complement strand
TGTCTCAGTCTCTTTTCATACTATTTTATATACCATTGCTACATTTCGCCTAATGAACTTTCTTAAACTCTTGAAACCATCACCTTGTCTACACGAAACTGATCCATATCAACCACTTCCAATAACAAATCCCCTACGCGAACTTCATCTTTTACTTTAGGAATTTCTCCCTTTTGGCTGGTGATAAAACCACCAAGGGTATGAAAATTTTTATTGCTCGTTAGGTTTTCGACTCCTTCAAGGTCGAAATACCTCACAAATGTGTCGATTGGAATCAGCCCGTCTGCAAGCCAAGAATTTTCGTTACGCTGGACAATTTGAAGCTCTGTTTCGTGCTCTTCTGGCATCTCACCAATAATATGTTCAAATACATCGTGAAGAGTAACTAATCCTTCCACCCCTCCATATTCATCGATTACAATCGCTTCGTGGTGTGCAGATTTCTTCAACATCTCCATCGCTTGAAAAGCTTTCATTGATTCAGGAAGAATGATTGTTTGACGTATACATTCTGTCAAGTCAAAATGTTCATCAGATACTAGCTTTGCAAACATGTCTTTCGCATGAACAATTCCTTTAAAATTATCAAGCGTTCCCTCTCCTACAGGAAACCTAGAATATGAATTTTCTTTCATTATCTTGATGTTTTCCTCTAATGGATCTTCTAAATCAAGCCATACGAGCTGAGGGCGTGGTGTTAAAATATCGCCTAATCGCTTATCTCCTAAGTAAAAGATTTGTTCCACAAGATCTTGTTCAATGGATTCAACAACTCCGCTATATACGCCTTGTTCAATCAGCTGAGTAATCTCTTCTTCCGTTACATCTGGCTCATCATTTGGCTTTACTCTCAGCACTTTTAATACAAACTCTGTTGATTTACTTAAGATAAAGATAAGAGGTTTACCAATTTTTGAGAAGTAATACATTGGCTTTGCCACAATCGATGCCGTTTTTTCTGGATTGTTTAATCCAATTCGCTTTGGGACCAGTTCCCCAATAATTAACGACAAGTATGTAGATAGACCTACCACAATGATAAAGCTTAACTGATAGCTAAACGCAGACAAAGCATCAATTCGTTCTACATAGCCTGACAGCTGCCCAGCAATTGTGGCTCCACCAAATGCCCCCGTTATTACACCAATTAACGTAATTCCAATTTGAATGGTTGATAACAGCTGGTTTGGGTCCTCAGCAAGCTTTAACGCATACGCAGCCCTGCGATCACCTTGTTCTTTTAATTTTTCAAGTCGATTCTTTTTAGATGTTACAATTGCAATTTCGGTCATCGCAAAGAGTCCGTTTGCAACAATAAGGATTAAAACAATAACGATTGAAACCCAAATACTATTCAAGAGTTTTTCACCGACCTTTAATGTAATGATATACAGTTAACTTACCCGCTTGAACAATAAGTAATACCATTACGTTTATTTGTTATGGTATAGTCAGAAGAGTAACCACTACTCTTCTTCTCACTTTATTTATGTAAAGAGTAACAAAATGCCTTTTTATCAATAACGGTGTTAAATTAATTCAAACTCTGCTCCTTCTGGATAAAGCGCCACGTATTCATCGCTGTCATCATCTAAATAGGCAATCTTTGCACCTTCAAGTAAGTTGTTCTTTTCAAGATTTTCGATAATAGTTTGAGTGGCTTTCTCGGGGTCAATCACATAGTTTACAATATTCGCTGTGCCACTTCCAATGTCTCCACCATCGCAGAAGCCATTACCTGTCCACCCTAAGCATTCATTCATTAAATCCTCAACGTGATGTCTCTTATCAAGTACTTCTTCCATTTCCCCATCTTCATAGCTATACTGTACAACCAGCTCGATAAGCTCATCTTCATCTATGTAATCATAGCCTTCATCAACTTTTGCTTCTGCGAGAGCTTCCATTATTTTTTCAGCGTTATGAAGTCGTGATAGCTTTTTTTCTTGCATCTCACCTACATCTCCAACTTGTCCAAAATGAATCAATAAAGACTTCTCATCTTCCCAAACTTCCCAATAAAGCAGCTCATCGTTTACTTCTTTCAGCATCTTGATCAAGACCCTTACCCCCTATATGACTTTTGTTAAGTAAATTATACTATGTATTTCGAAAATTTTTTTACTATTTTTTCTGATTACAAACTAAAATAGTCACTGTTACTTTACAAAATATGAGGTTGTTAAGTGACCGTGCTTCACACAAACCGTACATCAATCAGCTCACTTAATTTCATTTTACGTTTGGCTCCTAATGCATCGTCAATAAAAACAAAAAGGGCCCTCAATGAATCGACAAACTGAATGAATCCTGTTTCCGTTATATAATGACCTTGCTTGTAGTATGTAAGATAAACTTTTCGATTTGCATGTAATGCTTCAATTAAAGTAAAGTTCATGTGCTCTATTTGATCTTCGGCTAAAACTGGCTGTGAAACTTCCAATTGTTTATTAATTATGTTTTGTATACCTATATATTGCTCTGGCATTGTTGCAAATGGTCGCCATTTTTTCATTCCCTTTTTGTGCTTTCTTGACTAAATTATTAATTCGAACTCACCCTTTCCTTTCTCCCTATACTTATTAGACACAGAAACATTGCTTTTGGCTTGTTTTTTAAAATAAAAGAGACAAATGATAAAAAACCCTAAATTCTTTCTCTAACTCAAAGAATTTAGGGTTAAATAAATATTGTTTAAACCTTCAGTAAACCTCGAAAACCTCGCGCAGCATAGTAAGAGTCCGCTCCGTTATGGTAGACAAAGACTGTGTCATAGCGACGATCACAAAAGATAGCTCCACCACGCTTTCTAATAGGGTCTGGTGTTTGTACCCAACTCGATGTTTTATTATCAAAGCTTCCAAACTCCTGTAGATATCGATATTGTTCTTCCGTTAAAAGGTCAATTCCCATATCCGTAGCCATATCAATAGCCGTATTTTCAGGCTTGTGCTTCTTTCTTGATTCCAGCGCTTCACGATCGTAACAAACGCTTCGACGTCCTTTTGGACTTTCTACTGCGCAATCATAGAACGTGTATACATCCGTTTCTGTATCATAATCAATCACATCTGGCTCGCCGCCAGTTCGCTCCATTTCATGAAGGGACCAGAGCTTTTCAGGATTTGTTTTGAGCTTTGCTTCTACTTTGCTCCATTCAAGCTCTGGATGACGATCTATATTTTTTTCAAAACGTTCTCTCAATACTGTAATAATTTCTTCACTCTGTTCAGGTGACAACTGCTTTTCGTTATTTGTCATATTAAAGCCTCCTTGGCAACTCTCGAAATAGCTTCATAAAAAAATAAAGGTAAAGACGAACATATTTATTATACTAGCTTATTTTCTAACCAGTAAGAAGGTTTCCTTCCCAAATATTATTTTTTCACAAATGCATTTACTGTTTACTTCTTCTCTGCCATGCTACAACTGGAATCAATAACAATGAAAGCATCCCCCCAACTAGTGATAACGTGGGAAAGCTTGAACCTGCTACAATCACTCCTGATAAAGCTCCACCTGCAGCTCCTAACATGAACGGACCTGTAAGAGATGGAAACCCGATTGACTGGGCAAATTCTCCCGTCACGCCTACTAAGTTAGGACCCGCTACGGCACCGAATGTCGTAAACACCATTGTCGTACTAATCGCTGTGGCTCGCTGCTTGCTGTTGGCTAAGTCTGTGCCCGCATAGCGAGCTTGCAGATTTGTAGCTGTGCCTGCTCCGTATATTAGCAACGAAGCAAATAACAGTACAATACTGTTTAGAATAGCTGCCAATATGACCCCAACTGCACCGATACCACCAAAGAGAAAGCCAGTTGATAGCCCAATACGCCGTCCATATCGTTGTGAAAGTCTGCCCACTAGCAGCGCTGCTCCGGCTGATCCAAAAGTTAATAACGCAGAAGGAACTCCTGCATAAGCTTCTGTTCCTAGCATCTGCTGGGCAATAAGTGCACCAACCGTTACTCCTGCAGCGAGCCCTGCACCGCCAAGTATTTGTGAAATACTAACAATGAATAAAATACGTTTATAGAGCGCTTGTTGCTTTTCTGGTGAGACCACGTAGCTATGTATTTCTTTTGCAGTGCTTATGTTTGTCATAAACTAACTGAACCACCCCTCAAAAAATATGATTACTTACATAAAAAACAGATAATTACTCTTTCTATGATACTATATCTTTACAAAATAAAAGCAGCTCATTTATTACTAAAAAATAATCAATGGAGGTATTTTAGTGGAATTCTCAAAATCTGAATTAGTTGAAGCAAAACGTCAAATTGATTCAACTTTACATAAGCTCAGAGAAACCGTCAAAACGCTAGAAGCAAAAGAAATTCCCAGCAGATATAAATCTCAAATCACTTTAGCTAGGCGACGTATAGATGCATTTGAAATTTCTGTATTCCTTATTGCAAGAGAACTAATGGAACTTGATGAGGAAAGTTAAAGAGACAAAAAAACCCAAAAATCGCACATAACCACGCGAGGTTTGGGTCTTTAGTACATTCTTATTTATGCATACTTTTCAACTTCAATGTCGTCACAGACTCAACGTGAGCCGTATGAGGGAACATATCGACTGGCTGTACGTTTTTTACTTTGTAGTACTTTGAAAGAATTTGGACGTCTTTTGCAAGAGTCGATGGGTTACAAGATACGTACACAACTTTCTTCGGCTTCACTTGTAAAATTGCTTTTAAAAGCTTTTCGTCACAGCCCGTACGCGGTGGATCCACAACAATAACATCCGGCTTCCAGCCTTCACTTACCCATTTTGGTAACCATTGTTCAGCTGGCCCTGTTACATATGTTGCATTTTCAAAGCCGTGATCTTTCGCATTTTTACGCGCATCCACAATTGATTCTTCAATGGTATCCATTCCGCGGATTTCTTTGGCGTCATCCGCTAGCCATAAACCAATCGTTCCAACACCACAGTAAGCATCAACGATTTTTTCTTCTCCTGTTAGCGCCGCTGCTTTTTTCACTTCGTCATAAAGCTTAACGGTTTGCTGAGGATTTAATTGGAAGAAAGCGCGAGCTGATAGTTCAAATGAGATATCTCCTAGCGTTTCTTGAATGACTGGCTTGCCTGCTAGCGTAAACGTTTCATCACCAAAGATTAGCGATGTTTTTTGACCGTTTACGTTTTGAACAACAGATTTCACTTCCGGTAGACAACGTTTGATTTCCTCTAGTAGTAAGTCTTTACGCGGAATATCTTTTTGTGCCGTAATTAAAACAAGCTGCACTTCACCTGTTTCAAATCCAACGCGCGTCACAATTGTACGAACAACCCCACCACGCTTTTTCTCGTCGTACACAGGAATTTTTAAATCTTGTAAAATACGCTTCATTTCTTTTGTCACGTGATTTGTCGCGCGATGTTGAATCGGACAGTTTTCAATGTCAATTAAGCGGTGTGAATTGATTCCATATAGGCCGGCAATGACTTTTCGCTTGTCCATTCCAACTTGAAACTGTGACTTGTTTCGGTAACGCCACGGATCTTCCATACCAATTGTTGATTTGATTTTTGACTCAACGTTTTTCAATGAGCTATGACGTTCAAAGGCTTGTGAGACAATGTCACGCTTTGAATCAAGCTGGCCTTCATACGACAAGTGCTGAAGTTGGCAGCCTCCACACTGCTCATAGATGGGACAGGGCGGGTTAACGCGCTGTGGTGATTTTTTACGAATACGCTTAATACGACCTTCCGCAAAGTTACGCTGTACGTTCGTTGCTTCAACAACTACTTCTTCATCTGGCAGCGCACCAGGAACAAAGACAACTTGGCGTTTGAAGTACCCTACTCCTTCACCGTTAATACCAAGACGCTTAATAGTAAGCGGAAAGGTTTGTCCTTTTTGAACCTTCATTTCTTGTTTAGGTTTATTCATTCTAACAACTCCGATTATAGTTTCTGTTTCTATTTATGCACGGTTTTACCTTTTCATAAAACCGATGATGTTTTTCTTAAAAAAGAACCAAGGCATATTATAACACTTTCACGACAAAAAAACCGACAAGGATTCTTGTCGATTTTAAGGAGTTCGTTGCTCTGTCATATCGGTAGGCTTTTTTTTCTCAATTGGGGCTACTTTTTCACGCTCAAATACGAGGTCATCAATGCTTTTGAACGTATATCCTTCTTTTTGAAGATCACGAATTGCTTTATCAAGCGCTTCGGCGTTATCTTTTGAAACAGTATGAAGAAGTAAAATCGCACCGGGGTGGATTTGAGCCATAATGTTGTCATAGGAATAACGCCAGCCTTTTTGTGCATCCGTCATCCAATCCACAAATGCCAGTGACCAAAAAACGTTAATATAGCCTTCCTCTTTTGATAAAGCCAGCGTTCGTTCACTAAAGACGCCGCGGGGTGAGCGAATGTATTGCATATCATCTCGTCCGGTAATATCTTTGTATTTATCTTCTACTTTTTGTAACTCTTCTTTAAAACGCTTATCGTTTACTTGAGTTAAGTCCGGGTGGTGCCAAGAGTGATTTCCAACAATATGGCCTTCTCGTACCATTCGTTTAATCAGCTTTGGTTGGTCTTTTAGATAATGCCCTGTCACAAAGAACGTTGCCGGTACTTTACGCTTTTTCAACACGTCAAGAACGTCTGCCGTGTAGCCATTTTCATAGCCATTGTCAAACGTAAGATAAATTTCTTTTTTCTTCGTATCGCCAAGGTAAAAAGCTTCATATTTCTTTAAAAGCTTTTCATGGGAAGCTCCTGCATCAGCCGGCTTGTGGTTTTTACTTTTTTGAAATCCCCAGCTAATCGGTTTATTTGAATAGGTTTGTGCTGAGACTGGGATCGTTACGCCTACTAAAACAACGAGGAAAAGGATGAATCTACGCATAACGTGCTCCTTTCCAAAGGTCAGTTTATGCTTAGTATCCATCCTTTTCGTTTACGTATGCTCGCTACTTTTTACCAGTTATTAAAAAACAGGCTCTTTAAATTGCTCAAGTTTTTCAAGCGATGATTTATCAACATCGGCATGTAAGCTATTGCCGTGAGAATCCATCGTTACAACTGCTGTGAATCCTTCAACTTTTAAATGCCACATTGCTTCTGGAATACCAAACTGCATTAAATCCACGCCTTCAACGCTCTTAATGCAATCTGCGTAGTACTGCGCTGCGCCGCCGATTGCGTTTAAATATACGCCTCCGTGCTCTTGTAGAGCCGCTAGGGTTTTTGGTCCCATTCCACCTTTACCGATGACAGCACGAATACCAAATTTCTTCATAA
The DNA here is from genome assembly GCF_001591565.1 of Priestia flexa NBRC 15715. Classification (GTDB taxonomy): domain Bacteria; phylum Bacillota; class Bacilli; order Bacillales; family Bacillaceae_H; genus Priestia; species Priestia flexa. The sequence continues at coordinate 20,740 of NZ_BCVD01000042.1, read as the reverse complement.
TATCACCTTGGTAAGGCTCTTCACGAATACTTGTGGTTGGACCTGCCGCTGCTACCTTCCAGTTGCCCGCATCGTCTTTTAACATAACTGGACCACAGTGGTAAATGATTTGGCCGTCTAAGTCAACTGGCGCATCGTTCGTTGTTAAGTGTTTGTGGATTGCGTCACGGCCCGTATACATCATGCCGTTAATCGTTACCACATCACCTACTTTTAACTCACGAATTTGCTCTTCTGTAATTGGTGCTTGCAGAACAACTTCGCGCGTTTTATTCGCTACTTTATCTTCTGCTTGCTCCGCTTGTTCAGAGAAGTCAATTTCTTCACCTTCTTGGTATAGCCATTCTGTTACGTCACCTGTCGCTGCATTAATCTTAATGCCAAGACGACGGTATGCCCAACAGTTGTACGCAACCGATACGAAGAAGCTTGCTGGGATACGGTTAATAACGCCAACTTTACAGCCAAGAAGCGTTGTTTCACCGCCAAATCCCATTGTACCAATGCCAAGCTTATTGGCATTTTCCATCACATACTCCTCAAGCTCTTTTAGCTGCTCGTTTGAGTTTTCATCGTCTAAGCTTCTGAAAAGCTGCTCTTTTGCTAGCTCATAGCCTGTTGTACGGTCGCCACCGATTCCCACTCCGATGACGCCGGCGCTACAGCCTTGGCCTTGCGCCTGATACACAGAATGCATCACGCATTTACGAATGCCGTCTAAATCACGACCCGCACGGCCCAGTCCTTCAAGCTCACATGGTAAACTGTACTGAATGTTTTTGTTCTCACAGCCGCCGCCTTTTAAAATGAGACGCGCGTCAATATAATCATTTTCCCACTGTTCAAACTTAATAACCGGCGTTCCTGCACCTAGGTTATCACCGCTGTTCGCTCCTGTTAACGAGTCAACGGAGTTTGGACGAAGCTTTCCATCTTTTGTTGCTTCTTCAATTGCCCAATAAATCGCTTTTTTGATTTCAATTTGGTTCACACCAACTGGAGTTTTAATTTTAAATGTCGGCATCCCCGTATCCTGACAGATTGGTGAGATGTTTTCATCCGCCATTTTAATGTTGTTTGTGATTGTTGCAAGTGACATCGCTGCACGCGTGCCCGCATTTTCTTTTGCTTTTGCCGCTGCAATAGCACGTCGCACATCCTTCGGTAGTTTCGTGGATGTTTCAACAATTAGATTGTACATACTCTTTTTTAAAGCTTCAATCATTGTAGATCTCCTCCCGTGTCCCCTAAATAAATGTAAGCGTTTTTTATTTTCAGAAGAGCCGGCCGTTTCCGTTCTTCATTTCACTTTTATTATACTCTCTTGTCTTATAATCTGAAAGGTTTTCCTTGGAATTAGCTGGCTACCAGTTCTTCTGTTTTCTTAGCGTTGTAATGTGTGCAATATGATGTTTTCCATGCCATGCATAGGTTCTAATTACTTCTGCAATGGTCATTGTACCGTTATCAGGATGTTGAATCGTTAATACTCCAATTGGATATTGGTTAAACATACGTTTCTCCCCCCTGACCATTAATCAAAATATGTAGGTACATTCGCTTCTTTAACACAGTCAAACATCTGCTTAATTTGGCTTTCTGTATTACGTTCTACGGATAATGGGGGCAGCTCGTCCTCAGCAAAAAAGCCAACATCACTCGTTTCCATTCCTGACTCGCCACTTCCCCCAGTAATTTCACATTGAATAAATAGCTTATAAACGTGATAAGGTGACGGTGGATGAGGATGACATTTTTTATCTAAAACAGCAAGTAACTTGATGGGCTGAACGTTATATCCTGCTTCTTCTCTCACTTCTTTTACAGCCACTTCTTTAGCCGTTAGACCAATATCAGCCCAGCCGCCAGGAAGTGCCCAGTGGCCATCTAGCTTCTCTTTTACCATAAGAATCTTATTGCCTTTAAAAATGACTGCTCGTACATCCACTTTGGGCGTGGCGTACCCCGTTTCATTCGCAAATAATTCTTTTACTACTTTCTGAGGTGTCCCCGTTTGTTTAGCCATCATTTCTATACTGAGATCTCGAATCATTTCAAAACGCTCAATATCGTACATGTCTTTTGAATAAGTTAATCCTGCCTGTGCAATCGCTTGAAGCTCTTTTGCCCAGTCTAACCACTTTATTTCCATGATTCATCCCCCCCACTTTTTAGCATATCGAATTGATAACGAAACATAAAGATTTTCAATCCATAAAAAAAACGAAAGGACTCTTTAGCCCTTTCGCTTATCTTATTTATTATCGTCGCTCTTTTTAAACTGCTCACACTTTAATTCAAGGTCATCAATCATTGTGATTAACCGATCGATATCTTCAAGCTCCGTTGTTTCAGGTTCAATTGAGTCAAGCACCTGCATAAACATATTTAAACGTTCTTTTAGATAGCGAACTTGTGATTCTGAATCATGTACTGCATTTCCCATCCTTGTCTACACCTTCTCATGATAAATTTAAATGCGCTTTTCTACTTTAATAAAAGAAATAATTTCTTTTATCGTAACGAATGCTTTTGCATTTGACAACTAAAAGCATTTTGATAATAGTTGCTAACTTTTATAAACGATTTTAATGTCAAATGGTTGCTCTCCGCCATTATCTGTTGTTTCTTTCCAATAATAAATTTTTTTAATGATTTCGTGTAAAATTTTATTAGATTTACCAGGGTTAGAGATAGTATCCATAGAAAGTAAAGTTTCTATGTTAGTTTTAACTTTGTTGCATCTCTCTACCTCTAACTTACTCTCTATGGCCTCTATTTGTTTTAATTCATCCATTATTTCAAGTTGGATTTTTTTTATATTTTTTATCTCTTCAGTAGCTTCTTCTGCTTCATAAACACCTATCCTAAACCCTTCCTGCACATTTTTCTTTTGTTTATTTAACTCATCATACTGAAGAGTTAGCTTACTTTGCTTAAATGCTATCTTTTCAAAAAACGCCTCATCTCTATTTATTATGCTCTCAGTGTACTTATTAAGTTCTATTAAATATCTTTTGAGCTCTTTAAACACTTTTTTCTGTACTCGTAAAGCTCTAACCCCATTATTTTTACACCTTGGCAAACCGGATAGTTTATGTTCCAACTTGGCTTTTTGACCTTTTGAAGCATAACAATTAAGAATATAAAGTTCTCGCCCTGATTTGTCTAATGTATTTTTATACTCCCTTTTACTATACTTCATACAAAAAGACAGTGTTTGCTGACAGCAAGAGCACTCTAACAACTTTGATAATGTATATATACCTCTTTGGGATTTTTGAGGTACTTTTCTTTTTTCTAGCCTAATACTTTGAGCTTGTTGAAATACTTCCATACTTACTAAAGCAGGATGAGCACCTTCTACAGTGATTGCACTTTCCTCTTGTAATTTATAACTTACCACTCCTATATATGCCACATTAGAAAGAATGAGCGAAGTAGATCGCGGTGTAAAAACTTTTCCTGCTCTTGTTTTCTTACCTTTAATCGTTAATATCTGACAAATTTCCGCTTGATTTAATTTTCTATTTACATACATATCAAAAATATCTTTAACGGTTTGAGATTCTTTTGGATGAGGCAATAGATGTTTATATTCATCTTTCATATAACCATACGGAGCTATACCAAAATAAACTCCTTTTTTTATAGCATGGATTCTTCCTCTAAGCAGTTTTCTTTTAGTAATTTCTATAAAATGATTATCTATTTCTGTCTGTGTATTTGACTCATTAACATCATCAGCGTTAATAAAATTATAAATTTTATCTAGTGTGTAGAGCAATAATCCTTCAGATTTAGCAAACTCCACAAAAGTTTCAAAGTCTTTCTTATTTCTTGTCAGCCTATCCTGATCTGTAACAAGTACACCATCATAGACATTTTTCTTTAAATTTACAAACATTCGCTTTAATTCAGGTCTATCCCAATCCTCTCCACTCCACTCCTCGGAGAATATTTCATAATCCATATTATTAATTTTTGCGTAATCCGTAAGCAGTTCAACTTGTCTTGCAATCTCAAGAGAGTCATCATTTTTTAATCGTGATTTTCTGACATAAATAGCTACTAACGTTCTTTTCTTTATAGCCATTATGCTATATCTCCTTTCCTCAAGGGATTACAGTTAAATTGGTTATATTTGTAAATTTAATTATATCAAGTTTTATAAAAGATGCAAGATTTATTACATTCCATATCTCAAGGTATTTTACATTGACATACATGATATTTAGTACTCATAATATATATGGACTAATAAGATAGGAGTAATTTAAATGAATGAGCCAGTTACAACAAAATATACAAGCACCCCTGCAAATGACCCTTGGGAAGCTTACTTAGACATAAAAAAATACCAAAAGCCCACTCTTTCTAGTATAGAATTTACTACCACTTATCTATGTAATATGAGATGTAGACATTGTGCTGTTGGACACACTCTTACACATAAAGATCCTAATGGCCTTCCAATAGACTTATTACTGCAAAGATTAGACGAACTCCCTACCCTTAGAACGATAAGCATTACAGGCGGAGAACCAATGATGTCTCTAAAATCCGTAGAGAATTACGTGTTACCTCTATTGAAGTATGCTCATGATAAAGGAATATACACTCAAATAAACTCTAATCTTACATTAGATCTTGAGAGATACAAGATCATAGCACCTTATTTAGATGTGTTACATATTTCTCATAACTGGGTAACAGAAGATGAGTTTATAGATACAGGCTTTGCTATGATGAAAAGAAAACCAACTAGAGAACAGAGAAAAGCACTATTTGATAAAATAATCACAAACTCCAGAGCCCTAACAGATATGGGAGTTTTGGTATCTGCTGAAACAATGATAAATAATAGAACGGCTCCTCACCTCGAAAAAATCCATAAGCAAGTTGTGGAAGAGATGGGCTGCCAACGACACGAAATTCATCCTATGTATAATAGTGGATATGTTAAAGTAGCCGATTTTGATTACTTAAATGATAAAAGTAAACGTAGTGAATCGAGTGCACTTGAAACGTTGTCTTTACAAGATATGAGAAACGCTATTCATCACCTGCTTGATATCCGCGACGAAAACGTTTGGATGCTTTTTGGTACGCTGCCGTTCTATGCGTGTAACGATAACGAAGAAGATCAAGCGTTGTTAAAGCGTTTATACAGCAGCAAAAACGTAACGGTTCGCAACGATCCAGACGGCCGTTCTCGCTTAAACGTGAACATTTTTGATGGCGATATTATCGTTACGGACTTTGGCGATACGCCTCCACTTGGCAACATTCAAGATACAAAGCTGCAGGATGCGTTTGACACATGGCAGCAGTCATCGATTTCAAAAGAACTTAGCTGTCACTGCTCAGCTGTTTCCTGTCTTGGACCAAATATTCTGGTGAAAAACAGCTACTATAAAGACACGGACTTTTCAACACGCAAAGCGTTGATTATGAAGTAAGAAAAAACTCTCCAAAGCTGGAGAGGTTTTCTTTTGATTAACGTGGCTGGTCGTATGAACCAAAGCTTAAGGATACGTAATCTTGGACTGGAATCCACGCACCAATACCTTGTGACGTTACGTTTTTTACAACAATCATGCGCTTGCTACCTTTCATGGTTAGATATACTTCACCGTACGTTACTTTTCCTTTTTCATGTACAGCCGGCGTGTATGCGTATAAGTAGCCGACTTTCTTCGGTGCGATGTTATACACCTGATCTTTTTTCGTTCCTGCTCCAATCATCGTTTGGAACGATAACGTTAGATTTGTTTTCTTTGAAGCTGTTAAAAGCATCATTTGCTTTACGTGGTCCGCTTCGTTAATACGAGACGTTAAGCCACCTTTTACAATGCTTTGGGATTCTTGGTTATAGTGCATTTGCTGCTGGGACTTCCCTGAACGATTATCATAATGATTTGTGTTTACCTTTTGATACTGCCAGTTCACGCTTGTTGCTTCGGATTCATAGTTAAGCGGCCATTGACCGAGATAAATCGTTGCTCGAAAACCAATTGCCCACGGTGTCTTTGAAATGGATGTTTCATTTAAAATACGAATTAAGTCCGGATTTTGAATTGGCACATTGGACGTTTCAAGCAATTCTTGAGACAGTTCACTTGGCTGTAAATAAGGCGTATCTTGACTCGTATTTGGATTTGTATTCTCCTTTGCAATATGAAGCGTAGAACTAGGAATTTGCACAGTTGTGCTTGGCGTTTTCGTCTCCTTGTTTTTCGCTTCTGTTGTATGCAAACCTGAAAATGACAAGAAAATAGCGAACGTTACGATAGTTAATTGACGTAGCATATAAGAGCTCCTTTCAACCTCATAAATAGATGTATGCATAGTTTTTTCAAAGGAATAGCTCTTTATCCTGTTTTAGCCAAAGGGAATTATAACCAAAAAAAGCCGAACACTCCTCCAGCTCGACTTTTTCTTAGATTAAATAAAATCCAATTCCCATAATGATGTATGCACCTAATAAAACGGCACCTTCAAACCAGTTTGTATCTCCGTCATTTGAGATAGCCACAGTGACAAAGACTGCTGTTACCATGGCAATAAGCTCTGGCCACGTAAAGACAAGTGGCATTTGCTCCTCAAAAAGCAAAGAGATTAACACCAATACAGGGGCTACAAACATAGCTACCTGAAGCGTAGAGCCAATCGCAATCTCAACGGCCACACCCATCTTATTTTTCACAGCCATAATAATTGCAGATGCGTGCTCGGCTGCGTTTCCAACGATGGCCACGATAATAACCCCGATAAACAGCTCACTCCAGCCGAAGCGAAGCGCAACCGTTTCAATTGTATGTACTAAGCTCTCTGCCACGTAAGCAACGGCGACGGTCGCAAGCAGCAGGACAAGGATTGCTCTACCTTTTGACCATTCTGGCTCTTCGTGTTCTTCCGTTTGCTCGCTTTTATGCTGATATACACCGCGGTGCGTTACTAGTTTAAATAATAGTGCGGCTAAGTAAAGAAGAATTAACGTGATTGATACGCCAACGCTTAGTACCATCGTCTTTTGATTATTCATTCCTTGAGAGAATACTTCTGGAATAACAAAAGCTACAATCACTGCAAAAATTAACAATCCAGAGTTATGGCGCGCATCGTATACGTTAAATTCCTGACGCTTAAACTTTAATCCTCCAATAAAGAAAGATAAGCCCCCAACAAGAAGCAGATTTCCCAAAACAGAACCCGTTAATGAAGCTAATACAACACCGATCAATCCAGCTTTTAATGCGAAAATAGAAATGATAAGTTCAACGGCATTACCAAACGTTGCGTTTAACAATCCTCCGATTCGCGGTCCTGCGACCACAGCCAGACTTTCCGTAGCGCGCCCCATATATGCTGCCAAAGCTATAATGGTCAAGCAAAACACTGCAAACATGAGAACCTGCGACCAGTGCAGAAGATTACCAATCACCGATAGCGGAACACCAATGAGCACCATTATAAAAAACACTCTATTCATTCATATGCACCTACTTCTCTAAGTTAAATCCATTCACTCTACAAGCTTCGTCTTTCTAACGCTTGTTTATTCATTATCACTGTTACCTCTTTATTTTTTAAAGTTAAACTTTTTTATGAACAAAATAAATTCTTCTTTAAGAAAATGTTTAAAAAAAGGCCAAACTAGCAAAAGTAAGAAAGATGAAGAAAGGAATTGAGCATATGTCAGATGTAAAACAAAAAGTACTATCTATTTTAGATAACTATAAGGTTGGCACGCTTGCCACAATCCAAAATAACAAACCCTATTCTCGCTTTATGATGTTTTCTCACGACGACCTTGTACTTTACACAGCAACAAACAAAAACACGCACAAGGTTGACGACATTCAATCTAATCCATACGTTCATATTCTCCTCGGCTATGACGGCCAAGGCTGGAATGATCCGTATGTTGAAATCGAAGCAAAAGCTCTAATTGAAGACAACAAAGAACTAAAAGAAACGTTTTGGAACGACCATTTAAAAGAATGGATTAACAGCCCAGACGACCCAAACTACGTGCTCCTTCAGCTAACACCTGAAAATATTCGCTACTTCGAAAAAGCAGGTAGCGAACCTGAAGAGTTATAATCCTTTAAAAAGCTCAAACAAGAAATTTCTTGTTTGAGCTTTTTTATGCTTTTAGCTTTATATAGTCAATAAAGCTGATGAATTTTTATTTTTTTTAAAAACTAGATAACTTTCTTTCTTTTTTTTGAAAAAAAAGAAGGATTTTTTGTTGTTCATCTCTAAACCCTCTTTTGGTAACGTTTACAAAAAAGTGAAGGGGATGGAAATGTGAGAACAAAAAGTTCAAGAACATGGTTTAGTTTACTTCTTGCTTTATTGATTTTTGTGCCAACGGTTGCACCGAATCATAAAGCGGAAGCAGCAGCGCAAAACGGAACGATGATGCAATACTTTGAATGGTACGTGCCCAATGATGGCCAACACTGGAACCGATTGCGCAATGATGCGGCATACTTAAAAAGCATAGGTGTTTCGGCTGTTTGGACACCTCCTGCTTATAAAGGTACAAGCCAAAATGATGTTGGATATGGCGCTTATGATCTCTATGATTTAGGGGAATTCAATCAAAAAGGAACGATTCGAACAAAGTACGGAACAAAAGCAGAATTAAAATCAGCGGTTAGTACTCTCAAATCAAACGGCATTCAAGTATATGGAGATGTCGTTATGAATCATAAAGGTGGCGCTGACTATACTGAAAACGTAACAGCAGTTGAAGTAAACCCTTCTAACCGAAATCAAGAAACTTCAGATGAATATACCATCCAAGCGTGGACTGGCTTTAACTTTCCAGGTCGCGGGACTACGCACAGTCCATTTAAATGGCAGTGGTATCATTTTGATGGAACGGACTGGGATCAATCACGAAACGCCAGCCGCATTTTTAAATTCCGTGGAACAGGAAAAGCGTGGGACTGGGAAGTATCAAGTGAAAACGGCAACTATGATTATTTAATGTATGCTGACCTTGATTTTGATCACCCCGATGTTGGGAACGAAATGAAGAACTGGGGCGTATGGTACGCAAACGAAGTCGGCTTAGACGGCTTTCGCTTAGACGCAGTGAAACATATTAAGCATTCCTACTTAGGGGATTGGGTCAACCATGTTCGTACGAAAACCGGAAAAGAAATGTTTACAGTGGCAGAGTACTGGCAAAACGATGTGAATGCCATTAATAACTACCTAGCAAAGGTAAACTATAACCATTCTGTCTTTGATGCACCTCTTCACTACAATTTCCATTATGCTTCTCAGTCTGGTGGAAATTACGATATGAGAAATTTATTAAACGGAACGGTTGTTGCTGCACACCCAACAAAGGCCGTAACGTTAGTTGAAAATCACGATTCACAGCCAGGTCAGTCCCTAGAATCCGTTGTACAGCCTTGGTTTAAACCGCTAGCCTATGCGTTTATCCTAACAAGAGCAGAAGGTTACCCAAGCATATTTTACGGTGACATGTACGGTACAAAAGGAAACAGTTCATATGAGATCCCAGCTTTAAAAACAAAGATAGAGCCTCTATTAAAAGCTCGTAAAGATTACGCATACGGTACGCAGCACAATTATATGGACCACTGGGACGTAATTGGCTGGACGCGAGAAGGAGACAGCACAAAAGAAAAATCTGGTCTCGCAACGCTTGTTACAGATGGAGCTGGCGGATCAAAATGGATGTATGTTGGAAAACAAAACGCTGGTGAGGTTTGGTACGACATTACAGGTAATCGAACAGATAAGATTACGATTAATACAGATGGATGGGGGAATTTCCAAGTAAACGGTGGATCCGTATCTGTTTACGTTCAGCAATAAAAACAACAAAAATAAGCTCTGCGGTGAAGCATTATCCCGCAGAGCTTTTTAATAGTTAACTCTCAACCGTCGCAAATCGATACATCGTATTTGCAGAGTAAACTTTGTTTTTTTCTAATACAATAGACGGAAATTCTGCATGATGAATAGCATTTGGTAAATTCTGCGTCTCTAAGCATAAACCGAGGTATTCACGACTTTTCACATCGCGAATCATGCCTGTATTTTCAAGCATATTCGCCGTATATAACACGACGCACGGCTGGTCTGTTTCTACAATAAGCTTACGCCCGCTATCATAATCAACCACCGTTATTTCTTCGTTTTGATTCTCGCTCAGTAAAAACGGATGATCGTAGCCATTGCCAACCTTCACATTTTGAGGATGCTGAGATTCTACGCCCGCTTGAACCTTCTTCCCTTTTCTAAGATCAAACGCAGTATCCGTTACGTTTACTTTTTCACCCGTAGGAAGCATGATATCGTTAAGCTCTAAAAAAGCATCACTCTTCATTGTTAATTCATGCTCTAAAACGTCTCTTTTGACGTTTCCACTTAAGTTAAAGTACGTATGGTTCGTCATATTCAGCAGCGTATCTTGATCTGAAATCCCCTGATATGATAATTTGAGCTCATTCTCGTTCGTAAGCGTATACATTACACTGACTTTTAAATTACCTGGATACCCATTTTCACCGTCTGGGCTATCATATGTAAACGTAACGCTTACCTCATCCTGATTTTCTTTCACTTCAGCATTCCAAATGACGTGGCTAAACGCTTTGTCTCCACCATGAAGATGCTTCTCCCCTTCATTTTTTGAAAGCTCATACGTCTTATTGGCAATTTCCACTTTAGTTGGATGGATTCTTCCTGCTACCCGTCCGACAACTGCCCCAAAGTAAGCCGTGTTATGAAGGTAGCCTTCTACTGAATCATAGCCTAGTACCACGTTTTCAACCTTTCCAGCTTGATCTGGCACCTGAATTTTAGTAATGATGCCTCCCAAGCTAATACACGTTACGGACATGTTGTTATCGTTAGTCATCGTGTATGCCATCACTTCTTGACCGTGTAGTTCTCCAAACAAGCGTTGTGTAATGTTCATCTGCTTCCCCTCTGTTTCGTTAGTATATGTAATGCGTAAGTATAATTGAAAGTATATCATTGGTTTTTATCACCTGCTAGTTTGACCAAAGCAGATACATGTATTGCCCCTTATTCTTTTGCTATAATACAATCTAACGTTATAAAAGATGGAGGTAAATATGGAAAATAACCCATTTGAACAAATGGCCAAACGATATGATACCGAGGACCGAATAGAATTAGCTAAGGTTATTGTTAAAGAGGTAAAAACTCAGTTAAAAGATAGTCAATCAAAATCATTACTGGACTACGGAAGCGGAACGGGACTTGTCAGCTTAGAACTAACGGATTTAGTCGATTCCGCTTTATTAGTAGACTCCTCTGAGCAAATGCTCGATATTGCAAAAGGTAAAATTGCCTATAACGATATTCAAAATGCCAAAACGCTCTGTGCAGACTTCACAAAGAAAGTACCTACTGTTAAAGCAGATATTGTTTTAATGTCACTTGTTCTTCTTCACATTCCAGAAACTAAGCAAGTGTTGCAACAATTATTCACTCTTTTAAATGACAATGGCAAGCTCATTATTGTGGATTTTGATAAAAATTCTAAAATTAGTCATCCAAAAGTTCATAATGGCTTCTCTCACAGCGAACTAAAAGAATTGTTGCTGGAAGTTGGATTTGCATCAACGACAATTCACACTTTTCATTACGGTGAACGTATTTTCATGAACCAAGATGCTTCAATGTTTTTATCCACCAGTCTAAAGTAATAAGTTCACTTCTTTCAAAGACATTGCCATTTCCCTAAAAAGATATATAAAATAGTTTAATAAACTGAAAATTCTATATAAAAACCATTCCACAAAGGGGTATGTGAATGATGTCTGAACATTATGAAAGCTTAATGATGGAAATGGAAGCTATTTTAGATGCTTCAAATGATAATATAGTGATAGCTGATAGCGATGGAATTATTTTAAAAGCAAGTAAAAACTGTAAAGAAATCTATGGATACGACTCTAACTCTATTATCGGAAAATCTGCTTATGAACTTGAAAAACAGCAGGTATTCTCACCTTCTGTTACGCTGGCCGTTATAAAGAAAAAGAAGAAAGTTCAGCTGATGCAAAGAAACAAAGACGGTGGATTAATCATGGCAACTGGCATCCCAATCTTTAATAAAAAAGGAATCCTGTATCGAATTGTTAGCTTCTCTCATGATTTAACAGAGCTTAAACGATTAAAAGAAGATTATGAACATCTTCAACAGCAACTTAAGCAATACGAAGTTGAGATTCAACAGCTCAAAGAAAAAGAAATAATTCGAAATGGCATGGTAATTAAAAGTAAGAACATGCAGCACGTTTGGGAACTTACTGAGCGAGTAGCTGCAAGTGATGCTAATGTCGTTCTTTTAGGAGAGTCCGGTGTAGGAAAAACTGTCTTTGCTCGCGCTTTGCATCAAAACAGTGAGCGAAAAGCTTGTCCTTTTATTGAAGTTAACTGCGGTGCTATTCCAAGCTCTCTATTTGAATCTGAAATGTTTGGTTATGAGAGCGGTGCTTTTACTGGTGCTAACCATAGAGGCCGTAAAGGGTTAATCGAACAAGCTGATAAAGGTACTCTCTTTTTAGACGAAGTTGGCGAACTTCCACTTGATATTCAAACTAAGTTGCTAAAAGTACTCCAGGAAAAACAAATTACACGTCTTGGAGGAGGAAAGACAAAAAAGATTGATTTTCGCTTAATCGTAGCTACCAATCAAGACCTAAAAGCAAAAGTTAAAAACGGTACGTTCCGAGAAGATCTATTTTACCGTCTGTATGTAATTCCTATTACCATCCCACCTCTTCGAGAACGCAAAGAAGATATTTATAGCTTACTAAAAATGTTTTTAGATCGTTTTAATGAGCAGTATTATGTTCAAAAGTCATTTAATCCTACAGCCATTGATTATTTAAGTGGTTATGACTGGCCAGGGAATGTACGGGAATTGGAAAACTTCGTTGAACGGCTCGTAGTCACTTCTCCTACTGATATCATTCATGTAAATGAAGATTTCTCGTATGGTATTCACACATCTGAAACACCTGTTCAGCATAAAAATTCGATTTACCTAAACCAAGACCTAACATTAAAAGAGGCCTTAGCTGAAGTAGAAAAGCACTTTTTACTAAAAGCTGCCAAGGAAAATAAAACTACATACGATATAGCTAAAGAGCTTGAAATGAGTCAAGCAACTGTTGTTAGACGCTTACACAAATATCAAATTAATTCAAAAATGAATTAAAATTACCGTAAAAAATTCATTTTTGAATCAAATCAACCTTATGGATTAAGCATCAAGATGCTGTTCATAAGGTTTTTTTAAGGTTTTTAAACTTGGCACAGTATTTGCAATATAAAAAAGAAAGGACAATCTATTTAATTAAAGGAGCGATTTACTGATGGCTAAGTATGAACCAAAAAACTCATTTGAATCTCCTCGCTTTTGTGGACCACGTACGTTTATGCGTTTACCTTATATTGAACAGCTTGATTATGATATGGACTTTGTCATTACGGGTATTCCGTTTGATTCAGGTCAATCATTTAGAACTGGAGCCCGCTTCGGTCCTCAAGCAGTAAGAGACTTTTCTATTTTACTTCGTCCGTATAACGTAGAACAAAACATTAATATTTTTGATTATGTCTCTGGTATCGACTACGGTGATATTAATGTCGTTCCGGGATATATTGAGGAGACATACGTAAATATCGAAGAAGCAATTACAGAGATTGTTAATAAAGATATTATTCCTATTTCAATTGGCGGTGATCACTCAGTTACGCTTGGAGAATTACGAGCAATTGTTAAAAAGCATGGTCCTGTAGCTCTTTTACAATTCGATGCTCACTCTGATACATGGGATACTTACTTTGATAAAAAATATAATCATGGTACTGTATTTCGCCGCGCTATTGAAGAAGGTCTAATAGACGTCTCCCGTTCCATGCAAATCGGAATGCGCGGCGGCTTGTATGGACCTGAAGATTTAGAAGATGCGCGTAATTTAGGGTTAGACGTGTACTCTACAAATGATTATAAAAAACACGGTGTAGAAGCCATGCTTAAAAAGATTCACACTCGTGTACAGGAAGGCCCTGTTTTCTTAACGTTTGATATTGACTTTCTTGATCCTTCATTTGCGCCAGGAACAGGAACCCCAGAGGTTTCAGGCGCCTCGATTGATGATGCATTGGCATTTGTAAGAGGGCTTGAAGGCTTATCTTTTGTAGGTTTTGATTTAGTAGAAGTACTTCCAGCCTACGATCATGGAGACATTACAGCAGCAGCTGCTGCTAACATTCTTTATGAATTTGTGACGCTTGTGGCATTAGCGAAAAAAACCAAAACAAAAAAAGAGTTTCAATCCGTAGAATAATAGAATTCTTAATTCCAAGGAGAGAGTTTCTTCTCTCCTTCTACTAAAGGAGCGAATCGATGAATACAGTTGATGGTTTGGTTATTATTATTTACTTTTTACTGTTAATCTTTGTTGGTATTTTAGGCTCTCGACGAGCAAAAACGTCTGAAGATTATATCGTAGCAGGCAGAAACCTAGGGTTTACCATGTATCTTGCATGTTTAGCAGCCGTGATTTTAGGAGGAGCATCCACAATAGGAACAGCTAGGCTTGGCTATGAATTTGGGTTATCAGGACTGTGGCTAGTTGCCATGCTTGGTTTAGGAATAGTCGTCATGGGAATCTTTTTTTCAAAGAAGATTTTTTCGTTAAAAGTGTTAACAATTAGTCAAATGTTAACAGAGCGCTATAATGCACAAACAGGTGTTATTAGCGCATTAGTAGCGGCTATTTATGCAATGATGGTATCAGTAACTCAAGTAATTGGAATGGGAACAGTGCTCCACGTTCTTCTTGGATGGAATCTCACGTTTTCAATGATAATTGGAGGAACTATTGCTCTTTCTTATACTATTCTTGGGGGCATGTGGTCCGTTACAATGACCGATATTGTTCAATTCATTATTATGACAATTGGGATTTTTGCTATTATGTTACCAATGAGTCTTTCCAAAGCTGGCGGCTGGAGCAATTTGCAAGCAGAGCTCCCTACTTCTTATTTTGGTATTAGTAGCATTGGAGGAATGGAAATTTTTCAATACTTTCTACTATTCTGCTTAGGAATGGTGGTGGCACAGGACATTTGGCAACGGTTGTTTACTGCAAGAACATTAAAAGTAGCACGTTTAGGGACTTTAGGAGCTGGTATTTATAGTTTATTTTACGCAATTGCTATTAGCATTATTGGTATGTGTGCTTTTGTAGCCATCCCTGCTTTAAACGATCCACAAACAGCTTTTACAAGTATGGCTCTTGAAACATTACCAACAGGTATTTTAGGCATTGTACTTGCTAGCGTATTATCTGCGTTAATGTCAACTTCATCAGGAACACTACTTGCCTCTTCTACTTTAATCGTCAATGACATTATCAAGCCCCTTGTCCCATCTATGAGTGAAAAAATATTTTTAAAAGCATCTCGCTTTACTACCTTAGCTACCGGTGTTGTGACCATGATCTTTGCCGTATGGATTCAAGACGTTCTTGTCGCATTAGATGTGGCGTACGCAGTGCTATCTGGTTCATTGTTCTTTCCAATTGTATTTGGCTTCTTCTGGAGAAAGGCAACGTCCAAAGCTGCTTTCTTCTCTATTCTATTAAGCGCAGCAGTCATCTTAATCGGACTGGTTGTTCAAGGTATTACAGCCACCGAACCTATCGTTTACGGACTGATTACGAGCTTTATTTCTTTTGTTACTATTTCACTTACTAGTAAACAAACTCAAATCTCTACTAATCCTAAGCTACCAAAAAAACAGTCTGTTTCTTAAACAAAAAGATAAAATCTACCGGACAGTAGAAGGTAAGCTGATGAAAAGGCTTACCTTTTTATTTGTAGAAGTAACATATAGCTAATTTTATGTATAGTTTTAATGGTGATCATAAAAGCTTGTTTTTGAACCGATATAAGAATGAGCTATTTTCATTGCCTTCTTTAAATCTCCCTTTTCAGAGTAGTAGTAAAAAAGCTTTCTTTCATAGTGCTCAACAAGAATAAAATAACCTATTTTTTTGATAATAGGGTAATATAGTTTCTTCAATTAGTGTATAGTAGTTCTCATTATCGTCCTTCATTTCATATATAACCATTTGAAAATTAATACCTTGACCTGTAATTCCTTCATCATGAAGCTTATCTACTCCAATTTGTGGAATGCTGTCAATCATTTTAGGAGTAGCTTTCTCCCCTTTTGACTTAGGAAGTTCAAGTTGAATTTGAACATTGCTCCAAATTCTTTTTACTTCTCCAGAATTCAATAATTCTTCAACTGCCGTTCCAGGAAGGCTCATTGCTACACCATTAAAGGCATTTTTATACTCATGCTTCACGTTAATCTTACTTGGATCGTATACCGCCTTTTTTTTCTTAGTTTTTAATTGATCTATATACGTTTTGAATTCTTTATGTGACTGTTCAACTCTTTGTTTTGCAGTACCTCAAGAGATTTTCTTTTGATTAAGCATTTGTTTTTTCACTTCTACTTTTGCTGGATCTTGTTTAAACTCAACGATAATCTCAACGTTTTCTGGGGTTGTAGTATTAATATCGGGTGAAATAATAAAGCCAGGTCCAATTTCAAGTTGTTGTAAAGCTTCTCTTTGTTCTTTTGATAAATTATTTAGTACTTGTTCCGCTTCACTCATCGTGATACTTGGCTCTTTTGCTAAAGCAGCGTAAGGTGTAGAGGTAGAAATTATCACACCAGCTACTAAAGCACATTTTAGCAAATGTTTTTTTGCTTTCATTTGAATCCCCCTTATATGAAAAATATAGTTTATAAATCGAATCTATATTTATCGTAACGGGATTAAGGAGAAGAAGTAAATTGGCGTAATAAAACGGGAAGAAAGAACCTATTGATGGCAAATAATAACCTTAAAGTTATGAAAATATATGCTAAGAACTCTCACAAAGAGAGTTGTATGTTACATAATATGTTTTGATATCTAGTAAAAAACCCCAATTGCTTCTTTTAGTACAAAGAAGGTACAATTTATATAGAAGTTACTTCCAGACCACTACAATAGCCTACTATTGTGAGTGAAGCAGCCAAGCCCTTCAATCAACCATAACAAGAAAACTCTCTTAAGTTTTACTTAAGAGAGTTTTCTTGTTACCCTTTAAAAATCACGGCAATCATTTCATCTTCCGTCATGCCGCTATCAACTTCAAACGTGCCTGGACGAAGTTTGTTTTCCACACCTTGACCTTCTACCTTTTTGTAGAACTCAAAGCCGCTTTTTACGATTTTAGCTTTTTCAAGAACCTCACCAACATCAACTGCCGTCATACCAGATGACACGTTGATAATTGTGCGATAAACCGGCTCTTCTTCTTTTGGTTGCTCTTCTTTTTCTTCTTTCGGTTCTTTTTGAGCTTCCTGTGCTGCTTCTGCTTTCGCATCAGCTAACTGCTTGTCCAGTTCGTCTTGGGTTTGAACTATAAAACCTTTGTCTTCTAACTGAGTTTGCATCTCTTCTTCTGATAACTCTTTAGAAGTTGAGGTTGAAGATGGCTCAAGCAAGTACACAATGCCCGTTGCGGTTGCTGCAACGAGTAAACCCATAGCAAAGCTGCGTAGCGTATTCGGTGTCATTATGCCATCATGCTCCCTTCATCTTTCTTCTTCGTGTAAGGAGCCAGCAATTGTTCCACTTCTTGTTGCGTATAGCCTTTCATTCGTCCTGCAATGCTTTCAAACGAATAACCGCGCTTATGCATGTCAATCATATTGCGAAGATCTTTACGCTCAGGTGATTCTAGACCTAATACACCTGATTTTTCTGCTGTAATGGCTGCATCGATTTCAAGAGTGCGGATGCGATCATTCAATTCATTCATTTCTTGTCCAATTGTTAACGTCAGCTGTTCTAACTGCTGGTCTGTATGAGTTTGTGATTGTTTTGTCTTTCTGAAAGATAAAATAAGCAATAAAATAGCTATGCCTAATAAAATAACTATAAGTAATCCCATGGTAAATCCTCCCTTATCTATACATCGATTATCTCATTCATACTGAATTATACATTGATAAAGTTGGTATTTCGAATCAAAGCCCTAAAACCAACCGATAGTCCTATCAGTATCTCAAGAAACCTTTAGCAATCAAATCTATCTTACTTGTCTTTTCCTTTTCTTTCAATCTTTCATTAGTTCTATATACCTATCATATATGAGTTGGTGCGTATCTTATTGATGTTCATGATACGTATCATACAAGCCTTTATAGTCATCTTTTAACTTAGCGACGTTAGTAGTATCATTGGAAATAACATCAATAACATCGGTACTTACATATAACAAATAGTCATTCGAATAAAATGAGATATACGCTGGTCTTCTTCCTTTTCTGATACTTAAACAATAATTATAAACATCGATAGAACTTAGTTTTTTGATAGAAGCATAGACAACTGCATTATTTTCATCTTCCGCTACTACGTGTTCTTGCCAATTATTCAGCTGCAGAATTCGACCAACTTTGGACTTAGCTGATTGGCGCTTTCCATTGAAAATATATTGCGAAATAAAAATAGCATTGATGTCTTTTCTCTCCTGAAAGACTTCGTTAATGATGCTTTTAAAATCAGCCAGCGATATTTCATAAAGATCAAACCGAATTCTATTGTTCTGATGAACTTGGAAAAAAGGTATCCCTTTCGTACAGTCAAAATCAATCGTAAAATCTTTTAATTTAACCAAATGATATCAAACTCCTCTTCTTTTTAGGTCCCAGTCCTAGGTTTCCAAACGTGTTACCTCACAATATATAGAAATATATTCCAAACATCTTTTTTATTATAGATGGATTTTAGTCAAAATTGAACCTTTATTTTACATGAAACAGCACAAGAATAATTACGGAAACAAAAAAACCCCTCTCAAATTCAATCTGAGAGGGGCAAGCTTATGCGACTAATTCAAATGATTCCGTTACCTCAATGCTGTTAATAACAGATTGAAGCATTGAGCAATTCTTTCTAGCAAGCTCAATTGACTTTTCGATTTTATCGTGCGGAAGGTTTTCCCCGCTAATTTTGTAGTGTAAATGGATGCTTTCAATGCGATTTGCTTCTTTTTCGTTGCGTGTCACGTCTGCTGAAATGTGAATATCTTTAACCGCAATGCGCTTCTTTTCTAATATTTTGCGAAGAACGCCACCGCTACAAACCGCAATGGATGAAACCATTAATTGAAAAGGACGAAAGCCGTATTCATCATCTCCTGCCACCTGCAAATTTCCAAACGGTAAATCTGTTGAGAAACCAACTTCCTGCATTTTAAATTCCATTTTAAAATACCTCCTAGGGTTTTACTTCGTTATATCACGAAATGGAATAACACTCAAATAATTAAGTTCGCTTATTGTCATTTTCAGATAGGTTCTATAGGATTATACGTGGAGAAAAAACATCTTAAAACGAGGTCACTTATATGAACAAAACGTTGCGAACACGATTTTGGATTTTGGTTAGTCTAGTAGCGATTTCTGGCTTTAGTCAAGGTATGCTTCTACCCCTCATTGCCATTATCTTTGAAAAAGATGGGGTATCATCGACTTTAAACGGATTAAACGCTGCTGGACTGTACATTGGTATTTTATTAGCCTCTCCATTTATGGAGCCACTCTTACGAAAGCATGGCTACAAACCTATCATTATGTGGGGAGGAGCTTTAGTCATTTTATCCCTCTTTTTGTTTCCGCTTTGGAAATCCGTTACGTTTTGGTTCTTGCTTCGTCTCGCGATTGGAATTGGGGATCACGCTCTTCACTTTGCAACGCAAACGTGGATTACAGCCTTTTCACCTGTAGATAAGCGCGGACGCAACATCTCACTGTACGGCCTTTCTTTTGGTATTGGCTTTGCAGTCGGTCCTTTAATGGCCAATTTAGTTAACGTGAGTGAAACGTTACCATTTATTTTTTCAGCTTTCATTTGCTTAGTCACATGGGTATTTTTATTTTTATTAAAAAATGAGATTCCAACGGGTGACGAAGAAGTAAGCACAATGTCTTTTACTGCAACAATGAAGCGCTTTTCCAAAGCCATCAAATACGGCTGGATTGCTTTTTTACCACCACTCGGCTATGGGTTTCTAGAGTCTTCGCTAAATGGTATCTTTCCTATTTATGGATTACGAATTGGCCTAAACGTAGAATTTATTTCACTCCTGCTGACTTCTTTTGCAGTCGGTGGCATTATATTTCAGCTTCCCCTTGGTATGCTGAGTGATAAACATGGACGAAAGTTTGTTCTTCACTGGGTTTTGTTTTTAGGCTCTGGAGCGTTTTTACTGGCAACGCTACTAGAAGCAACAACGATTCCACTGTTAGCTTGTTTGTTTATCGGAGGTATGCTTCTTGGCTCTACGTTTAGCTTAGGAATTAGCTATATGACGGATCTCATGCCAAGCTCGCTGCTACCAACAGGTAACTTGCTATGTGGAATTGCCTTTAGCGTTGGAAGCTTAGCGGGACCGTACCTAGGTGGAACCTTTATCGGATTGTTTGAAGGATTAAGCTTTTTTGTCATTATTAGTTCTGTATTGTTTTTAATTTTCCTATGTATCTTTTTATTTAGTACATCGGTGCAGACGTATAAAGAGACTACTTTGTCAAAGTGAATAGAAAAGGAGGCTGGGACATAAG